>CAJVZD010000001.1 GCA_913019905.1 uncultured Cellvibrionales bacterium
AGGGCTAAGTAGCGGCGAGATCGGGCGCTTTCACGATGCTGGTATTGTCGCCGGCTAACCGAAGCTATCTCAAATTTCCCCGATAGATCATTTACGATATGCGCCGGCCGCTTAATCGATCTGCATTTATCCCTAAAAAGGGAAAATATCCCGCTGTCATGATGAAACTGGCACTAGCCGTTAGCAAAAGTCGCTGGTCGCCTTGCTCCGACATAGTTCTCCCGTGAGGTGGTGCTATTTCTCACTAGAACAGCACAATACGCCCAGAGACACAAATTTTTTTCGGGTTTTTATGTATTTATCGCAGACGATAGACGCTAAACGCTGCATTTTCTCTGATTTTAACGAGTTTTTTGTTGAGCCTTATAGCTTCTTATCCGACACGCTAGCAGCCCTCTTTATAACGGGCAGCAAATAAAAATACACAATAAACTAGAATGCAATCAACACATTAAACTATAATTAGTTAGACGCAATAAACTAAATAGCATACAACTCAATAAACTAGTAGCCGGACAGCACACTATTCAGAGTCAGGACACTAATCAAGCAATTAACAAGAGAACGGCAGCAGCATGGCCACTCCATCTGAAAAACTGGCAGAGTCTTTAGAGGCCCTGAAAAAACTGCAAGATAGCGGGACTGTCGCCATCAGGTCACGCAATCTCAGTAGAACCCATCGCGAAAGACTGATGAAAAATGGCTTCCTGCAGGAAGTCATAAAGGGCTGGTACATCCCTTCCCGTCCAGATGAAACCTCCGGGGAGAGCACCTCTTGGTATGCCTCCTTCTGGGATTTTTGCGCCTCGTATCTTGAGAGCCGCTTTGGTGAACGTTGGTGTTTATCACCGGAACAATCATTGGCACTCCATACCGGAAACATGACCGTCCCCGGACAGCTTCTCGTCAGGACAAAAAAAGAAACAAATAACGTCACGAATCTGCCCCATGAAACGTCATTACTAGATGTACGTGCCAATTTACCCCGCAAGGGCGATACAGATATGAAAGACCGCTTACGCCTGTTTTCCTTGCCAGCGGCCCTGATTGCCTATGCACCAGCAAGTTACCGGCAAAATCCGACCGACCTCCGCACCGCTCTGGCAATGATAGGCGACGCATCCGAATTGCTTGAACGCCTTTTAGAGGGCGGGCATAGCACCATAGCGGGCAGGCTCGCCGGAGCCTTTCGAAATATCGGCAGAAACGGCATAGCCGACAATATTATCGAAACAATGAAGGTCGCTGGTTACACTATTCGAGAGAATGATCCATTCGAAACCCCCAGCCCGATACGCTTTACCAAAAGAGAGCCCTCGCCCTATGTAGGACGCATGAGCCTCATGTGGCAGAACATGCGTGAAGTCGTCCTTGAGAATTTCCCGGAAGCACCGGGCATTCCCGAAGACAAGAAAGCCTACGCAAAGAAAATCGAGGGGCTCTATACTTCCGACGCTTATCACTCCCTATCTATCGAAGGTTACCGGGTCAGCCTTGAATTGATAGAGCGTGTTCGCGGTGGTAAGTGGAATCCTGACACGCATGAAGAAGACCGTAACCACCGCGATGCGCTGGCAGCGCGGGGGTACTGGCAAGCTTTTCAGGCGGTAGAAGACAGCATTGAAAGAATTCTGAATGGAGATAACGCCGGACAGATAATAAGCCGTGATCATGGCCCCTGGTACCGGGAACTCTTTGCCCCAAGTGTCGCGGCCGGCATCTTGCGCGCTGGCGACCTCGCAGGTTACAGGAACAGCCCTGTATATATCAGACGATCCAAGCACGTACCGCCCAGTAAGGAAGCCGTACGCGACCTTATGCCAGCATTCTTTGATTTACTTGGAGATGAGCCGGAAGCATCTGTCCGTGTTGTCCTGGGACATTTTTTCTTCGTCTATATCCACCCTTATATGGACGGTAACGGCAGAATCGGACGCTTCCTCATGAACACTATGATGGCCTCAGGCGGCTATCCCTGGACCATCATCCCGGTCGAAAAGAGAGCGGAATACATGGCTGCACTGGAAAGCGCCAGTGTCGATAAGGACATCAGGCCTTTCACGGTATTTCTGTCAGGTCTTTTACATAGCAGTCCGAAAAACCGCTAGCGACAAAGCGCGTCGGAGATAATTATCCCGCAACCCGTTCTGCTTCTACGATCTGAGCGAGGAGCTCAGGCAGCGCCTCACTGCCAGTCTGTAGCGACAGACTTGCCAGTTCTGTATAGTCGAAAGTGTCCGGTGGCGAATAGCCATGCGGCGAAGCTGATAGTTTTTCAAAAAATTTAAAAAAGCCGATAGTCCGGCTTTAAAAATTGAGACCATCGGTCGGGGTGACCTCATTGCTGTTATTTCCATCATTTCCGAAGTTTACTGAAAAATCTTGCCATTCTGTACCAATTGGTTCAGAATAATTACTCTTTCCCTGTAGAGACCAATGATGGCCAGATCCCTAGAGTTCGATCGCACGAAAGCCCTGGAAGCCGCCATGAAGTTATTTTGGTCCCGTGGTTATACGGCAACTTCGCTACCTGATCTTTTGGCGACTATGGGCATAGCCCGCTCCAGCTTTTACGCGAGCTTTGCAACAAAGCGTCAGTTGTTCATAGAATGCTTGGAACTATTTGGCGACCGAACTCTCGCTATCGCTGACAAAAACGCCAAAACGCAGCCTCCGATGGCTCTGCCCCGCGCATTTTTCGAGGCGACGGTATTGGATGTATCACAAAGAAAAGCAAAGCAAGGCTGCATGATGGTTAATACCATTCTCGAATTGGCCGATGTCGATCCGGAGCTGAACGAACTCGCGACGCAAAAACTCAATGCTATTGAAAATGCCTTTGTACAGTCCTTCAAACTGGCGCAGCAGCATAACCAGCTGAGCACTGCACGTACACCGGAGGAACTTGCGTCTATGGTGATGACCATCAATCTGGGGCTACGTGTACAAAGCCGCAAAAACCACTCTCGCGAAGCACTCAAATCCATCATCGACACGAGCCTATCTATGCTCGAGCTGGCGGCGTGAGCGTATTCGTTATGTCACTGTCGCCTAATGTTCTACTCGCTAAAACTCTTTTCCCGAGAACGGTAGCGCCTAAAATCCCAGTCCTTAATAACCTTATTCCGTTTTAACATCAGGAGATCTAACTATGTTGTCTGAAACTATGCCCTTTGAGAAAAAGTTTGCCACTGTAAACGGCAAGCAAATCGCCTATGTTGAGGAAGGCAGTGGCGATCCTATTGTACTACTACACGGCAACCCTACCTCCTCCTTCCTATGGCGTAACGTGGTGCCTGAACTGGTGGAATCCGGCCGGGTGATCGTCCCCGATTTAATTGGCCAGGGCGATTCCGAAAAACTACCCGCCAGCGAAGGTCCCGAACGTTATACCCTGGAAGTGGCCTATAGCTACGTGGATGGTCTGCTAGAAGCCATTGGTGCCAACAAAAATGTCACCCTGGTTATTCATGACTGGGGCAGCGGCATCGGGTTTCTGTGGGCCATGCGCAATGCCGCTGTCGTGAAAGGCGTGGCCTACATGGAAGCCATTGTCAGGCCCGTGGATTGGGCAGACTGGCCAGAAGGTGCGGTGGGAATTTTCAAGGGCTTTCGCTCCGATAAGGGCGAAGATATGATTCTCAATCGCAATATGTTCATCGAAGCGGTACTGCCCAGCTCCGTTATACGCACGCTCACCGATACTGAAATGGATGCTTATCGCGCGCCACACCTGGAGTCTGACGATCGTCAGCCCCTGCTTAACTGGCCGCGCCAGATCCCCATTCAGGGCGAACCCAAAAATGTTGTTGAGCTGGCGAATCAGTACAGTACATTCATGGCCGGTAGTGACATTCCCAAACTGTTCATTAATGCGGACCCAGGCTCTATTCTGGTGGGTGCCCAGCGCGAATTCTGCCGTAGCTGGCCGAACCAGCAGGAAGTCACTGTAAACGGCACGCATTTTATCCAGGAAGATTCGCCGGTTGAAATCGGTCAAGCCGTTGCCAGCTGGTTGAAAGGGATCTAAACCCCCACTCCCTATTTTAGAAAAGACATAAGACAAAAAGGAAACACATGATGTCAGACAATCCGGTTTATATGATTGCCAACCTCGTTCCGAACGATGACCCAACAGAATACAGAATCTATGAGAAAGGATTTTTTCCGCTGTTAAAGAAATATGGCGGCTCTTTCGTCACTTTTGACGATAAAATCAAACACATGGAAGGCACCGAGCCCAGGCCCGGCCGCATGATCATATTTCAGTTCCCCTCGGAAACTGCCGCTGAGACGTGGTACAACGATCCGGAATATCAGGCCCTGTCGGCGCACCGCAGAGCGGGCGCAGAGCTCAAATCACTAACGATGGTACACGGTATGCCACCGCGGTAATAAGCGCAGCGAGAAGATGATAATTTCACCCACCGCTGTGGGTGGATTTTCTGCTTATTATCGGCTCTCGTTCTTATCGGTCATACGCCACTATCTCCGGAATTCATGGCCGTAGTTTTCACACAAGACAATCGCCCCGACTGCCTACCTTTTGGGTTAAGCAGTGGGAAGTGGTCGGCAAATTGTTGGTCGTATGATGGTGTTAAGCGATTCAACACTCACTGCTGTTATGCACCCTCTCCAGCCGAGGATAACTGTTTCTCTGTAATTTCTGCCAACATTTGTTTGCGTAAAACCTTACCGTTTTTGGTTCTCGGGAAATCGTCGTAAAAATGGACGATTTTGGGTGTTTTATACTGGGCGAGGTGTTTATTACCAAATTCAAGAATTTCTTGCGCACTCGTCACAGCATCGGGAGTCAAGATGATACAAACGCTAACGAGTATTTTCTCTTTGGAGATTACTTCACCGAGGGCGACACAATCGGCAACATCAGGGTGAGTTTTGATAACACGCTCTATTTCATGCGGCGACACACGATAACCAAAGGTATTGATGATGTCGTCTTTGCGCCCAACAAACCAAATATAGCCATCGTCATCGATGCGGGCATAATCACCCGTGAAAAAATACCCATCGAAACACGCTTTCGCCGTTTCTTCGGGCAATCGCCAATAGCCCAAAAATAGGCCTGGGTCGGAATCCCGAATGGCAATCATGCCTTCTTCACCCGCTTGCACGGGTTGATTTAGTTCGTTAAGCAACGCAACTTCGTGGCCGGGTTGAACAAACCCTGCACTACCGGGCCGGACGGGTCGCTCTTTGTTATGTGAAATATAGTATGAGCATTCGCTCATACCGATGGCCTCATAAACATCCATCGTGAACCGCTCTCGCCACCGGAGTAACATTTCGTCACTGAGGTGCTCGCCAGCACTCATACAATGGCGTAGGGATGGCACATCGGTGCCTTGAAACTCCGTTTTCTGAATTATTTGGCGGTAAATGGTGGGGACACCGATAAATATGGTGCAGTGATGTTTTTTGATAAGCCTGGGCCACGTTGAAGCGTTGTTTTCACCTTCGTGAACAATAACGCTATGTCCGTGAAATAATGGATCCATCAGCGCCGAGCCCAATACGTAGGTCCAGTTAAACTTACCCGAATGCAGGATCCGGTCACCCTCTTTAAAGTCAAACCAGAAGCGGCTTGCAGGCAGTCGGCCTATCAGCGACCGATGGGCATGCAACACCCCTTTTGGATAGCCGGTAGTACCCGACGTATAAACTAAATAGGCGGGATCATTCGGTGAACTGGCGACAATCGTATCAATAACTGGATTGCTGCTCAGCAACTTTTCCATATCCAGTACTTGCACGGCGAGACCGTGGATATCTAACGGCATATCACCGGACCCCGCCAACAAAACGGATTCTAATTGAGCGCATTCATTGAAAATTGATTTTAATTCCGACCACATCGATTTGTCGATGACTAAGGCTTTGGCCCCTGAATCTTTGGCTAAATAGGCCACCTCTGCGGCGGACAATAAGGTTGATGTCGGTACCGCAACCGCGCCGTGTTTCATACAGGCAAAAAAACTAACGGGGTAATCAACCGAGTTGGGTAGGCGAATTAAGACTCTGTCATCGGAACTTAAACCTAGTTCTTTTAATGTATAAACAAAGCGCCCGCTTAACAAATCCAGCTGCTCATAGCTTAATTCGCGCGACCCTAATTTATCGTCTTCAATAATTAAGGCCGTTTTTCTGCCACGGTTTTGCTCCACATGCTGGCGCACACAGGCATAGGCAATATTAAATTGCGCCGGTAGATGCCACTGCCAACCGGCCGCGGTTTCGGTCAGTAAATCATTGAACTTAATCATAATAATTGTATTTACGTCTATCCGAGAAAAAGCTCATCCTCGTCGTACAAAAATAAAACAGAAATCACCAGATCCGCGAAGGCCGACCATAAAGCAAATCTGAACCTGTGTTGTAGAGGCCGAACCGAGTGGAGAGGCGCCTTTCACATGGGGATTCAACGACCATGGACTGAAAGTCCGTAGGTTGCGTTGGTGACTAACGCCCCGTTGCTGCTTGCTTAAAAGTGACTAATCGCTACAAGCCACATCTCACCCGAACAACATAAACACTGAAACCGCTAGCGGGCAGCTAGTAGCTACTTTCGGATGAAACCTCACGCCCAATTGCAGCTACAACCTACCCGACAGGTTCATCACAACCAGAACACCTTCGCGAAAGTAGTCATTTTCGGTGTGGTATGCCCTTACGAGGGCGTGGGGTTTCAACCGAGTAAGGGTATCCCACGCCGAAAATGACGGGGACCAGTTTAGCAGCTAAAGCCTTGCACTAAAGTACACAGTTTTTACTAGCGAGCTGTGACAATAAAACTGTCATTGATACAGCTGTTAAAACCCAGTATAAAATACCGCTCCGCGAGAGCGGGCAAGATCACATTGTATTAAAATATCTCTATTTCACTCGGCTAGAATAAGTGCGTCTGGCTTAAGCGCAGCAAGCATCAGAGAAACTCGCTACAACCAGCCGCGCGGGGTTTTCTTAAATTCGTCCCGCTTGGCACCCAGACGTTTTTCCAAAAGCTCTGCTTCTTTTGGAAACAGATTCCTGATTTCATGGTTTTCAGCATCGCTCCCTAATCGAGAGAAATGGGACCGGCCTCGGCCGACATCATCTGTTTTCCACAAGAGCTTGAACCGATCGTCACGCACGGCACCTGGCAGGCTATCCATGACCGGAAAATAGTAGACATTGTCGTGGGGGGAATTGGCTTTGCCTGTTAATAAGGATGCAATGTCCTTCCCATCGATGACACGATCAGTGGGTAACTCTTGTCCAGCCAATTTCAGCAAGGTCGGAAAAATATCGGTATTCATTGCCATCTCACCACTGATACTTCCCGGTGCAATATGACTTGGCCAGCGCACAATCATCGGTACCCGTTGGCCACCTTCCCAAATATCGCCTTTGCGCCCTCGTAAAGCACCGGGGCTGCCATTAAAGTCTGCACCGTTATCGCTGGTAATGATCACAATGGTATTATCATCCAAATTCAATCGAGTTAAAGCTGCCATGATTTGCCCGGTACTGCGATCGAGATCTTCAACCACATCACCATAAACACCGCCGTCAGACGTATTGGCAAAATCCCGAGAAGAATAATGCGGCACGTGAGGGAATGAATGGGCCAAATACAGCATAAACGGCCGATCGCCCTTTTGTTCCAAAAACGCGACGGCTTGGTCCGTATACAATTGCGTCAGCTCGGTTTGATCAATGCCTTTGCCTGCCAATGGATTAGCCTCATCCCGCTCATTGGCGAGGAAAGAACCCACTCGTTCATCTTTAATGACTACCGTTTCATTCTGGTACATATTGAGCGGGAACATATCATTGCTGAACAACACGCCGTACCAGCTTTCAAAACCAAAATCGTTGGGTCGATAACCTTTACTATCTCCGAGATGCCATTTGCCAATCATGCCAGTTTGATAACCCGCTTGCCCCAAGACTTCAGCAAAGGTAATTTCTTCTTTTGGCAGCGCGTTGGCCCAACCCATCATTCGACGCAATTTTCCGACCAGGTGATCGTCAGGAAAATAGACGTGACGATCGGTGCGGGTACGCGGTGGATAACGTCCGGTCAATAAAGCCGCACGTGATGGCGTACAAACCGGCGAAGCCGAGTAAAAGTCCGTCATCAGCAGACCTTCCTGCGCGACCTGATCGATATTCGGCGTATCAATAACTTTATTACCATAGCTGGATAAGTCTCCCCAGCCCAGATCATCAAAAAAGATTACAATGACATTCGGTGCAGATTTGGGAGCGGCTTTAACACTTTGCAGATAACTCTGTTTATACTCTAAATGTTCACTAGACACAGGCGGTGAACTTAATTCGGTTTGAATATACCGCCCGGTCAAACCGATAATTCCCAGCACCAATACCGCTGCAATCGGGTAGCCGATAATCAATGCCGCGCGTCTAAAAAACCGATTTACGCGACTTATCTTTTTTTGTTCAGTCATTATTTCCCCAATATGGCGATAGCCTTCCAGCTAGACTTGCCAATCATCGTTTATTATTAAACGTTAATACCTTCGACGGTTTCCGGCATACAATCTACATGAGCTCACGTTATATCGCCACTGCTAACCCCGTCCGAATTTGCTGCACCCAGCCTATAAATGATGATCACAATCCAAGAAACCATAATTTAGCCCTGCTATTTTCAACACCGATAGGGATTCTGCAGTAAAATCTGCAGCTTGCGGGAAAAATGAGAATGCGGTTTTTTAAGCATTTTACGTTAGAATGTTCGAATAACTTAAAGTTACTGGTCCAAAGTTTTGTGACGTTATTGAGAAAAAAAGAGCGATATGGAAACTCTTAACTGTGTCTCCGGCCGTTATGACTAACAAATCTGGCACCGCTCTATTCACCCAAAAAGAGGATTATGGCTGTGGAACGTGAATCTATGGAGTTTGATGTTGTTATCGTCGGCGCAGGTCCCGCGGGACTCTCAGCGGCCTGTCGCATTCGTCAACTCGGCGAAAAATCCGGTACAGACATCAGCGTTTGTGTGGTTGAAAAGGGCTCCGAGGTTGGCGCCCACATCCTGTCCGGTGCCGTTATGCAGCCCACCGCGATCAATGAACTCTTTCCCGACTGGAAAGAAAAAGCTGCGCCGTTGAACGTTCCGGTTACCGGCGATGAAATTCACTTCTTGTTTGGCAGCAATAAGGGCATGAAACTGCCTGGTTTTGTCGCTCCACCGGGCATGCATAACGATGGCAACTATGTCATTAGCCTCGGTAACGTATGCCGCTGGTTGGCCGAGCAAGCGGAAAGCTTGGGGGTTGATATATATCCAGGGTTTGCCGCCGATCGTGTACTTTATAGCGATGACGGTAGCGTCAAGGGCATTGGAACGGGCGACATGGGAGTTGCCGAAAATGGTGAACATAAGGACGGTTACATGCCAGGAATGGATCTGATCGCAAAATACACTATTTTTTCTGAGGGCAATCGCGGCCATTTAGGCAAGCAGCTAATAAAACACTTTCAACTCGATAGAGACTCGGGGACTCAACACTACGGCATTGGCGTAAAAGAGCTCTGGGAAATTGACCCGGCCAAACACAAAGAGGGTTTAGTTCTCCATACAATGGGCTGGCCCTTAACCGAAACCCGCTCCACCGGCGGCGGTTTTTTGTATCACGCGGAAAACAATCAGGTGTCACTCGGCTTGATGATCGATCTTAGCTATACCAATCCGTATTTAAGCCCGTTTGATGAAATGCAGCGCTGGAAAACCCACCCGACCATTAAACAATTTTTAGAAGGTGGCAAGCGAATTTCTTATGGCGCACGAGCGATTAACAAAGGCGGGGTACAAGCAATCCCCAAACTGACCTTTCCCGGCGGATTATTAGCAGGCTGTGAAGCGGGCTTTATGAATATGCCAAAAATTAAAGGCAGCCATAACGCGATGAAGACGGGTATGTTAGCAGGCGAGGCCGTCTTTGACGCACTGTCAGCAGGAAAAACAGGCGGTGACGAGTTAACGGATTACACCGAGAAAGTGAACAACTCCTGGGTTTATCAGGAATTAAACGATACTCGAAACGTCGCGCCGGCCCTGCATAAGTTCGGAATGTTTATTGGTGCAGCATTCACTTTTTTCGATCAAAATATTTTTCGTGGCAAACTGCCATTCACCTTACAAGACCCTCAACCTGATCACGAAACATTAAAGCCGGCGAACCAGTGCAAGATCATCAATTACCCTAAGCCCGATGGAAAACTGACCTTTAACAAACTGGATTCGGTATTCCTATCGAATACCAATCACGAAGAAGACCAACCCTGTCACTTGCAACTTGCCGACATTAATATTCCCATCGACAAGAATCTTCCACTATTTGACGAACCTGCTCAGCGCTATTGCCCAGCCGGCGTTTATGAAATTGTCGAGGAAGAAAACGGGGATAAACGCTTTCAGATCAATGCCCAGAATTGTGTGCACTGTAAGACCTGTGACATAAAAGACCCCGCTCAAAATATTAACTGGGTCACACCGGAAGGCGCTGGTGGTCCAAATTACCCCAATATGTAACACCACTTATCAACATCGCTTCTGTGTACGCCGTCGTAAAAATCAATGACGCGTGGATTCTTATCTTTGCTCGTGTATTTTACCTTTGCATGTAATTGCGGCTATTTCCTTCCTAGCCGCTCTGTATTGCTTATTTAGAGGATTACGGGCACAAACAAATTGCCGAATAGAGACCTCCCTTTGAAAGTCGCAGTCGCTGAATGCATTCAATTGGGAAATGCCAAATGTTCAATGACTTTGGGGCATGGAAATGACGAGGGTCGAATGGCTTCTTTATCCCTATCGAAAAAAATTATTTGCGATTGTTTATCGCCGGTCTGGATCAAAGCAAATAAATAAATTTGATGAGCAAGGTGCGCCTTAATATTAGAACCCGATAGTGATAGAAGAATTAGCTGTCGGGCCCAATCCATTACTTTGGTGTCGTGAGGTTTATGACCTTTCTACCCGAGACGTTAAGCGCCTTAAAGGTGTCCGCATACGTAGATCTGATAAATGCAGCTAGCTTGCCAGAATCTTTGTATTGTTTTAGAGCGTCCTCCAAAACTCCTTTAAGCTCGTTGGCGCCGGCAACATTTTTGCCGATATAAAGATACTGATCACGGTTGTAGACCAGCAGCAGATTCCGTTCAATACTTAAAAACTCATTCTTTTCGTGTTCCTGCAAAATTTCGAGAACCCCTCTCGAAAAGTAGTCGGCGTCTCTTCTATTTTCGACCAGCCTATACAGCGCCTTCCAATCTCCATCTTTTTCAAAATAACTGAGTCCATTCGCCTTCCATACATCAATATCAAACCAGTTTTTCCCAAAGCCACCAACGAGACCGGTTTTTTTTAGATCATCGAGGGAAGAAACGGAGTTAACTTTGTTTTGAATGTCTTTTCCGATAAAAAGAATCCTGTTACCAATTAAGCCATCAGTAAGGCCGACGTTAACTTTGACATAACTGGCGTCTCTTTCAAGTGAACCCACCAGCCAAATCAGATCTAAATCACCAGTATCCAACATTCTGATGGCTCTTTTTTGCGGCACTAGTTGTTTTGTATAAATGACTTTGTGGCCAGCATCTTTCAGGGCATTTTCTATAAGTGCAAGAAAATAGACGTGGCCACCATTGAAATACATGGGAACTCTAATATTGACATCTGCGGCAATAGAACTCTGACTCAATAGCGCTAATACTAAAAACCACTTCATACATTCTTCCTTGGGTTGGTAGTAAGTTTAGACACTTTTTCCCATTAACGTTGCCCCGATGGTCTGTTTGCTGAAATCCATAACTACGCTAACTGACTACTCAGTACATGGCAGCTAAGTAAAAGAGCTTTGTTTTCTCCTTATCCACACAAAGCAGATCAAATTTCTCGTCCGATAAATAGCAAGAATTTTAGTCCGTACTGTAGCCGTATTAGCGTTGTCATTCTGCCAATTCTCAGGTCCGCATCCGCCATCCCTTCCAAGCGCTATTAACCGTAGGACGAACAAAAATACTACGCCGATTGCTATACGTGGGACGACAGGCATGAAGGGTCACCTCATTCTCGATAAGAAACCCACAATTAAATGTGTTCCAATGATAATCCCAACGTTTGTGAGTTGTTCTCAAATGTGGGTAAGGAGCGATGGGGTGTGGGGCCTTGTCAACCCAACCCGAGCAGCGCTTGTCCATATTTCATTTTTATAACCCCGCCTTTTCCAACGAAGAAGGTAAAACTGGACGCTAACTTTGTTCTGAATTCAAGAAGAGCTCGGCACTTTCGGTTGTAGAGCCTTGCCTGTCTATAGCGCCAATATCCAATACCGGTGACGCGTCAATGTGTTGCGCATCCATCATTTGAGCCACCCGCTGCAATGACGCAATGATCATGGTTTGCTCCCAATTTTGTAAGTCATTAAACTGCCGGGTAAAGTGTTCCTGTAAAGGCATGGGCGCCGCTTTTAGTGTTTCGATACCAACATCAGTTAAATAAGCATGTACTTTGCGCTTATCCTGCTCCGAGCGCTCGCGGTAAACCAACGCTCTTTTTTCGAGTCGATCCAGGATAGTCGTGACGGTAGCCTGGCTAAGACTTATTTGGTTAGCTAAATCCCCTATTGTCGTCTGCCCTTTGTCGCGTATGGTTTGCAACAGTAGAATTTGTGGGGCGGTCAGCCCCGAGGTTTTCGCCAAATATTTAGAATGGAGATCCGTTGCGCGTATGACTCGGCGCAGTGATACTAAAACTTCATCAATATTGTTCAAAGCAAATACCCATCGTGTTGTCGTTTAGTCTGGCCTTGTCACATGAACATGCCGGCGGCAACTATAACAAAAATTTGACCCGCTTACTTCAAAGCTGGTGCTTGTATTGACAAGCGTTGGTGGCGAAGTGTGACGTTCAATTCTCGGTAGAGCGTAACGGACATCACCAGAAGAACGACGGTAAATGGCAGCCCAGTTGCAATTGCGCCAGCTTGCAGTGCTCCCAGTGCCGCGTTGCCGCCGCCGAATAATAATGCACCGGCAATTAAGCCCTCCATTACCGCCCAGAATATACGTTGCGGCACCGGCGCATCAAGCTTGCCACCGGCAGTAATACTATCAATCACCAGTGAGCCCGAATCCGAAGAAGTGACAAAAAATACAAGCACCAACAAAATACCGAGCCCGGTAGTAATCTCCGCCAAGGGTAAATTTTCGAGCATCTGAAAGGTCGCGAGGCTAACAGAACTGATACCATTGGCCAGCTCGCCGACGCCATTTTGTGCTTGTTCTAATGCGCTGATGCCGAAAGCGCTCATCCATACCAGTGTTACCAATGTTGGTACCAAAAGCACAGAGACCAAAAACTCCCTCACAGTTCGGCCGCGAGAAATACGGGCGATAAACATACCAACGAAGGGAGACCAGCTGACCCACCAGGCCCAGTAAAATACTGTCCAGTCTTGCATCCACTGCTGATCATCGCGGCCAGTCCAGATACTTAAAGGAATGAGTTGGCTGAAATATTCAACAGCAGTGCTACCGATACCGGTGATGATAGCCATGGTTGGCCCGGTAATAATAACGAACAACAACAACAGCGCCGCGACTATCATATTGATATTACTGAGCACCTTGACCCCACCGTCTAACCCTCTTACGACAGATATAATGGCCAGGAAAGTCACGACTATAATAATGCCGATTTTTACATTGAGGGTATCGGGGACGTCAAACAGAAAATGTAAGCCCGAGGCAGCCTGAGATGCTCCAAGACCGAGAGATGTTGCCAGACCAAAAATGGTTGCCAGCACAGC
Organism: uncultured Cellvibrionales bacterium; assembly: GCA_913019905.1. Classification (GTDB taxonomy): domain Bacteria; phylum Pseudomonadota; class Gammaproteobacteria; order Pseudomonadales; family Dasaniaceae; genus Oceanicoccus. Next base: position 13,842 of record CAJVZD010000001.1, read on the forward strand.
AACAATATCTATCAGGTGGCCGGGCCAACCCCAAATTCGGTCTCCGAGCAAGGGGAAAAAGGCTGAGCGCAGGGTTAATGGCATACCTTTGTTGTAGCAGAAAAAAGCCAGCGATAGTCCTACAATTGCATAAATAGCCCACGCATGTAATCCCCAGTGATAAAGGGTAGCTGCCATTGCCAAATCAGCTGCTTGCGGGCTAAAGGCCTCAACAGAAAAAGGCGTGCCGCTCCAGCCGCTAAAATAAGCCATGGGTTCTGCGACGCCCCAAAACATCAACCCAATGCCCATTCCGGCAGCAAACAGCATCGAGAACCAGGATACGTAACTAAATTCCGGCGCAGCGTCAACGCCTCCCAGCCGGATTTTCCCGACGGGCGACGCGACCAAGACTAGGCAAAATAACAAAAAGAAACTGGCAGAACCCATTAAAAAGCCATCGAAATTGCTAAGACACCAGTTCTTAATCTCACTGAGCATGGCGTTAGCGGGCTCGGGAAACATAACAGTCGCTGCGACAAACAAGATGATCAGGCTGGCACTGACAAAAAATACCGGATTATGGACATCTAAGCCCCATATTTCGAGATTGTCCTGACCCGTTTCGTAATCGGTCAGATAGCGTTCCTTGGAGGGTGGGTTCATAGGTGGATTGCCAATTATTAGTTTGATGTCTAATTAATTCTATAGTTTAACACTTGTTCATTGGTATTAAATAGTTAGAGCTCTTAATATTTTTTCCGCTTATATTGCTATAAATAGCCAGTTTTTCCGGCAATATGGCTTATTCAGGTTGATAAAAACCTCTTAGTCTATAAACTATTTAGAGTTCAAAATAATAACCACCCCACCCCCCGAACAAACCACACTAAAACTTAATATTAGGGAGTTTACATGTTTAAACGCAATGCCTTGGCGAGCGCCGTAGTGGCAGCCAGCATTAGTACTTATGCACACGCTCAGATTGAAGAGGTTGTCGTAACAGCCACTAAAAGCTCAGCCAGCACCCAAGACATAGCGGTTGCAGTTACTGCCCTTGGCGAAGAGTCACTGGAACAAATGGGCGTATCCAATTTCTCCGATTACTTGATACAGCTCCCTGGCGTTACCGCAGGTGGCAGTGGCCCAGGCCAGAACACCATCTATATTCGCGGCGTCGCATCCACCACGCCGAATCTGACCACATCAGGTGTAGCGGGCTTGTCACCCAACGTTGCCCTCTATCTCGATGAACAACCCCTTGCACAGCCGGGCCGAAACCTTGATGTCTACACAGCCGATTTGGCTCGAGTCGAAGTCCTGGCAGGCCCACAGGGCACGCTCTATGGCGCGAGCTCGCAGGCCGGTACTGTTCGTCTTATTACTAACAAACCCGACCCGTCAGATTTTGGCGGTAAAGTTAAGTTCGGCACGGCCTATACTAAGTCAGGTGACCCCAGCAATAATGTCGAGGGTGTCGTTAACATTCCCGTCAGCGACAATCTGGCCGTTCGCGCTGTAGCTTACGTCGATCACCAGGGTGGTTATATCGATAATGTTGCCGGAACGGTTGACGCGTCATCCAGTGCCCGCTTTAGACCCGCGGGCACAATGCGCGCTAATGGCCTGCCAGTTAGTGCAGCCCGTGCTGGTTTCCAATCCACTGCCGACTTCAGTAATGTGAATTTTCTGAAGGCCGATAACAGCGCTCGAACAGAGAAAAATTTCAATGAAACGACGTATTCGGGTAGTCGCTTTAGTGCCCTGTGGCATATAAATGAAGACTGGGACTTGTTAGTAAGTGCTGCTCAGCAGACCCTGGATACCGATGGCGTTTTCTTTGTTGATCCTGATTTAGATGATTTGGAAATTCAACGCTACGAACCCGACACCATGAAAGATACTTTTGACAACTACAGTTGGACGTTAGAAGGGCGTATCGCCGAATTGGAAGTGGTTTACACCGGCGCGTTCACCGAACGAGACACCGACCAGTTTGTCGATTACACCGACTATTTATTTGTCGGCCAGTACATACCCTACTACGTTTGCGATTATTCAGTTTCCTATCCCGGTGCCGGTGGTCCCTCCGGCACTTGTCAGGCCCCGAATTTATTTGTACAGAGCCAAACTCAGACCGAGGTGCAAACTCACGAAATTCGCTTCTCTACCGATCAATCGTCACAACTACGTGCCACCTTTGGTGCCTATTACAGTGATCTTGAACTCAGAGAAGTCAATTCGTTTACCTATCCTGGTTCAGAACACGCGATAGCTGCAGACGGTGTTTCCGTTGGCTTTGGCCCTAACTATTCTGCACAAGGTGCGTCGGTCAAAAATACAGGCCTTTGGGCTGAAGGGGTTATTTTTCGTAACGACGTGCTGCGTACTGACGAACAAATCGCAGCCTTTGGTGAGTTGAGCTATGACATAAGCGATCAATTCTCAACCACTATCGGCGCCCGCTGGTATGATGTTGAAGTCGATCTAAAAGGCAGTGCTGCAGGCTCGTTTGGTAACTTTGGAGCGACTACTGACAACAACGCAGGCAACAATCTGGACCAATTGTTTAGCGGAAAAAATGACACGTCTGATTCTGACGGCGTCATCGGCAAGCTTAGCTTTTCCTGGATACCTAACGAAGATATGTTGTACTACATTACCTGGTCAGAAGGTTTTCGCCCGGGCTTTCTCAACCGGCCCGGCGGCGCCACCAATGGTGCGGGTTATACTGTCCCGTTTACCATTGATACTGACGAAGTGACAAATTATGAATTCGGCTGGAAAACCGACTTTCTGGATGGCACGCTGCGTTTTAACGGCAGTATCTTTATGATCGAAATAGAAAGTATGCAATCCGGTATATTCGATCCCAACATTACCAATTTGTTTTTTGTAGAAAATGCCGCTGACGCTGAAGTAAAAGGTGTTGAGGGTGACTTTGTGTGGCAGCCCTATTCAGTGAGTGGCCTAACGGTGAGTGGTGGCTTTTCGATACTCGATACAGAAGTAACAGACGTATTAGTTCCTACGAACGATGTAATCAAGGGCGATGAGCTGGCTTTTGCACCAGAATTGCAGGTAAACCTTCAGGCCCGATATGAATGGTCGCTTGCCTCTGGAATGACCGCGCATGTTATGCCTCATTTTTCTTACTCTGATGAAGTCTATACAGACATCATTTCCATCAACCGCTTAAAGCTGGATAGCTGGCTAATGCTTGGTGTTACTGCAGGGGTTTCTGACGAACAGTGGACAGCGGAGTTATATGTCGACAATCTGACCGACGAGCGTGCTGAAGTTTCCGGTAACTTTAATTACGACCATCAGCTCATCTCGGTTTCGCGGCCGATGACCGCAGGTTTTAGATTTTCTTATCACTTTTAATCCCTTGGCGTCCCAGAAACGGAAAGCCGGAAAACTGTGAGTTCGACATCTGTAAGCTCAAAAACTGTAAGCTCGCAGACCACAAGTCTGCCAATAAAAACGCCCCAACGGGGCGTTTTTATTGGGTAAGCCCATTTTTTTCTCACCCCCAGTAGGATAAACAGGAAGTAAGCAGTAAAATCCTGAGCCCGCGCCTTCGCAAATGAGAATCCCTGTGATACAGCAAGAAACCAGTAGAGATCTGTCGTCAATCCAAAAGCTGATGAGCAGTCAACAATTTGACCAGGCCCTTACCGAGCTTCTTCCCCTTCTTGGCAACACGTCCGATGCGGCGCCCGACTCGCAATCCAATGATGTTGAAGCCTTATATATGGCAGCGGTTTGTTATCGCTACAAAAAGGATTACACACGAGCGCAAACATTGTTGAATCGCTTAATCATTATTGATCCCGACAATGGTCGCGCCCATCAGGAGCAAGGGCATTTACTAATGGCTGGTAGCCAGTTGGAGCCAGCGGTGTTAGCCTTTGCGCGCGCCTGTAAAATTAACCCCGCGCTGACCGCCAGTTGGCAGGCGCAGGTGACTATTTTTAGCTCTCTGGGCAATCAGCCGGCGGCCGATCAAGCCAAAGCTCAACTGGCTCGGTTGCAAGCCACGCCCAAATACCTAATCGCTGCGACTGATCTTTTGTCTCAAGGCAAATTAATAAAAGCAGAAAACCTTTGTCGCCAATTTCTACAAAAAAATCCTCGCCATATCGAGGGTATGCGCCTTCTGGCAGACATCGGCCAACAGTTGGGAGCACTGGACGAGGCCGAATTTTTGCTGGAAAGTGCCGCCGCCTTCGAACCCGGTAACCAGCAAGTTCGGATAGATTACATTGGCGTGCTTAGAAAAAGACAGCGCTTTGGGGAGGCCCTGAGCGAAGCAAAACAATTGCTGGAACAGGCACCGGAAAACCCTCAGTTCCAATCTATTGTTGCGATTGAGTTAATGCAAACTGGCGAGTACGACGAAGCAATCGACTATTTTGACAAAGTACTGGCGCGACTGCCGAATGACTCTATTACCTTGACATCTAAAGGACACGCCCTAAAAACCCAGGGGCATTACCAACAGGCAGTTGAAGCATATAAAGCAGCGCTGGCCGCCCGACCTCAACATGGCGAAGCCTATTACTCTCTAGCTAACTTGAAAACGTATGAATTCAGCGAAGCTGAAATTGACCGTATGCATCAACAAGAGGGTAGTACTGAGCACACCTTAATGGAGCGGGTGTATTTGTATTTTGCCCTCGGTAAGGCCTACGAAGACACTCGCGCATTCAGTAAATCCTTCGAGTATTATCGGCTTGGAAATCAACTAAAGAGCCATAGCAGTGGCTACGATGCAGTGAAGATGACAACAGAATTGATGGCGCAGCGCGAAGTTTGTACCGCAGAATTTTTTGCCTCCCATCAGAAACAAGGCAACCCCGCAGCCGATCCCATTTTCATTCTGGGATTGCCGAGAGCGGGCTCGACCATGCTGGAACAAATTCTGTCTTCCCACAGTCAAGTTGATGGAACACTCGAACTACCTAATATTTTGTCTATGGCGCAAAAACTTCGCCGCAAGGGTGAGGCTGCTGGGGAAAAAACCTACCCGGAAATACTGACCGATCTAAACGCAGAAGATCTTCAGAAACTGGGCGAGCAGTTTATTGCCGACACCCGGATTCATCGCAAGGGTGCCTTGTTTTTTATCGACAAAATGCCCAACAATTTTCGTCACATTGGCCTGATAAAACTCATTTTGCCCAATGCAAAAATTATAGATGCCCGACGTCACCCAATGGCCTGTTGCTTTAGCGCCTATAAACAGCTTTTCGCCGAAGGCCAGGCATTTAGTTACGACCTTAACGATGTGGGGCAGTACTATAGCGACTACGTTACCTTAATGGATCATTGGGACACAGTATTGCCAGGCCATATTTTGCGCGTTCACTATGAACAGGTCGTCGATGACTTGGAAGGTCAGGTTAGGCGTATGCTGGATTATTGTGGATTGCCATTTGAAGAAGCCTGTTTATCATTTCACGAAACAAAACGTTCCGTTAGAACCGCAAGCTCTGAGCAGGTCAGGCAGCCTATTTATAGAGGCGGGCTCGAACAATGGCAAAATTATTCAGTGCAACTCGATGAGCTGGAAACACAGCTGGCAGACATTATCAGCACCTACCCTTCGTGACCGCCAAGCACTGAGTACTGATTGCTACCCTTAAAATTGTCGGGGCTGCGATAACCACTCTTGTACGCATTATCCTCAGCAATTAGCCTAAGCAATTGAAGTGTCTCTATTTATTATCACGGTTGCGGGGGCTGCCGACGTTCACAATCAACACAACCACTTACTAATTTCGTTAGATTAATGCATTGTAATATTCTCGAACAAACCCCGTTCGCTCAACATTCTCAGTAAAAAAACGCCGCCGACTGGCTGTTTTCACGCGCTAGAAATTCGATATTTTCTATGGAAATTAATAGCTTATGGAATTTTGGACTGCTGTTGCCGAGACATATATCGAGTGTTCCGCCAGACCATTACTGATGGGAACAATAGGCAGAGGCGCGCGTACCGGCCGATTTTTTTTGCATAAATATTGATCTAATGCATATACTATTTGATCGTAAATAGATTAAGGAGAACTATCGATGAAAATCAGCATGCTGCTGCTCGCTTTGACACTGGCCTTTCCAGTGCTGGCACTAAGCCCAAACCAACGAGTGGATAATTTTGAACTGCTCGATCACGAAGGCGTGTCACACGAACTGTATTACTCCTCGGATGCCAAAGCTATTGTATTCATGGTGCAAGGCAATGGTTGTCCTGCCGTGCACAGTGCGCTGCCTGAATTAAAAGAAATTCGCGATTCCTATGCGACCAAGGGTGTTGAGTTTCTTATGATTAACTCAAACCTGAAGGACAATCGCACCAATATTGCAGCGGAAGCCGCCAAGATCGGTATCGATATTCCCATTCTAATCGACGAGACCCAAATTATCGGTGAATCACTCGGTTTGACTCGAACTGGCGACATATTCGTTGTCGATCCAAAAACATGGAAAGTCGTTTACACAGGACCAATGAACGACGGCCCTGGTTCGATGAAAAAATCGGCCGCAAATAACCATTACCTCACTGACGCACTGGACAACGTGTTGGCCGGTGACAGTGTGAAAGTAGCCAGTGTCGAGACAGTGGGTTGTGCAATCAACATGCCCGGCAATGAGGAAAAGAACCGAGTCGCGCACGCCAATATATCGTACTCTGAAACTATCGCGCCCATTTTCTACGACAACTGTGTAACCTGTCATCGTGACGGTGGCATGGGACCATTCGCGATGAAGGATTACAACATCATCAAGGGCTTCTCTCCAATGATTCGTGAAGTCGTGCGCACCAAACGTATGCCGCCTTGGCACGCAGACCCGCACTTCGGTGAATTCTCAAATGACAGATCATTGTCAACCCAGCAAATTCAGGACCTGGTGCATTGGATAGAGGCAGGATCACCCCGCGGTGATGGCCCCGATTTACTGGCTCAGGACGAGCGCGTATGGCCTAAGTTCAGAATGGGCGAGCCCGATTTCGTGATTGATATCCCAGCGACCAACGTCCCTGCAACAGGCGTCGTTGATTATCAGTATAAATTTGTCGATAACCCCATGGATAAAGACGTTTGGGTAGCCGGTACCGAAGTCATTCCTGGCGACAATCAAGCATTGCACCACGTTATCGGAATGTTTGGCATGAAAAATCCTAACCCCGATGCCAAGCGTAAGTTTATGCCAATGGGCGGAATTGGTGGGTATGCGCCGGGTACCGACGCTGGCTACTATCCTGAAGGTGCGGGCCAGTTAGTACCTAAAACGGCCAAGTTCCAATTCCAAATGCACTACACCAGCTACGGCAAGAAAGCGGTTGATGCGACTCAGGTAGGGGTTTGGCTGCATAAGGAAAAACCTGAAAAAATTATGCAGGGGCAGTTTATCGCTAATACCAAGATTCATATCCCCGCTAATACCAAGCGCCATACGGAAACGAAAGAATACACCTTTAGAAAAGACGCGCTACTGTACAGTGTATTGCCACATTCACATTTCCGAGGCATCGCCTCAGATTTTATAGCTTACTATCCAGACGGTACGGAAGAAGTACTACTCTCGGTACCCAACTATGATTTCAACTGGCAAACCGACTACACTTTTACAGAGCCAAAGGTTATGCCGGCAGGAACCAAAATTCTGCATTCGACGACTTACGATAATTCTAGTCAGAACCCTTCCAACCCAGACCCGTCTATCGAGGTATATTGGGGAGAGCAGACTTTCCAGGAAATGCTGTTTGCATCATTTAGCTTCCGCTACCTGGATGCCGACAAGGATAAAGAGTTTATCGCGCAGGCGGGCGGTGAGTAGAAACAGACCACGCGGAAAAAGGCTCCTGACTGAATTAGTCAGGAGCCTTTTTTTATCTTTCAACAACAAATGATATCCCTAGCCAGCACACTAAACTTGACTTGAATGACCTCAAGCAGGGGTAACGATGCTGCGGGTGAAACGGGCTTACCTAAATCTCTTCAACTTGATGCTTCTTCAACCCTATGTTTCCTCAACGTAGCGTTCAAATTCTTCACACATTGTCTCATTCGACACTTCGTTACTGGCAAGAACCTTGTCGCCGTCAACGACCCTTATGCTAGCGTTGAGTTTTTGCGTCGCCGGAACAACTCGCGTTTTCGCCTGTGCGATCTTTCTCTGCTCACGCTCCCAGGCTTGAGTCGTACTCAGGTTACATTCATCAGCTAGAAATTTGGCATTAAAGCCCTCTCCCGTCAGCGCGCGAATGGACGCATCATGGCTAATACTGTTTCCCGGTCTCCAGTAGTGCTCTGAGAGCAATGGGCCAATCTCCGGATTGTCGGTCAGATATCCAAATCGTTCGATGAAATAGGCTCGAGTCTGATAAACCGCCATATTAGCCATTAAATAACCCTGGTAAGAACAGGCCGATTCGTCCGACAGTAGATGAGGAATCGATAGCAAAGGCCTGGTGGCTGTTTTAAGACCGAGTATTTTTAGTTCCATCGCGCGCGCAAGACAGGTAATTGATTCTGCGTTTAGCTGGTCCTCCTCCAATTCATAGAGCGCTCTTTCGAAATAAGGCACGACCAGTATGCCGCGCTCGCCATAGGATCTGAAGGGTTGTCGCTCACTGATGCCTTTTTCGATGATACTGTCGGGAATAACATTACCGTCTTTATCTTTTGCGTATAACTTTAACCAATCCCCGTCGGTAATCAGGCTATCGAGAAACATCGATTGTGTTTCCGCAAAAGCCATGGAAGAAGGCGCAAACTCCTGGGAAAAACACGGCGCGTTCATTTTAACGTTTGCGAAGTGAGCCGCGTGACCGCCCTCGTGAAACAGGGTGCCCAAACCATCGTAACCACTACCCACCTGCGACGGTTTCGCCAGACTGGTAAAATTCACTACTGCAGGAACCCATTGCGACTGATCATAAAATGCCGGGACGGGAGCATGACAAAATCCATTGGCATATTTACCCTTTCGATCGAGTAGATCCAAGGTTAATACAGCCTCGGAGTAGTCGATGTTTAGCCGACTAAATGAATCCACCCACTGCCGGAGTGACTTTGAAAAAGGCACATAGGGGTCTAACTCCCGCGTCGAGTCGCCTCCCCAGGTGAAACGGAAGTTATGAGCTTTCAAAGCGCTCTCACCGTGCTTCTCTCGCAACGCTTGAATACTGTCTAAATTGCCGTCTCGTGTGCGCTGTTCAAAATCATCCAGGATGACAAACAATTCTTCAGTACTCATTTGCTCTGTCTTTTGAACCGAGTAATCAAAAAATGTCCGATAACCCTGTGCTTTAGCAAATTGATTTCGCAGCTTAACCAGTTCAATAAAGCCGTTGTTTAATACCCATTGTTCCAGATCCAAGAGCGCTTGGTGAGACGATTCACGCACAGATTCATTTTCATTACTGCCAATATTGGCGGACAGAACAGGGGAAGAACCTTCCTGAGTCTCTCCCATTTGGTCAACATAAGTCATCGTGTAAGCCTGCCGCGCTTCAAACAGCTCACCTTCTGCTTTTATCAATTCAGCCTTGAGGCTCTTTGCCGCTTCTGTTTCCAGCACATTGGCTTCAAACAGTGCCAACCAACCCTGCAAGCCGACTTTCGTAGCCGCATCGTCACCCTCAGTCATACCATCCAGTTGAGCGCGGATTTCCGTCAACCGGTCAGTATTCGAGATAAAGGCCACCCATGACGATTCTGCCTCGGCGGACCCTTTATGATCATCACTGGTGCCCATGTAAGTCGTCCAAAACAGATCTTCTTTACGGCGATGAACAGCCAGATAGTCGGCATTTAGCGTATTCAGGTAGTGCTTGGCAGCATTCATAGTCGTTCCAGTCATAGGTATTTCAGCGACTTCACCGAGAGCGTACATCGCTATAAAAAAGAAAAAAGCCTTGAAGGCGGGCGCCTTTCTAGACATTCGTATTGACTATAAGACGAACGGTTAGAGTTTTCCCACATTAAGTACAAAGGCGGTCTGGCCAGACTGTGGTTAGAACTGGAATGAATCCGCTTTGTTGGATGCTTTTCTCTCAGCCGCAGGACCGGCAATTTTGACCGCCTCACAATAGCTCTAACGAAAGCCGGTATGTCCGCAGCAAATTCATTACGAAAAACGTGCTACGCTGGTCCGGAGGTACAGCCGACTGGTCCGGTCGCTGCCTTTTCAAGGCTTGTACAAGGCATCAGTTTTAAGGCTATCGCAAAGCAGCTAGAAGGGATGCTGTCACTTGTTAGAAAGACCTGTAGGCTTCGATGCATAGGCGATTGTGGCCAAAAGCTAGTACCTACTAGCTATTACTACCTAAGCGGGTATTTCAGAAACTTCATCACAACGAAGAATAAAGAGAATTTAGTTACATGAAACTAGTTAGGCAGCTTCTAACATTGATTCACCTTCGAAAACTGAGCTTTCTCTCAGTCACGGTGGGCATAATCTGCTACGGACCGATCGTTAGCGCTGATAAAGACATCTTTGTAAAAGACTACGATTTATTCTTGGGATCAGCTCCGAGCAGCAATGAAGTGAGACAGTTTGAACTGACGGCAACATCTACGGAACTAGTCATAGGCAACGGCAAAGCAACGAATGTGTGGGCTTATAATGGCCAGATTCCGGGCCCAGTCTTGAGAGTCAAACAAGGCGAGATGATTAGCATTTCCTTTAAAAATGAATTGCCGCAAGCAACGACGATTCATTGGCACGGTGTCCGTGTCCCCAACGATATGGATGGGGTTCCCGGAGTAACACAAAAGCCAGTCGCACCGGGAGAGACCTTTCAATACCGATTTAAAGCGCTCGACAGCGGCACCTATTGGTTCCATCCCCATATGCGATCTCACGAGCAAGTGGAGCGCGGTTTATACGGCGTGTTAATTGTCGAGTCCCCAACAGATCCCGTTTATGATCAGGAGTGGGTTTGGGTTCTCGATGATTGGCTGCTAGACGAAGACGGAGCCATTGATGAAAGTTTTAGTAAACGGGCCTTAGATACAGGAGGGCGCTTGGGTAACCTGCTCTCAGTCAATGGCAAAGAACAACCAGCGTACACGGCCCGCTCGGGAGAACGAGTAAGAATTCGTATTATCAACAGCTCAAATGCACGTAACTACAGCCTCTCATTTAAGGGTTCTGACGCAAAGATTTTTGCGGTAGATGGAAATATTACCGGACAGCCACTCGATGTCGACAATTTCGTTATTGCACCGGGAAATAGGATTGATATAGATTTGACCATTTCTAACAATTTGAATGCTAGTGAGCTCGTAGAGGTCAGCAATACTTTTTTCCACAGAGAAGCAGAGGATGATGTTCATGAGGGTCCAGCCATATTGGCGACGATCAGAATTTCAGGAAAGGCTGACGACTTAAAAAAATTCCCTATTCCAGTGCACAGCCGCATACCCAGTTGGGAAGGCGCATTAGAGACGCCCGTGGATTTCACCTACCATTTTGATACTAAGATAAACCTTGGGGTTTTGTGGAATTCTGGTCCTGGTGCCTATTTTGAGATTAACGGCAAACAATACGGTGAACATGAGGTAACGCAGCTTAAAAAACACGAGTTTTATCACTTACGTTTTACCAATGGAACGGGCTTGTATCATCCTATCCATATCCATGGCATGTTTTATAAGGTATTGAGTCGGGATGGAGTCGAGGTGAACGAGCCTTTCTATAGAGACACGGCATTGCTGGATTATGATTCCTCTATTGAGGTTGGCGTTGTTCCTGTCGACACCGGTAAATGGATGTTGCACTGCCACTTACTCGAACATTCTGCATTGGGAATGATGACGTTGGTTGAGGTAACAGAATAAAAATATAACGCGGAGCCGAAGACATCATTGGTCGGCCGAAAGCGAAAGTTAAACTCGACCCTAGCCATCGATAATCGCATTACTGGCCCCCTATTCCACCAGTGGAAAAACGAACATGTACTTGATCACGGGGCGATGCTTATAAGCATATTCGATATTAATTTGAAAAAATAACAAATTTGAGGTGACAAAAATGGCTCCGCAGATCGATTTATATTGGGATCTTGGCTCAACCAATTCCTATTTCGCAATCAAACTATTAGAGCCTATTGCACAGCAATATGGTGCAAAAATCCACTGGCATCCCTTCAATGTGGGCCACGTATTTCAATCGAACAACTACGTTTTGATGGATGAGCCACGAGCTAAGCTGACAAATCGGCGGGACGATCTCATGAGATGGGCAAAAAAATATGATTTGCCTTTTAGTGTTCCCGCAGCGTTTCCAATCAAGACGAGTCGTGCGCTCCGCGGCGCCATTGCAATGCGGCAGTGGGGAAAAGAGGCCGACTTCATCCGCGAAATATTTGCCGCCTATTGGGAGCGTAGTGATGGCAGCATCGGCGAATACGAAGCTTTGCGCAAGATCGCATCGTCTTTAGATGTCGACCCGCAAGAGTTTGAAGACTGCTCTGAAAGCGACTCTGTACGCCAGGCATTAATTAATTCAACCAACAAAGCATTAGATAAAGGTGTTTTTGGCGTTCCGTCAATCATCATTGGGGAGGAGCTCTACTGGGGTAAAGACCGCATGGAGTTTGTGCGAGAGCATCTTTCGCGCTTGTGATGCCTCTCCAGTAATGGATTTCTTATTGACGTACCAGGCCACATCGGGCCAAAAATTTCGAATTAAACATGAGTTGCCAGTGAGATCCGCTGGAACCATTCAAAGGTAGAAAATATATGACAGATATCACAGGTCGTGTTGCATTTATTACGGGGGCTGCCAGCGGCATTGGGTACTCTTTAGCTAAATCATTTGCCGGACGAGGAGCAAAAATAATGCTGGCAGATAAGAATGCGGAAAACCTGGCTCGGGCAGAGGATAGTTTACGGACTACCGGCGCGGATGTAGCGTCAGTGGTTTGCGATGTGAGCAATTTTGATTCAGTGAAAGCCGCAGCACAAGCCACGCTGGATCGCTTTGCCAAAGTCCATATCGTGGCGAACAACGCAGGGGTTCCTATGGGCGGCAAGCCAGGTCGAATCCCGATGGAAGACTGGCGATGGGTTTTGGACATCAATGTTATCGGAGTAGCTCATGGCGTTGAAGTGTTCACACCGATTTTGCGAGAGCAAGGTGAGGGGGGGCATTTTCTTAACACGGCATCTATGGCAGGCCTTATGGGACAGGCTGGAGTTGCGCCCTATGTGGCATCAAAATTTGCCGTCGTTGGGTATTCCGAATCTTTGCGAGATGAAGTGGCCGCCGATAATATTGGCGTCAGTGTGCTTTGTCCGGGCTACGTGAAGACGGGCATCCACAGTGCGATGTTCGACCGCCCTTCACTAACATCGACAACCGATGAACCCGCTAAGAATATGGGTTACAAAGGCATGAATGAATTGATCGAAAATGGGCTGAATCCCGACACTATTGCGGACTGGGCGCTGGACTGTGTCGCCGAAAATCGGTTCTATATATTCACAAATCCGGAAATTCGGCAAGATTATACAGCTCGCAGTGCAGCCATTCTGGCTGACTTTGATGCTGTTATCAGTGATGGTCGTTTTTCATCATAAAGCGATAGTATCGTTCACGAGTCTTTCAGCGGCTTTTGACAACCGAGCCGATATCTCGATAAAAACCGCCGGAAGGCCTTTTGAGCTAAGTTGTGCCCTTGGTGATCTATTGCCACCCCGCACAATGCTAGGAGAGAATTTTTGCGTCAAACTTATTATGGATACCGGTTAATTCTGGCAGCATTTGTGGCGCAGTTTGTCGCAGTCGGCGCACAGAATTACGTGATTGGTCCCTTTATGATCCCCATGATCACAGAACTGGACTGGACGCGCGCCGAATTCACACTGCCACGCTCAATCGGACAGGTGGTGATGGCATTCACCGGCTTTTTCATTGGCGGGTTGGTTGACCGCAAAGGCGCCCGTGGCTTTATGTTGGCAGGTACCGTCATACTTGCTGCGTCCCTGTTCGCCCTCAGTCTGGTTCACACGTTATGGCATTGGATCGTGCTCAATGGCATCGCATTAACACTTGGCGCAGCCCTGATGGGCAACCTGGTGGTTAATGTAACCCTGGCTAAATGGTTTGTTGATTTCAGGGGTAGAGCCGTTGCATTCGCTGCCATGGGTATTTCATTTGCGGGTGTGCTGCTGACTCCTTTTGCCACCTGGGCAATAGATAATTACGGATGGCGTATCGCCTGGCAAATGTTATCGGTGGGAACCCTGATACTCGTCATTCCGGCTTCCCTTGCCATGCGCCGCGCCCCGGAAGATTATGGTTTAAATCCCGACGGTCGCAGTCAAAAAGATGTAGACAGCGGATTAACTCAAAAAGCGGTAGATGACTTCAACCAGTCCATGACCCGAAGGCAAGCCCTGGGCAATTCGACTTTCTATTGGCTGGTACTGGCCTTCGGCATGTTTGGTATTACTATCCAGGTGATGTTATTGCAAACCGTGCCGTTTATGACCGATGCGGGTTACGATCGGAGCAGCGCAGCTCTCATGATAACCGTCGCCTCGGTACCCGCATTGTTGTCAAAACCCATCTGGGGCTGGCTAATCGATGGGCTCCAACCCAAACCGCTGGCCTCCGTCAGCGCAGGTATCACAGGCACGTCACTTTTTTTGATTGTCTCTATGGCGCAGTCCGGATCCTTGCCCGGCATCATCACCGGTTTTGCCTTATTAGGATTTGGTTGGGGTGGCATGATTCCGTTACAGGAAGTTATCTGGGCGTCCTTCTTTGGGCGTCGTTATCTCGGTGCTGTAAGGAGCGCCGCCCTGCCTTTTACGATATTACTGACCGCCGCCGCACCGCTCGGTACATCCTATTATTTCGATAGGATCGGCAACTATGATGGCGCCATTCTGGCTGTCGGCAGCGCTAATATCATTAGCGCAATAATGATTCTTTTCCTGAAAAAACCCACTCGGCAGTCAACTCAACAATTGTCAGAGCAAACATCTCTTCCAGCCGCTCAACAGGTACAGGGGAAAGAAACCGTAAAACAACAGCAGCTCAATCCAACTCAAGCCCTGGAAGCAGATTAGACGCAGTAGATTGCCTTATTTTTTTTAGCTTCGCGATAAAGAGGTTCATCGCGGCAGCACGGTCAGTTAAGCAACGTGACGAAAACATAACAGGCTCAGAAATTGTGCCCGGATGATAGATAGTGCTTCAAAATGTGTCGCGATACGCCTATATTCCAGCGCTGGCAAGACTCTCGTTTATCGGTTTTTTTGACGGTTTTATTAACGGACTGGATGTACAGTCGATTTTTTCGGATACGTGTTATTTAACGTCTAACAGGACATTTTATGAGTATTGAAGATCAGAATACCGGCGAGAAAATCCGTCGTGAAGTGATGGGCTCTGACCATGTGGATGCATCCCTAGGCAATGCCACTGAATTTGATTTGCCTCTGCAAGCGGCTGCTATGGAACACGCCTGGGGGGGAGTTTGGGCCCGCGACGGCTTGGACCGCAAGACCCGCAGCATCGTAACGGTATCGATGTTAATAGCTCTACAAGCCCACGGAGAGTTAAAAGGTCATATTCGCGGCGCTTTCAACAATGGAGTCAGCCCGGAACAGATTCGCGAAATTATTATGCACGCAGCAGCGTATTGTGGTTATCCGGCAGCACTTTCCGCTATGCGAGTGGCAAGAGAAGTGATCGATACCCATCAGGCTCAATAGAAAGATTCAGCTAGATACCAAAAACTAGACGCTTGAAACAGGATGCGGGAAATGATTCCCGCATCACCCAAGCGCGATCAGCGATTATCGCTCAACAGCGATGGCAACACCCTGACCCCCGCCGATGCACAGTGTCGCAAGTCCTTTTTTCGCATCACGGCGTTTCATTTCATGAAGAAGCGTTACCAGAACTCTCGCACCCGAAGCGCCTATTGGATGTCCTAACGCAATTGCCCCGCCGTTGACGTTAACAATGTTGGTATCCCATTCCAGCTCACTGTTCACTCCTAAGGATTGAGCGGAAAACGCCTCATTTGACTCTATCAAATCAAGATCGCTAATGCTCCAACCAGCCTTCTCGAGGCACTTCTTCGACGCGGGAATTGGACCTGTGCCCATAATGGCGGGGTCCACACCGGCACTGGCATAGGCGGAAATAGTCGCCAAGGGTTCGAGCCCCAGTGCCGTCGCTTTTTCTTCACTCATGATCAATAGCGCCGCTGCGCCGTCATTGATTCCAGAGGCGTTTCCAGCGGTCACGCTGCCTTCTTTCTCAAACGCTGGCCGCAATTTAGCTAAACTTTCTGCCGTCGTGCCAGCGCGAGGAAATTCATCGACAGCAAATACAACAGGGTCTCCGCGCCGTTGTGGAATCTCCACGGGAACAATTTCATCATCGAATTTATGTTGTTCTATCGCCTGCAACGCTTTGTCTTGCGATGCGGCAGCAAATTCGTCCTGTTGTTGACGACTGATGTCATATTTCCTAGCGACATTTTCGGCGGTAACGCCCATATGATAATCATTAAAAGCATCCCATAAACCATCTTCGAGCATGGTGTCTTTTAAGGTCCATTCACCCATTTTTTGGCCATTGCGAGATTTGGGTAAAATATGGGGAGACAAACTCATGTTCTCCTGTCCGCCCGCAATAATGATATCGGCGTCGCCACACAGAATCGCCTGCGCGGCAAGGTGTACCGCTTTCAAACCACTACCGCACACTTTGTTAATGGTCATCGCGGGGCAGGTATCGGGCAGTCCGGCTTCGATAGCCGCCTGTCGTGCGGGGTTTTGACCGGCACCAGCCGTCAGCACCTGCCCTAAAATCACCTCGTCAATCTGGTCGCCATTGACCCCTGTTTGATTAAGTAGCGCGGTAATGACTTTGGCTCCCAGTTTATGAGCAGGGACCGACGCTAAGGTTCCATTAAAATTACCTAATGCGGTACGAACCGCATCGACAATGACGACCTTGCGGTCAGAACTTACAACCATTTCAATTCTCCAGTGGCTACCGTGTTTTAGTTTGTTTTAGAATCATTACAATGCTTTAGAAACCGTTGATTCTCGTTAAAAGGTCATCTCGGGCACAACTTCCGGTACGACCAGTTCACCAGCCGTGAGCTTAATGATGTCGTCAACACTGACACCCGGAGCGCGCTCTTTTAACCAGAATTTATTGTCGGCAATCTCAATGTAGGCTAAGTCAGTAACCACCTTCTTAATACAGGCCGCACCGGTGAGGGGCAAAGTACATTGAGGTAAGAGTTTTGATTCGCCATGTTTGCTGGCGTGTGTCATCGTGACGATAATGTTATCGGCACCGGCGACAAGATCCATAGCGCCACCCATACCCTTGATCAGTTTACCGGGTATCATCCAGCTGGCAATATTGCCACTAACGTCGACTTCGAAGGCACCGAGTACCGTTAAATCTACATGGCCGCCGCGAATCATAGCAAAGGATTCAGCGCTATCAAAAATCGATGAACCTTTGATGGTAGTCACCGTTTGTTTTCCGGCGTTGATGAGGTCGGCGTCAATCTCTTCCTCAGTCGGAAAAGGTCCCATACCTAACAAGCCATTTTCAGACTGCAGCATGACTTCGATGCCGTCGGGAACATAGTTGGCCACCAGGGTTGGAATGCCGATACCTAAATTTACGTAATAACCGTCTTGTAGTTCGCGCGCTACACGTTGCGCCAGTTGTTCACGAGTTAAAGCCATGATGGTTCTCCTTATGCGCTGCGCACGGTGCGTTGTTCGATACGTTTTTCAAAGTTACCCTGGATCAGTCGGTTTACGTAAATACCGGGCGTATGAACATGGGCTGGGTCTAATTCACCCGGTTCAACGATTTCTTCTACTTCAACGACCGTAATTTTGCCGGCAGTTGCCGCTAGGGGGTTAAAGTTTTGCGCCGTATGGCGAAACACCAAATTTCCGAAGCGATCTGCCTTCCAAGCCTTGACGATGGCAAAATCGCCGGTGATGGATTCTTCCAAAATGTACTGCCGGCCATTGAATTCACGGATTTCTTTTCCGTCACCGACCGGTGTACCAAATCCGGTGGCGGTGTAAAAGGCAGGGATTCCCGCGCCACCAGCGCGCATTTTTTCCGCAAGGTTACCTTGGGGGGTGAGTTCAACTTCTAATTCGCCGGCGAGTAATTGCTTTTCAAATAGCGCATTTTCACCCACATAGGAAGACACCATCTTTTTGATCTGCCTGTCTTCTAACAAAATTCCCAGACCAAAGCCGTCTACACCGCAATTATTAGATACAACGGTTAAGTCACGGCAGCCTTTGCGCTTGATCTCGTTGATCAGATTTTCGGGGATTCCGCAGAGACCAAATCCGCCCGCTAGGACAGTCATACCATCTTCTAGCCCATCTAATGCTTGCTCGTAACTGTTCACTACTTTGTCAAAACCAGCCATTGGCCACGCTCCTTAATAATAAAAGTCAGGGTTCACCGTACTCTTAACCTTTACGGAAGATATCTTTCAGGTACCTACGTATCTTGTTTGTTGCCAACGATGCGCCAGGCGATTATATTAATCAAATGAATACTTTCGATCAATTAATAGATTTTATGGAACAATTAAACAGAGAACAATTAATCATAGAACTATTGGCCATAGAACCATTGGTCACAGAACCATTGGTCACAGAACAATGAATCAAAGATCACCCCCCATTAACGTCACACTAAAACAAGTGCGCGCTTTTGTCGCCGTTGTTCAGTCAAGCAGTTTCGCGGAAGCTGCCGCCGTTATTCATCTTTCACAGCCTGCCTTAAGTAGCGCCATTAAAGTGCTTGAAACTACCATAGGGGGCCGGCTTTTAATCCGTACGACCCGCACCTTCGCCCTGACACCAGAAGGAGAGAGTTTTTATCCGGTAGCTCTCGGCTTACTGGCAGACTGGGACGGTGCTTTAGATAACTTACACAACCGTTTTGCCTTGCGCGAGGGTAAGATCAGCATCGCAGCGATGCCATCGTTTGCCAGTAATCAATTGCCCATTGCCATTCGTCATTTCAAGGACAGTTACCCCGCCGTAAAAATTGCTCTTAACGATGTGATTGCCGAAGAAGTCGTCGCTATGGTTCGCAGTGGTCGTGTGGAACTGGGCATTAGTTTTGATCCGGGGGAAAACGATGATTTACTATTTTCTCCGCTATTTGAGGATCGTTTCGTCGCGGTTCTTCCTACCGGACATCCGTTGTTAAAACAAAATGAGGTGAGTGCCAGTAAATTGCTGGAATATGACTTTATTACGCTGCAAGCCCCTTCGCGCGTTCGGCAACTGATTAGCAGCGAATTTGCCAGTGAGGGTTTGTCGCTAGCACCCGCCTTTGAAACTCATCAATTGGTTACTATTGGTCGAATGGTAACGAGTGGACTCGGCGTTAGCGTGGTGCCCTCCTTGTGTCGACAGCAAATGAATGAGCTGGGAGCTCACTGTTTACCGCTCGTAAAACCCTGCATACGGCAACAAGTTGGGCTGATAACTCGCCGTCGTTACCCCCTATCTGCCGCTTGCCAAGCTATGGCCACGACGCTGCAGGAAACGTTTACCGGTGGTTTGGAAAAAATGATTTAGCGGAGAAATAATCTTGTTTTATCCGAAAGTGGTCGCGGTCTCGTTGACTGCTGTCCTTGCAGCACTGTGCAATCTGCAAAATCCTTGTTGGCTTGAAACCCAGGCTTCAAAACAACGTTCGATGTCGCTATAGGTCCGGATTTGACCCGACATCTTCTTTTGCTCAATCAATATGGGTGCTTTTAACTCCGTACCGATGGTAGTCTAGGCTTCACAAAAATTCACAGGAATCTAACACGTGTCTGAACTGAAAAAAGCGCCAGTTGAAGCAAAAAATCGAACGGTAGAGGAAATTCAAGCAAGGCGGAAAAGAGATTGCGCCCTCGGTTACCGACTATTAGCGGCTATGAAATGGGGGGATTTGGGTGATGGCCATATTAGTGCCCGGGACCCTATTCGCACAGATTGCTTTTGGATGCTGAAATATGGTGTTCCCTACGACGAAGTAAAAGTATCGGACCTGGTACTCGTTGCGCCGGATGGCACGTTGGCCGAAGGTGAGGGGGCGGTCAATATAGCCGGTTACTATATTCATCAACCTATTCTCGAAGCGAGGCCTGACCTTGTCAGTGCCGTGCATGTTCATACTGGATGGGGTACACCTTTTTCGTCTGAAGCGCGTCTGTTTGATCCGATATCACAGGAATCCTGCATCTTTTTTGAAGATCATGCCTTATTTGATGATGAAGAAGTACAGGTTCAAAGTGTTATTGCCGGCAAACGGATCGCTACAGCGTTGGGCGATAATCGAGCGATTATATTGCGTAACCACGGACTACTAACCGGTGGAAACAGCGTCGCCGAAGCGGTTGGCAGTTTTGTGCATATGGAACGGGTGGCAGAAGTTCATATGAAAACCAAAAATCCACGGCCTATCTCAGATGACGCAGCACGATTTGCACAACAGGATTTGGTGAGATTCGGAATTGGGCGAGTCGCATTCGCGGCGCTACTAAAACGCCACATAAAAGATCCAGAGGTTGTCAGTCGATAAGCATTCGCTGAATTGAGCAAAAGTCGGTTCAGCTGGCTAAGCTCCTATTGTATTTTTCAACAACTCGGTTGGTTTTCGAAGCCGGAATGGAGGGACTTTCTATGACAATAACACTGCTGGATGGGGGTATGGGCGACGAGATTGCCGCGCGGCTGAAAGACGCTAATTCCGGGCTGTGGTCGGCCAATGCCCTGATTGACTGTCCGCAGCTGGTCGTTGATATTCACAAAGAATACATTGCAGCCGGCGCGAGAATAATTATCACCAATACCTACTCCACCGTTCCACACTATCTCGCCAAAGAGGGTATGGAAGATCGTTATATTGAACTGACTCGTCTCGGCGGTGAACTGGCGAGACGCGCGGCCACGGAATCGGGTGAAGACGTATTGGTCGCCGGTTCCATGCCGCCACTGTCGGAGTCCTATCGTCCCGACCTCGTGCCGCCAGTAAACAAGGCTCTGCCCATATACCGAAACCTTGCTGAAGCGCTTCGCCATTACGTCGACGTTTATTTCTGCGAAACAATGTCGACTGCCCAGGAAGCAGTCACTGCTTGTACGCAAGCGCTTACTTACGGTGGAAGTAAGCCTGTCTATGTTTCCTGGACTTTGAACGAGACACCAGGCGCAGGTCTGCGCAGTGGCGAATCAGTTGAGGATGCATTCAATGCCCTGGGGGATTTGGACGTTGCGGGCTACCTGTTCAACTGTGCTTTTCCCGAGTCGATCGAGGCCGCACTTCGCCAATTGCAGCCGCTGACTGATAAACCACTGGGCTGTTATCCCAACCGTACCGACCACATCGATCGCGAGTGGACCTTGGATAATGACATCAATTTGAGCAATCGGGAGGAACTGGACGAACGCCATTTTGTGGAAATGTCGAAGCGTTGCATTGATGCAGGGGCGACGATGCTCGGTGGCTGTTGCTCTATCGGGCCTTCCTATATCCGGGCTCTCGCGGCGGCCACTGACAAAATACCCGAGTAAGATATGGTTTTTTCACAATGGTGTCTTTTATTATCCGCCGTTCCTGCATGCATGCATTTTGTCAACCAATGTGCGGCAGTGTCGAGCCTGTTCATTATCGCCGCACCTCGAATACTTTCGGTAAAAGCTAAAACAGCCACGGGCAGAGACGTTTATGCTGTTAGCTTCTTCTCAAGCAGACGAATGACTACGATTTTGAATAGAATTGCTGGATGCTGGAAAAGTCCTTGCTCCCTTTATCCTCACCATCGGAGTGTTTGTGCAGATTAAACAGGTTTCGTGCCGCTGCACCCATTGGTACTGATGATTGGCTTCGCAGGGATGCTTCCATCGCCAAACCCAAATCTTTCAACATCAGGTCTACCAAAAAGCCACCCTCATAATGATTACTCGCAGGTACACCGTCCATCACACCAGGCATTGGGTTGTACTTTTCCAAAGACCAATTGCAACCTGAGCTTTTTAACATGATTTCTGAAAGAACGACCGGATCAAGTCCATTATCGACACCCAGTTGTAATGCTTCGGCTGTACCGGCCATATGCACAGCCAGCAGCATATTGTTACAGATTTTAGCTGCCTGACCCGCACCGACATCGCCAGCCCGGAAAATATTGCTGCCCATGGCCGTCAATACTGTTTTGGAATCTTCAAAATCAGCTTCGCTGCCACCCACCATAAAGGCCAGAGTACCCGCGGCCGCGGCCGCAACGCCACCGGACACCGGTGCGTCTACGAAGCGACGTGATTTTGCTGCTGCAGCCGATCCAACTGTACGGGCATTAATGGGTGCAATGGTTGAACAGTCCAGAATAAGCGCCGTTTCGGGAATCGAGTCCAATAGACCCTTGGCGTTTTCGTCTCCGATGTAGACCGTTTCTACAATGCTGCCATTGGGCAACATCGTTACAACAAAATCTGCATCGACGACGGCCTCTGCGGCAGTCGATGCAATATAACACCCATTGTCCCTAGCTTGGGTAGTCGCCAATTCCGACAGATCAAATGCCTTCACCTCAAAACCACTTTTTACTAAGTTGGCGGCCATGCCGCTGCCCATGTTTCCCAGCCCAACAAATGCGACGCGCTTAGCCATAATATTTCCTCAAATTAGTTATAAGTCGGCCAGCGGGTTTTCTGGCCAGGGCGCTTTGAAAAAGGCAGCAACAGCTTCTTCACTAACAGCGCTCAGTTCGGCAATTTGCCACTTCGGAGCTTGATCCTTGTCGATTAACAAGGCTCGCACACCCTCTGCAAACTCGGGGTGTCGCATGATATTGGTGCCCAACAACAATTCCGAGCGAAAAATATCTTTAAGTGACAGGTTTTTTGTTAGGTTCAGTTGTTTAAAAATCCATTTTATCGCCAAAGGAGAGCCGCCGGACAAACCGGATTTAGCTTTTAAAAGCCATTTTTCATCGGCGTCCAATTCGGTGATTCGACCGGCTATCATTTCGACATCATCACCAACACACAGCTGGTCAATTTGGGTTTGATGACTTTCGAGATTACCTGGAGGCATGTGTTCAATGGCTGTCCGGTGCAGCTCATTGACAGCGCGACTAACTAAGCGATCATCATCGACTTTATCGCCACTCCAGGGCAATTGCAGCAATAACTCGGACAGTTCTCCGTATTGTTCGTGGCAAATAAAATAGTCCGCCAGTCCAGCGTAGAGACTATCTGCCGCATTTATCGATGCGGCGGTCAATGCGAGGAAGCGGCCACAGTGACCTGGCATTTTATTGAGAAAATAACTGCCACCGACATCGGGAAACAAGGCAATAGTCACCTCGGGCATGGCGATGCGGGTTTTTTCAGTAACGATACGATGGTTACAGGCAGCTAATATACCAAGACCACCCCCCATCACAATTCCGTGGCCCCAAACGATCGTCGGCTTAAGGTAGTTGTGCAATAAATAATCGAGCCTGTACTCACGCTCAAAAAACGTTTCTGCATATTCACAGGGACCGCCGGGCCGACTCACGGCAGAATGATGCAAAGCCTGCACATCACCGCCAGCGCAAAGCGCTTTCTCCCCTGCGCCTCTAATCAAAACCGCCACGATAGAATCATCTGACTGCCACAGCGCTAGCTGGGCCGATAACAGATCAACCATCTCCAGTGTTAAAGAGTTTAAGGTTCCTTCAACATTTAAAACAGCTTGCCCGATGAACTTTCCGTTGGCAGTGGCAATGCTTTTAAACAATACAGGGCTGGTCATCAACAATTCTTCCACTGTGCTTTACGCTTATCGACAAAGGCGGCCACACCTTCTTTTTGATCTTTGGTGTCCCATAGTTTTACAAACTGTTCGCGCTCTTTACTGAAAGCAGAATTCATATCGCCACCTCGCGCTTCCATAATTAGGCTCTTACAGTAACGAACCGAAGTTGGAGACTGGTTTTCTACCTTAGCAGCCAATTCAAGTGCTTTTTCCAACACCGTACCGGTGTCGACTACCTCACTGACCAAACCAATTCTCTCAGCTTGCGGGGCTTTTATTCGCTCACCTAATAACATCATACGCTTGGCCCAGGCCTCACCAATTAGCCACGACAATTGCTGTGAACCGAGTCCGCAGGGCAACAAGCCAACAGAGGCTTCAGGAAGTGCCATTTGGGCCTGTTCTTCACAAATTCTTACGTCGCAGGATAAGGCAACCTCCAGTCCGCCGCCCATGGCAAAGCCGGTGATAGCCGCGATAGAAACCCCTTGATAATTCGTTAGAGCTTCAAAGGCCTCGCCAAAAGCTAAAGAAAATTCGAAGGACTGGGCCTTGTCATCGTGATTAAATCGATTGAGATCTGCTCCTGCGCTGAAAAACTTTTCGCTGTCGCTAGCAATTATCAAGGAATAGTTTTCTTTATCCTCATTCAATTTTCCAACAATATCTTTCAGTGAACCCAAGCTCTCCGGTGTCCAAGTATTCGCTGGAGGGTTATTCATCGTTACTATAGCAACGTGACCACGTACTTCGAGTTTCAACAAATCGCTCATCATTCTGTCTCATTTTCTATTATTACTATTAGTGTAGTTAGAGGAAGTTACCGCTTTTAAAATAGCGAGATATCTTATCGTAATGCTTCAGTAGCACCCTCTTCGAAAAGTCTTCGCGCTGTAATAACCCGCATAATCTCGTTCGTTCCCTCGAGAATTTGATGGACCCGTGCATCGCGCATGAAACGTTCGAGCGGAAATTCCTTCAAGTAGCCGTAACCACCGTGCAACTGCATCGCTTCATTGCAAATATTGAAGCCTGCGTCGGTGGCGAAACGTTTTGCCATCGCACAATAGGTTGATTTATCTGGATCATTTGCATCCAACTTAGTGGCCGCGAGTCTTACCATTTGCCGTGCGGCAATTAATTCAGTGACCATATCAGCCAGCTTAAATTGCAGAGCCTGAAAAGCGGCCAGCGGTTTACCGAATTGCTGTCGCTCTAACATATAAGCTTGACTGTGATTGATGCATGCCTGCGCCGCACCGATCGAGCAAGTCGCAATATTAATGCGGCCACCGTCGAGGCCGCGCATAGCAATTTTGAAACCTTCACCTTCCTCGCCGAGCAAGTTTTCTTCATTCACTATCACATTCTCAAAACTAATCGCGCGTGTCGGTTGAGAATTCCAGCCCATTTTAGCTTCGTTTTTCCCGTACTGAATACCGTCTAGCTGTGCGGGGACTGCAAAGGCAGAAATACCCGCCGAGCCTTCTTCCTGCGTACCGGTTCGCGCCATAACTACCAGAATATCGGTATCCCCA
This sequence comes from uncultured Cellvibrionales bacterium, assembly GCA_913019905.1. Taxonomy (GTDB): domain Bacteria; phylum Pseudomonadota; class Gammaproteobacteria; order Pseudomonadales; family Dasaniaceae; genus Oceanicoccus. The sequence goes on from CAJVZD010000001.1 coordinate 39,212, forward strand.
GCGCCACTGATAAACATCTTGCTACCATTGAGTAGATATTGCTTGCCCTGCTTTTTAGCGGTACTGCGCAAAGAGCCTGCATCACTGCCGGCCCCCGGTTCTGTAAGGCAATAGGAAGCCAGTTTTTGACCCTGGGTAAGATCGCCGCACCAATGCTCGACCACTGACTCTCTTCCCCACTGCGCAATCATCCAGGTAGCCATATTGTGAATAGACATAAACGCAGCTGTAGACGTACACCCCGCAGCCAGCTCTTCCAACACAATTGATGTATCGAGGCGCGAAAGATTCATCCCACCGGCGTGTTCAGGTGTATATAATCCACAAAACCCTAACTCACCCGCTTTTGCATACAACTCTTTCGAGAAAATTTTCTTCTCGTCCCACTCGCCAGCAAAAGGAGCCATTTGCTCCTTAGCAAAAGCACGGGCCGTATCTTGAAAGGCCTGCTGATCTTCGTTGAGTGTAAAATCCATAGAATAAAATACCCTATTTTAGCTATTGAGCTAAACGCAATATGAACAGCATTAATTGAACTTGGTCATCACCTTCCCAAACAAGTCTTCATCACTGCGCAATTCTTTATTTTGCTCCAGCGGCTTTGAAATCCAGGTGACATTAATTAAGTCCTGCCAGGTAATATTGTTATTCGTACCGTTGCCGCCCCATGAGCCACAGCCCAATGAAAACGTTTGGCGCATACCATTCCACAAATTCCCACTATTGGAAGCGGCTTGCGGTTGGTTGACCATGACACGAGAGGTTTTAGTAATCATACTAAACTTCATAATATTCTCGTCGCTATAGGAGTAGATTCCACAGGAGTGACCTTGCCCCTGGTACGCTTGAATACGATTAGTTAAATCGATCGCTTCATCAATGTCTGCCACTTTATAAAAAGCCATAACGACCGACATCTTCTCACCAGAAAACGGATAATCTGCTCCTGCACCTGTTTCGGGAACAATAAAAAAGCTCTTGCCTTCGGGAAGATCAATGCCTGCCATTTCAGCTAATACGGTAGCCGGCTGAGCGACAATTTTTGTATCGATATGGCCGTGATCCCAGATGATGGCTTCGAGTTTTTCTTTGTCTCGTGGATCCGCAAGATAACCGCCCTGCGCTTGTAGTTTCGCTAGTAATTCCTCGTACACTGATGCCACCGCAATCACGGAATTGTCGGACGAGCAGGAAGCGGCCAAGTCTAGTGTTTTGGATATGCGAATTTTCTCTGCGGCTTCATCGATATCAGCCGTTTCGTCAACCGTGATAACCGCGTTACCAGCACCAACGCCCAACGCTGGGGTACCGGAAGAATAAGCCGCATCTACCATTGCTGAACCACCGGTTGCCAATACGCGGTCACATTGTTTCATGAGTTCCTCGGTTGTTTCCAAAGTAGGTATATCAATACCTATCACCAAATCTTCCGGTGCTCCGCAGGCCTTTATCGCCGCTCGCATTAAATCACTGATTTTTTTGTTGGTTAACTTTGAGCGAGGATGCGGCGCTAGAATAATCGAATTGCGCCCTTTGATGGCGGATATCGCTTTTATTACGGGTGTCGCCTCCGGGTTAGTACAGGGGATTAACGCCCCGACGACGCCCATCGGCTTGGCGATTTTAATAATATTGCGAACTTTGTCTTCCTCAATAATACCGACCGATTTATCGTCGATAATATCCATTAACGTAGCGCGCGTTTTACGGGAAATTTTTAAAAACTTACCTTCGTAGTTGCCCAACTGTGTTTCATCGACAGTGAATTGAGCTATTTCCTCGGCAATGCCAGGACGGCACACAGACCAAACCATGGCAGTGATTAACTCATCGACTTGTTCCTGGGTGTAGTGTTCAATCTGCTGCTGAGCGGCTTTAGAACGCTCAATCAAAACCTTAATATTTGCTGCCGCTTCAAGGGCTATAGAATTGTTGTCATCGCTCATCTTATTCTCCAAACTGACTGTTAACATGTACTTTTGATGGCTATCATTGATTAGCCGACTATAAAAACACACAATAGATACAACACTGAATTCACTATCTTAGCCTTTTGATGGACTATATTGCTATTATTAGTCTTTATTTAGACCTAAAGGCTAAAACGTCAATCTACCCGGTGTATTTCATGCTTTTTCGGAGCAGGTTTTGAGCACGACATCGCAATGGCCACTAACCACCAAAGCTGTCAGACAGATTACCCCTGGCTTTATGTTAAAACATTTACAGGAAAATCCGTTAACGCGTGCCTGCTACCCAACATCGTTCGGCTATTACCCCAATGCTGAAGGACACAAAATGCTGCGAAATGAGCATAATGATAATCTGCTCATCTACTGCGATCACGGCAATGGTCATATCCGAACCGATGAATTTTACGGCCAGGTAAAAAAGGGCGATGTTATATTATTACCCTCCGGCCACGCACACGAATACTGGGCCAGCGACGAAGACCCATGGACGATCTACTGGGTTCACTTTGACGGCCTGCAGGCCAACCAACTGATTGAAGAATTGGACTTTAATGCCGAGCAAGTGATTGCCTCGATTGGCCAGCAACCTCTGCTCGCCAGTGACTTTAATCGCTTGCTAAGTCTGCGCCAAAGTGGTTATCGGCACAGTGTTTTCAACTATGCGGCGGCGCTCACTCGGCAGATCCTCTACTTTTTGGCATTACAAATTCGTTCCAGCAATACGCTACAGCGACACAACTTTAATCTGGACGAACTTCGCAGTCTTATGCTGGAAAATATCCATGGCGAACTCGATCTGGATACGATGGCAGCATGTGCTCAATTGTCTCGTCATCACTTTGCTGACAAATACAAAAAGCTTACGGGTATATCACCGGTGAAACACTTTATTCATTTGAAAATGGAACGGGCCTGTTATCTGCTCGACACCAGCAATCATTCTGCCAAACAAGTCAGTGCCCAGTTAGGTTATACCGACCCCCTGTATTTTTCACGTTTGTTTAAAAAAGTCATTGGGATTTCGCCGAGTGAATACCGTCGAAATTTGAGAGGATAATCCTCCAGTCGCTGGCGTATTCTATTTTAATTCGTATTACTTGGTGCTTTTTTACCTTACGCGGATTGAAATCTAAACTGCTCGTATAATTACCACTCGAAACTCAGTGATTCGAAATTCTGATTTTTGAAGCCTTCAAATCAATTTCTATCGGTAAGTTTATATCGGTAAGTTATAGAGACTTGCCCGACGGTTATTTTCAGTTCCCGCAGAACGGCTCCTGAGCAGCTATGTTGTTATTACCACGAGATCAATCGCGCAGGCACCGGCGCGATTGAATTATTTTTTATCGCACTGCTATTTTCTTAATTAGGCGGCCCTATATTCTCAAAGAGAAACTTTTCAATCGCGGTTAGCTTAATAATTTCGTTGGCCTCGATAGTTCGAAAGTGTTCACCTTTGGGTAGCTCCACGTAGCTAACTTTTTTACCTAGCTTTAACATTTTTTCGTGCAACTTTCTGGAATGCTTTACCGGTACGACGGTATCAAGTTCACTGCCGATCAATAATAATGGTGCCGTAATATTTTCCGCCAAATGAAAAGGTGACGCTGCTTCGATCTCTTCGCCGCTATTCCACATTGCTCGATTAATCGTTCTATAAAGCATTTTCCGACTGCTGTTATTTAGCGCCACCAAATCATGCACGCCGTTGATACTCACTGCACAGCGATACAGGTCTGGGGTTTTCGCAACGCCAATCGCAGCGGCATACCCACCAAAACTAGAACCGACTATACATATTCGATTTGGATCGGCGATACCTTGCTCCACCAACCAATTTACGCCAGCGGTAATGTCATCCTGAATTGCGTATCCCCATTCGCCGTATCCCGCCTTTTCATGCGCAGCTCCCAACCCAGTTGAGCCTCTAAATTGCGGTTGGAAAACCGCATAACCACGACTCGCAAAAAACTGTACATAGTTATCGAACCCCCAATTATCCCGAGCCCATGGTCCACCGTGTGGATAGATAACGACCGGTAGTTTTTCCTTCTCTGCGCCGTAAGGAATAGTCAAATATGCCGGTATCTCCAGATTATCTTTTGCCCTATAACTTACCGTTTCCATAACTGCCAGATCAGCGTCTTTCAAGGCGGGGTATTCAGCGCCGAGGTAATGTAAGTCAAAATCTTTGCCGTCTAACAGATAGTATTCCGGTGGTTTTTGGTCCGAATACACACGAAAAATGGCACGAGATAAATTTTTGTCAGAGGAAACGATTTTCACCTTCATTCCGGGCAATGCTTTCTCGACCACCGTGACGGCTTTATCGCGTAAGCTATTCTCATAAGGCCCAAGCACTTTCCGCGTCGTTAAATCAAAACGGAACAAGGATAACTCGCCTTCGTCTTGTGTATCTAAATCTTCCAAATTGTTGCTGGAAACCAACACAATGTTGCGGTCTTCCTTGTCAAATCGATAGGGAGTCAACCGGTTATTATCGAAATAATCAATTTTTTGAAGCACAGACCATGAACTTTTTTCGGTTTCCCGATAGAAAACCGTCACGTTTCTGCTACCACCTTTAGTGTCAGTTTTTCCACCAATTCTTATTTTTCCGTCAGGATCAGCTAACCAGAACTGTATTCCTTTGCGGTTTTTTAATACTCGCTTCTTTTTCCCTGTGTTGATGTCCACGAGATCAACTTCGGGTGTTGAGATGCCCGATTTGGAATCGTCCAGAGCAGCCAAAATGTGATTAGAATCCTTTTCCAGCAAACTGACAATATTTGCATGTTGCCGATAGAAGCCTTGATAATTTGCCTTCATTTTGAACATAATCCCGTCTTTTCCGTCGCGGCCGATGCTTCCCAGGCGACCAAAATTCCATAAGCTTCCCTGGATTGGAAAAGTCGTACGCATATTAAAAACCAGACGATCATCATTACCCCATTTGTACCAATTGAAAAAAGCATCGCCCGACCGAATAGGCACCGCTTTCTCCTTTGGCTCACTTGCGGTGTCCGGGGTATTGAGCTTTTGAACAATCAACAACGGCTCTCCTTTGTAGGTCATCGTCACCGCTATTCGTTTACCATTAGGGGACAAAACAGGCTGGGAAAACTTAGGTAGAGCCGCAAAATGTTCAAGCGGTATATTGCTGCCAAACACACTTCCGATCACCAAAAGCAGTAAACCGAGTGTTGCACTGAACTGTGAGCCAATCTTCATAGTTTCTTATCCCTGAATGATATTTTTTAGTTTTTATTGACGGTAATTATCCTGCAACGTATTCATGCTGATAGACAGAAAAATTTCCTTAAGCCGACAAACGATGATGAAATGGAAAATCACACCCAGCCTGTCGGTATTCAATTTTTATTTTCGATGGCTATTTTCGATGCTAGAAACCGATTTTGAATCCCAATATCCCTTTGTCAATTCTCCCTTCATAAATCGCGGTGAATGATAGATCTATGGGGAATTTTATCAACGAGCCATTTAGCCTAGGTCAATTGACCTATAACTAATGGCTAGTCGATATGCCATCAACATTCTGTTAGCCCGTCTACATGATATTTGTCGGAGGCGGATTGAAATGACTTTTTGTGCACTAACAACGTACCGAACATCAATTACAAACATAACACACGATACAGATGGGTCGATACCAAATGGCAGTCTTCATCTTCTATTTCGCAGTTACCGCTTAAACTCCAACCGAGGGTTTTTTTCCGATAGAGCCGTAGTGCTCTATAGCGCCCGGAAATTTGGCTGATGATAACTTTGTTTCCGGTACTGTTATTTTTGCTTGGGGATAGCAATAATAGACATTGATCTGCGACCGCCAGCAAAAAATTAAAATGAATTCCTTGCAGTAAAGATGATATTGTTCCCGAACATATCGATGCGCGGAAAAGTAGCTTTTCGTTGCGGTAAGTAGGAATCAGTACTCAATATTTCGCAGCACTGGAACGATACCGCTGCAGTGCAAAAATCTTAAAAATATAAAGAGAGGTATAATAGATCATGGGCGTATTAGACGGAAAAGTAGTAGCGGTAACAGGCGCGGGCCGAGGTATTGGTAGGGAGATCGCTCTGGCCGCCGCGAAAGAAGGTGCTTGCGTCGTCGTTAATGACTTCGGCACAGCAGCCGATGGAGAAGGCGAAAAAAGCGATACACCCGCTGCAGAAGTCGTCAGAGAAATCGAGGGCGCCGGCGGCAAGGCGCTCGCTAATTTCGCCTCTGTTGCAGATCCGGCTGGGGCAACGTCGATCATTGAAGACGCCGTCGCACATTTTGGGCAGATCGACGCGGTGGTGAATAACGCCGGTTTTTTACGCGATCGTATCTGGCACAAAATGAGCGCTATCGACTGGCAACAGGTCATCGATGTCCATCTCAACGGCGCTTTTCACGTCTCCAAGGCAGCCACGCCGTATTTCAAGGAACAGGGGTCGGGCAGCTTTGTCCAGTTCACCTCCACCTCTGGACTAATCGGCAACTTCGGTCAGGCCAACTATTCCGCAGCCAAGCTCGGCATTGTTGGGTTATCCCAGTCAATCGCGCTAGATATGGAACGCTTCGGTGTGCGCTCGAATTGTGTCGCGCCCTTCGCTTGGAGCAGAATGACGGCCTCGATCCCAACCGATACCGAGGCGCAGCGGGACCGCGTGGAAAAATTAAAAACGATGAGCGCGGCCAAGGTCGCACCGCTGGTTGTCTTTCTTGCGTCGGACCTTTCTAAAGAGGTGAACAACCAGATTCTATCTGTGCGTAAAAACGAGATTTTTCTGTTCTCAAAACCGCGTCCGATCCGCTCCATGCACCGTTCGGAGGGTTGGACCCCTGAGACCATCGCCAGCGATCTGGTACCCGCTCTAAAATCTGATTTCTACGGACTCGATCGCAGCCCGGACATCATCGGCTGGGACCCAATTTAAGAAAAATGATCGACGTCTGTTAGCATAGCGGGGCATGTAGGAACGATAGCTATTACGCCGGTTTACCCCGGCGTATTACAATTTTGTGCAGCTAAGTTGCCGATGTGGCGTTGAAAACAGGGAGACATTCTCTCAGCGCGAACACTCTCTACTACTGCTTACGATTAATAACGACTCAACAATAAGTCACGTTGCCACAGTAGTTCTTTGGGCATGTGATCCCACAGCTTCAGGAATAATTCCTGATGGCCCAAGGCCTGAGATTTCAGTGCTTCACCATCCACTTTCATCAATTCAGTCCAATCGTCTTCAGTGAAATCTAAGCCGTCCCAATCGAGATCTTTATAGCTAGGCATCCACCCGATCGGCGTCTCCTTTGCCTGAGCTAAACCATTAACCCGCTCAACAATCCATTTTAGAACCCTCGCGTTTTCGCCAAAGCCGGGCCACAAAAACTTGCCCTGTTCATCTTTACGGAACCAGTTAACATGGAAAATGCGGGGTGGCTCATTGATGACTTTACCCATGTTCAACCAATGACGGAAGTAATCGCCCATGTGGTAGCCACAAAAGGGCAGCATCGCAAACGGGTCTTGACGCATACTGCCCACTTTACCTTCGGCAGCCGCCGTTTGCTCAGAGCCCACCGTAGCTCCCATATAAACGCCGTGCTGCCAATTGAAGCTTTGGTAAACTAAGGGAATCGTCGTCATGCGGCGGCCACCGAAAATCATGGCACCCACTTCAACGCCTTCAGGGTTTTCCCAATCTGGATCGATCACTGGGCAATTTCTGGCGGGTGCAGTAAATCTTGCGTTAGGATGGGAAGACGGGGTTTCGCTCTCCGGCGTCCAGTCCTTGCCTTTCCAATCGATCAAATGTGCTGGCGCTTGCCGCGTCATACCTTCCCACCAAATATCGCCTTCATCGGTTAGTGCCACGTTTGTGAAGATCGTATCGCTGGCGCAGGATTCCATCGCCATGGGGTTAGTGTCCATACCTGTTCCCGGCGCGACACCAAAGAATCCAGCCTCTGGATTTATGGCACGTAATTTACCGTTGGCATCGGGTTTGATCCAGGCGATGTCATCGCCGATACAAGAAATTTCCCAACCCTGCTTTTGCAAAGCAGGTGGTGGAATCAGCATCGCAAAATTGGTTTTGCCACAGGCGCTAGGAAAAGCTGCGGTGACATAGGTCTTCTTTCCTGAAGGGTCTTTCACGCCCAACACTAGCATGTGTTCAGCTAACCAACCCTCGTCACGGGCAATGGTACTGGCGATACGCAAAGCAAAACATTTTTTACCCAGCAGCGCATTACCGCCATAACCCGAGCCAAAACTAAGAATGGTTTTTTCTTCAGGGAAATGCGCAATATAGGTGTTTTCTGGATTACAGGGCCAGCTAACATCGTCCTGTTCCGACAGTATGGGCTGGCCTACAGAGTGCACACAGCGTACATAATCAGTGCTATCGCCTAACACCTCTAAAACCTTTGGCGATACCCTGGCCATAATCCGCATATTAACGACTGCATAAGGGGAATCGGTAATTTGAATTCCGGTCTTACCGATGGGTGAACCGATGGGTCCCATGCTGAAGGGAATAACATACAGAGTACGGCCACGCATTGCACCTTCCGACAAGCCATTCATCTTCTGCTTCATTTCTTCCGGAGCCATCCAGTTGTTGGTCGGGCCCGCATCTGCTTCGGCAACAGAACAGATAAAAGTGCGGCTTTCAACGCGAGCAACGTCGCGTGGATCAGAGCGAAACAAATGGCTGTTGGGGCGCAAATCTTCGTTGAGTTTTACACAGTCACCGCGACTAACCATCATCTCCATCATGGCGGCAGCCTCTTCTTCGGAGCCGTCGACCCAGTGCACACGATCCGGTTGCAGCAAAGTCACCATACGCTCAATCCAGCGGATAATGTCCTTGTTAGATGTCGGTGACTTTTCACGCAAAGGATAATCGCATTGAGGAGCAATTGTTGTGTGTTCTGTGGCGGAATTCATATTGGCATTACCTATTGCAAATTTTATTAAGAATAGCTGGCTTTAAAGGGGCACGTGAAGGGCGTCGTCAACGTTACAGATAAATTCACTGTTACGTCGCCGCGAGCGCAAACAACATCGCGTCCCTGACGATTTGATCATATTTCTATAAATCAATCGCTTGTCCAAGGTGCAAGGTGTACTCTTCGACTACCTGTTCACCCATGTTAGGCACTATCGCATGGATCTTTCATTTGTTAGCCAAGGTCGTTAAATTAGTGGATCTCACCAGCTTGAAAATGACGAGTGCAGAATATCTACTCTAAATGCATCGGCGAGCGATTGTTATACCCTGAAATAACCCCTGTAAACCCTTGTGCCGAATATGATAACACCGGCGAGAATTATTTTCCCGGTCACGTTTCTTAATGCTAGAGTTTCAGTAGTGAGCCTAAAGTGTCAGCCAAATAATAGTGCCTACATGTAATAACGATTCCTTGACTTGAAAAAAAATAGGTCTACCATTGCCATATTATGACCAAACTTAACTTTACCTCCATTGTTTTCGACATACACGATCGCCATTTTCCCAAAGGAAAGCAGGAATGATTCTGGGCCAACATCTACTGATTGAATGCCAGGGCCAGCACGCACTACTGGACAGCAGCGAGCTGAAGGAATTAATGGTTCGTGCGGCAGAGGCGGCAAACGCAACCGTCTTGTATGATTACTTTCATCAATTTGGGGGACACGGTGGTATAACTGGGGTTCTTGTTCTCGCCGAATCTCATATTTCGGTCCATACCTGGCCAGAAAGCTCCTATGCTGCATTCGACATATTTATGTGCGGCGACGCCAAACCGTTCGATGCCGCCAGCGTATTAGCGGACGCCTTTCCGGAAGCCGAAGTTTACATCAGGTCCGTGGACCGAGGTCATCCGAAAGATGTCAGCGGCAATAAAGAGCAGCTATACCCGAACACCTTGAATCAAACTGAAAGAATGACTAATTAGTCACGCCATCTAATCACAGTATCTACACATAATTAATAGGGAGCGGAAATGGATATAGCAAAATTTGTAATTATCCTATTGGTAAGTCAGGGACTATTTTTGACGGGTTGTACTTCCGATGAGGAAAAGTGGGCAAAGCAGTTACAACAACAGGCATTGCTGGCTGAGAAAGATGTGAGCCGATTAAAGAAGCATATCGATTCCGATTTTATCCCAAACACCGGAATCCTAAAGGAATATGCTTCTTATATTCGAACGAATAAACCCAAGGCAGCCAGTCTGGCTCGCGCACTTTCAAAAGATGCGAGCTCAAATGGTCCGATTGTCATGAGTTTGGAGACGCGACTTGCCGACGCCCAGACAGATATCATGGAAGTTACCGCAATGGGCGAAGAACAGGTTAACAACGTTTACCAGGAGATGCTGGCGATACAAGAAGCGGCCAAACCGGATATCTACGGCATGATCCTAAGCGATCCAATTAACGTTCTAGCCGATATGTCGGAAGGAAAACTAGCGCGGGTCGCCGCTATGAGCAAAGAAGCAAGTTCGAGAATTAACCAAGCTGATGATTTTGGTGCAGGCAGTCAGCTAGTCGGTAACCCACAGTACGGAAACTGGAGAGAAAACAGTTCGGGACAATCATTCTGGCACTGGTACGGTCAATACGCTTTTTTCTCGTCGATGTTTGGCCGTCCAATCTATTACAATCGTTGGGCCGGCGGACGGGACTATAGTTATTATCACGACTACGGTCGATCGGCCTATACATCCCCCTCCCAACGTCGCAGCCAACAAACTGTAGAACGCAATACAAGTAACAAATTTAAAAGCACCGGTCGGTCGTTCAAGAGCCCGTATGCCCAAACAAAACAAACCAGTGCAGCCGTAGCAAAAAGACAAACAAAATTTAGCGCCAGACCCAAACCAAAACTGGCTTCAAAATCCACATCGAAATCGACAACGTCGAGCTATCGTAATTCTAGTTACCAATCCTCTCGCAGTTCGTTTGGCGGCAAATAATAGGGAATAACTATAATGATTAACGAATTTTCAGTTTGGATGATTATCATAATCGTCATCAATTTAAGTATCGCCGTTGCCGCCATCAGTATGTTTCGTTTTCTGCTGGGTATGTTGGCAGGAGTCAACACAACCAATGAACTGTCTCAAAAAGATAACTATGCGTTCGGAGTCGTTTTTGCGGGTGGTGCTGGCGCTATTGCCTTAATTCTCGCGGCTGCCGTAGGCGGAGAAGCCGAGGTAGAATTTTTTGTTGAAGCCATTAATGTGATGACTTACGCCGTCGCTGGTATTGCTCTTCTAAAAATAGGATCAATTGTTAACGACGTAGTCATGTTCCACCAAATCTCTCTTAAAAAGGCCATATCTGAACACAATATTAGTGCCGGCATCGTCCAAGCATCTAATTTGGTCGCCTTGGGACTGCTACTAAACTCCGCGATTAACTGGGTCGAATCCGAAAACTGGGAAGGGATACTGCCCGTGTTGCTGGTTTTCGCGACGTCTCAAATAATACTGTTAGTCGTGACCCGTCTGCGAGCGTTTATATACAGTCGACGCCATCCCGGCGAAAACCTGCAAACAGCGATTGTCGACGGCAACCCAGCGTTGGCCATTCGATTTGCCGGTCACGTATTTGGTACAACGTTGGCAGTAGGAGCGGCGGGGCATTTAGTCGAATACATTCATGCTGATCCAGCTATGTCGGCGGTCGCATGGGGCTCAGTTGCGCTCGTGTTAGCACTGGTATTATCCGGGCTTTCTTTTATCGCTCGAAAAGCTATTCTGGCAAAAATAGATGTCGTGGAAGAAGTAGACAACCAGCAAAACGTCGGCATCGCGTTTATCGAAGCCGCTATATTTATATCGATAGGCCTGTTGTTAGACAGCGTTCTCGCATAGCCCAGGAATATGGAGATAACAGCGGTATATTCTCGCCGACAATTGCTCGTACACGACGTATTCCTCATTGTCGTTATGGGTACGTTGGCAGCGTGTGGAATAATTTACGAGTATTTAATGGCACATTTCGCCGGACGTGTGCTGGGCGCGTTCGAGTGGACCATCTACGCCATGATCGGCATTATGATTGTGTCTATGGGTATCGGCGCTTTTCTGGCCAAATGGGTGCGCTGCCCTTTTAACGGCTTTGTCTGGCTGGAATGGGCTATCGGTTTAGTCGGGGCAACGTCTCTTATTTTCATATCGCTCAGCGTCTCACTGAGTTATACCATTCCAAGCTATTTACAAGAAATATACGGACTGCATCAGACCATTACCACCGATGGCGATTTCATTAGAGGTTTGACCCAACTCAGCAAGCTTATGCCCTTCGTTGCCGGAGCAATTCTGGGATTGATGATTGGCATGGAGATACCCTTGATAGCGCGAATACGGGAGTATATTCATGGCCAACATCTGGAACATAACGTCGGTACAATTTATGGTGCGGACTACATCGGGGCTGGTATCGGCGCAGCCATCTGGGTATTAGTCTGTTTAAAACTGCCCATCGTGTACGCCGCAGTGGGTACGGCATTGATAAACGCGCTGATCGGCGTGTCTTTTATTACCTATTACCGTGAACACCTCAACGGCTTAGTTAAGCTGTGGATTGCCCACCTTGCACTATTGATTCTAATCGGAAGCTTAGCCGCCGGTGGCGCTGCATGGTTGGAGAACATGCAAAGTACTTTGTTCAAAGACCAAGTGGTTCATACAAAGATCACCCCCTATCAACATCTAACTATTACCCAGAGACTTGTCGGTAAAGGGCTTCCAAAGATTACCAGTTTGTATATTAACGGGCGATTGCAATTCTCCAGCAACGACGAAGTGATTTATCACAGCTATCTCACCTATCCAGCCCTGCTCGCCTCTGCCAGACAGAACGACGTTCTTATCATAGGTGGCGGTGACGGCTTGGCTCTGCGTGAAGTTCTACAGTGGGATGCTAAGACCGTTACTCTAATTGATCTTGATAAAGACATGATAGATTTGTTCAGCGGTAAGGATCAAAGCGCACCGGCTTCTCTCAATCAACTCCTTCTTGATCTCAATGAACATGCCTTCGACGACCCCCGAGTACAACTTATAATCGGCGATGCTTTTGTTGAGATTGAAAAGCTACTTAGCAAAAATAGGCGCTTCGACAGCATTATTGTCGATCTTCCGGACCCCAGTCACCCGGACATCAATAAAGTCTATAGCGACTTTTTCTATGCGCGCCTAAAAGAATTACTTAACGGAGACGGCGCAATCGCCATTCAGTCAACGTCACCTTTCCACACGAAAGAGGCTTTCTTGTCGATCGGAAAAACATTGCGCGCTGCGGGTTTTACCACGGAGCAATATCACGCGAACGTTCCAACTTTTGGTGAGTGGGGTTGGACTATCGGCACCGTGATGGGACAATCTGCAACCGCTCGTATTGCCGGAAATACAGCGCCACCGGTGTTATCGTCCTGGTTATCAAAAGAACAAATTCTCGCCTCGTTTATCTTTTCGCCGGCGTTTTTTAACGGCGTAGACACCATCAAAATTAATACCCTGGGCTCCCACACGTTACATCGCTACCATCAAGAAGCATGGCGGCAACGTGAAGGAGTATTCTTTGCAAGCAAAAAAACTGTTGCCAAAAGCCATAATATGGAATACATTAACAACTGAAGCCATATTATGGCAAAAATGGCATCTACAAGGAGCATTGTATGTCGCTTAGTGAACTAGCGTTTAAGTTAAACGATCACGTAACAGATGAAGGGACTAGTTTTGATGCAGTTCTTTCCGAAGAAGGCGTGCTGGAGGTTGTGTGTTCTAGCAATGACGAGTTTCCAATAAATGTTGTCAGGACGGAAACGCAGTTATTGGCCATTACACCTCTCTTTGATGTAAAAGAAGTTCAGACCGACAAGTTGTCCGAACTTAACGAGCAGTTGCTCTTTATGAGTCCTGCGATTCCATTAAGTTCGATTGGACGCGAGGGCAGTACCTATATCCTCTTTGGTTCCATGGCACTTAATACCGTGTTCGATAATATTGTTCACGAACTTGAGGTTCAGGCTGAAAATACGCTGGAAGTACTTCTCGTTGTGGAACCGCTTTTGGTGTAAAGGAGAAAGATTATGAGTATATTAAAAAGTATTTTAACCGCAATTCGCGGTGGTGCGAGTGAAGTGGGAGAAGCGGTAATCGATGCCAATGCCGTTCGAATTCTCGAGCAGGAAATTCGTGATGCTGAAGACGCGATTGGAAAAGCGAAACAATCACTGACCAACCTAAAAGCGTCGGAAATTAAGCTGAAACGGGAATTAAATTCTGTTCGCAATGATATTTCTGACTATGAATCAAAGGCTATACGGGCGCTCGAGTCAAATAATGAGACACTGGCCGGTGAAGTGGCCGAACGAATTGCCGAGTTTGAGGTAGACGCAAGTGAAAAAGATTCTGAGCATCAAAACCTCAACATGCAAGTTAACAAAATCAACAGTATGATTCGTCAGCGGGAAAAGACTATTCAAAAGAATCGTCGTGAGCTGGAGAAAATCAAAACCGTAGAACAACTGCAAAAGGCAACGTCATCAATGTCTACTAATTTTGCCGCCACCAATGCCACTGAACACCGCGTTTCAAAAGCACTCGACCGCGTAAAGAAGAAACAGGCTAAATGGGAAGATCGTATGGAAGCCGGCGAATGGATGGCAGAAGAAGGCCAGGGCGATGAACTGGACAAAAAACTCAAGGCTGCAGGGATTGGTGGAGCATCAAGTTCCAGTGGTGCCAGTGTTCTTGAACGCTTAAAGCAAAAACAAGCGGTGCAGTAGTCATCCCAATAGGAGAAAGTGTATTGTCAATTTATGACAATGCACTTTGAAAAGATCTTATGTTTAAAAACCTCTTCTCCAAAAAATCTGCCGATACAAGAGTTCTCGATAATCCTGGTCAATTAATGGTGGGAGATATTATTTCTCTCAAGTATCGCGAATCCCTACCCGAAAGCTTACGAGAGCGGCAATTTGAAGTCGTAAAAGTTGGTGCTTACGAATATGCCTCTGGTATTAATAAGGAAGTCGTTCTTAAAGGTGAGGAAAATCAAGTTTACTTTATGTCTGTCGAAAACGATGACGGTGAAGACAGCCTGTGTTTCTCGAATAAAATTTCCCGTCAACAAACCTTAACACTTTTCTCCGAGGATGCATTTTCACAACTCTGGTCCGAAGACTGGATAGAGCTCACCATCGCTGAAAATATTGATTCACTGGCCGGCTGGTATACGAGCCAGTATGCGCAGACAATAAAAGAACAAGAAGCCTATTTTTACGACCGCGACTGCCAAGACGAAGATCTTTCCCTGGCAGAAGATGGTGACGAGTTACGTTACCACGAATGTGAGGGGACCGATGACCGATTTGGCATCAATGTCGAAATTTGGGGAGACGGGTCCACTGACGTTTTTCTTCAGGTTTACTGTTCGATCGACGTCATTGAGGAGATGTGGCCCCATGGCAAATAAACTTGACGGTAAATGGTCTATTGAAAAGAAGGCGATAAAAAAGGTCCAAATTCACTTCTCTCTTAAAGAACGGTTGACGAAACTCATTCGGCACGACGCCGCAGAAGACAATATAAATCCCAGTGATATCATCCGGAAAATTGTTGGGCTAAACTATCAGCGGATACAAAGGCCTAGGATCGGACTCTCTTTCCATCGGGAAGACCTGGAATATCTTTCCGAGCGCTACAATCTGGACCTGACCGACGAGAAGGAAATAAGAAAGCGGGTGATGGACGAAATTAACCTTTATTATGACGACAAGGAAAAACAAGAGTAATAAATTTCGATGATTCAAAATATCTTCGCTAGAAAGTTTTGGAAACGCCGGCACTTGCGATTCAGCCCTCAAAAGAATCAACTGGCGAGCCATAAGCTCGGCCGACTGTTATCCATTCTCATTTTTCTAATCGTTATTCATTCACTCGCCATGGTCTACTTCGAAAACATGACTTTGGATGACGCGTTGTGGCTATCGATTACCACAGCGACGACGGTAGGTTACGGCGACTTGTCGGCCTCTTCCTGGCAAGGCCGCATTACTACAATCATCTGTATGTATATATTCGCTATTGCGCTGCTTGCGCAATTGGCTGCCGAATTTTTCGAATATCGGATTCAGATCCGCGAGAACAAAAAAACAGGAAACTGGGTGTGGAAAAATATGAAAAACCATTTAGTAGTGATTAATACGCCGGATCAAAATACTGACACTTATATGGACCGCTTTATTGGCCAGGTACGGCTAACACCGGACATTGGAAACCTGCCAATTCAAATATTGACGAGAAAATATCCAGACGGGCTACCAAAGGTTATTAGCAAACACCAAGTGGTTCACTACAACGGGGTTGCTGAAGACGATGAAAGTTTAAAAGCAGTTAACATCGAAGATGCAAAAATAATTGTCATACTTGCAAAAAATTCTGGCAGCCCATTATCAGACAGTTTAACTTTTGATGTGCTGAGTCGAATTATGGAAATTGGCACCCATGCTCTTATCGCAGCGGAATGCGCCATCGATTCTAACCGCAGCCGTTTAAAAAAAGCCGGAGCCTCAATTCTCATTCGTCCGATAAGGGCGTATCCGGAATTATTGGTCCGTTCAATTTCCGAGCCTGGAACAGAAGCGGTCATGGAAAATCTGTTCACCCACGACGGTGACCACATGCACAGGATAAATTTTCCTTTTCAGCAACTTAAGTGGAGAGACATCGTCCTTTTGTGCGTTGGAAATGACTTCGGCTTACCCCTCGCATTTATCAATGAGCAAGGCGTTTGCAGCAACCCTCCGCCGGATCAACTGTGTTCAGGCCATGCAATTATCTCATTGGTAAGAGAAGATCAGGATATTCTAGAGTCCTCAGTCGCTCAAAGCCTTATGGATTTGCAGGCTAAATAGAGCCAACCCTTTAATGACCTGACTGATTTGAACGATGAGCATTGATTATCGGTTGCACAGCGCGGTTAAAGACATCCACCCAGTATTCACTCAGTTGATGTCCGGCACAAATATTAATTTCACTCACCGCTCGAATAATTGGGCGTTTCTGGTGACTCACATAAGCTCTCTGATGTGTTAAAGCGTCAAAAGTATCTGCAATTGCAAGAATCTTGGCACCGTCACAAATTTCTTTGTCTTGTAAACCAAATGGGTAACCAGAGCCATTAACCGCCTCATGATGCTGCAAAATTATTTCTTTGGCCGGTGCCCATTTTGGCATATGCGCCAATAAGTGCACGCTGCTTTGAACATGGGAACGTAGTAGAATGATTTCACTATCAATAAGAAAACCCTCCTTATGCAACAGTTCGACCGGCATAAACGCCATGCCAAAATCATGAACATAAACCGCAATGGCCAACTGTTTATTGTCGATTGGGCTTCCTCCAAGCTTATTTAGCAGAAGCGCCATTTTAAGAATTCTGTCACCTCTACCCTGCCAATATTGTGATCTTTTTTCAACGGGCGCCATTAAATCGCGAAAAAACTGTACGTCTTTATCGTTTTCAAATCCTAAGTTCTGCAAAAACGTGTCTTGAGTGACTTTTCGATCGTTGGAATCCGCGGTACCGACGTTAACAATAACCGCCGGATCCAGGAGTCTGATGGTTTGTCCGATGAGTTTTTGCTGTACCAAGCCACGACTTGCAGAAATTTCATCGATTTTTGTACTGAGGGACGACAGCCAGCGTGTATCGAAAGTCACTAATCCCTTATTACAAAAATCCTCGACCATGCAACGTATTCGATCCAATACCAGTAATACCAAATCACTGATGATAGGTGAAAATTCAAAATCGCCTTCGTCGAGCAATGTCAGCATGTTTTCAGTAGACGTCATCAGGTCTGTCGCCGGATAAAATCCTACAACCAACAAATTGCCCTTAATCGTGTGGACTGAGCGGAACAGCGTATGAATCAACTCACTATTATCGGGATAGCGATCGAGTTCGAATAACATCGTTTCGCTAATTTTATAGTGCTCGTTAATACCCTCTAATAAGTGATTAACAGTGACAGGGTCGAGCCCGCCTGGCTGGAATGTGTCCATTACCAATTCAACTTTTTCGCATTTTTTTGTACCCTAAGAGTCTATCGACGTGCGGGTCTAGAACGTTCTCAGTGCAAAATGACGCTATAAGACCAAAACCTAATAAGTATAGTCGGCACATCGCGTAAATTATTGAGAGAAGATTTACATGTATCAGAATGGTAAAAGAACTGGAGAGTGTCGCAAGGTATGGTTTATAGGTCGGTTTACGCGTCTAAATCGGGGATCAGCATCGATTCAATGCGACCTATATTTTCTTTTATTCTCAATTTTTGTCTTTTTTGTCTCTGCAGATACAACTGATCGATGAAGGGATTTTCCAGCAAGCCACTAATTTCAGCATCCAGCTCCCGATGTCGTGTCTTTAACTCGAAAAGCTGTGCGCTTAATGTGGGTGGTTCAGAAATTTCCATGACACGGAAAGTAAACTGTTAAGACAAAGAAAACAACCGCTTTCCCACGTATCATTAAATTATAATAAATTTAATGACTTACTAGGAAGAGGAGCTTGATATCTGGCTGTCGACAAAGCGTTTTATCGTATTCTGGGCTGCAGTATCCATCGATGTGAATTCCAGACTGCACATAACGTCTTTCCCAGACTCATGAGTTTTTATTACTCTCGCATAAATACTGGTGGTCTCCGAACCGAGCAATTGTAGGGAAACATCGATCTTTATCTCTGAAAAAGGAATTAATGGAATGGGGCTTTGCATAAACAATCCGTTATAACTGATATCGACGACTTCCCCCTGAATTAAGTCGCTGTTCACCGACTTGCCCTCCATGAGCTGAAAAAAACAAGGCATATTGATTGTGACCCGCGGACTTTTTCGTATTTCCCGGCGCGGTACCGTTATCGATCTGGGTTTAGACGTACTTAACAATTCATATAGGCAGACCGGATGCTTTTTTCCTTTTACTTGCACACGGTTCGGTTCCCCAACCAGGACAAATTGTTTAGCTAATTCATAGGTATTCTCGCTAATAAGAACTTGTCCGCGCAAACTTTGGGCCTCAATCCTCGAAGCGAGATTTACCTCGTCTCCGATAACAGTATATTCACGATGATGTTCAGAACCCAGATCTCCCGCCATCACCTGACCGGTATTAATACCAATGCCCATGAATATCTCAGGCAAACCCAATGCCATATTTTGTTCGTTAAACTCCGACATCGAACGCTGCATTTCGACAGCACAAAAAACAGCTCTTTGCACATCGTCAGTACTCGAACTTGGCGCACCAAACAAGGCCATAATGGAGTCACCCATGAGCTTGTCAATGGTGCCGCCATGTCTCACAATCACGTCGGTCATACACGCAAAATAGCGATTGAGCATGTTCATCACAGTAATTGCAGAATACGTTTCAGCCAGAGCGGTAAAACCCCTGATATCAGACAATAATATCGTGACCTGGCGAGTAATTGGTATCGTATCAGTTTGACGCTGACCACCGAGCATTGCTTCAACTTTACTTTCTAGATCTTTCAGCTCGGCGTCAGATTTGAAACGAAACGGCACCGCATCAAGCACTTCGGCGCAAATTTTTTCCGCCAAATCTTTAAACTCGTTGGTATTATTAGACATTAATCACCTTTTCGTCCTTCGCTGCTAAGATCTAATCGAAATCAAACCAGAAAATTCACTTTCTTATTTTTAATAACGGTCCCAATGTGCACCGATAGTCCCGGTGTATTGCCCTACCAAACATCGGCAAAGATCATCAATATTAGTGAAGACAGCATTTGGCAAAAATTAAACCACTGCCACAAGGACACAAATTCTCCCTTGGTACGGGTTCCAATGCCAAAAACAATTGTTCGGCGTCAACTTCGTATTTAACATCATTCCAAAGACTCGCGACACAGGCGTAAGCTGCTAGTGCCTTCCAAAACAGCTCATACGCTTCCGGCAAATGTTCGTCAGTCAAGGCCATACCTCCCTCGAAAGATAACTGTTTAGCATCTTCCAGATCCGCAAAAGTAGTGGCTAAGTTTAAAACGGTTTCAACCTCTTCAGTTAAGCTAGGTGCTTCAATATCTTCAAGTGCGATATACCAAAGATCTTCAAGATACATATGTCCCATCAGCATACCTTCACACCACTGCGCCAATTCTACTTGCCAGCGATCCGAATAATTAACACTAAAGGGTAAAAACCGATGCTGATTAGTCAATTGGGACACATGTTCGGCAAGCGCAACAACCATTTTGTAAAATTGTGTGGCATCTTCTTCATGATCAAATTGTGGCTCGTCATCGAGCCATATAAGGTCAAACCACTCAGCAGGCCTAACGGACTCAGGTGCACAAGCGAGAGCAAATAGAAACCCGTATAGCTGGTAATAGCTAATCACCGCGTCGTCTAACTGTAGCCGACTTATGGTATCCCGCAAAGTGCGCTCGTTTTGTTTGTCAAAAGTGATGACGTTCAATTCCTCCGCAATCTTAAGCCTTGTAACACTCAAAATTTCATTTACTGATTATCAATACTACTGCGCTGGTGCGACGAAAGCCATATATCAATCTATGACCGTTTCGATATTGAGTGGCTCGAAACGCCAAATTCTTTCCTTATTGTTACAGTGCAATTGGAGTCACTCACAAACCTGGTCGATAGTCCACAGGAACAAGAACAGACCTAAGCTAAGAAAAGACAATGCCTTGCTCTGGCAGGTGGCGAAGCATGGCAGCCTATTTTTATTTCGTAAACTAATTAAACAAACCGGGGTTAGTACTCAAAAAATTCTCGACCGTGTCGACAATCGTTTGCGTTTGTCGGTCAATTTCAAAATTGACTTTTTCGCCAATGGTCTTTTTCCCGTGGTTGGTGACCCGTAAAGTTTCAGGTATGTAACAAACTTTGAGGGTATTGTTTCCTTTATCAACATCCGCCACCGTCAAACTACAGCCATTAAGCCCAACGAAACCTTTTTGGAAAATGTACTTAGTTTTTTCAGTCGGTATTTTGTAAGTAACAAAACAATTATTCTCTGGTTGCTCTATCGCTACGACTTCCGCGCAACCGTCGACATGGCCTGAAATGATATGTCCACCTATCTCAACACCTTGCTTCGCAGATCGTTCTACATTAACCAACGTCCCGGACGTTACATCACCTAAGGTTGTTAAAGATAAGGTTTCCTGCATAACATCAAAGTTCACTTTGTTGTCATCTATCTCCGTAACCGTCAGGCACACGCCGTCAATCGCGACACTGGCTCCAATCTCGAGGCCGTCGAGCATTGACTCTGGAAATTCGAACACCAAAGTATACAAACCCGGTTTGCGCTCCACGCTACGTATAGTAAAAGAACCCTGTACAATACCTGTAAACATACTTCCTCTCTTTACGTTAAAAAGCTTCGACCAACCCATTCTACTGTTTCGCTGTCTGTAAATATAATATTAAGGCAAAAACAATTTTGTCGCGTAAGCGTTTAATTGCCGAGACGTGCTTTTGACCGCTGCAAAAATTCTCTTCTAATACTAAACTGAATAGACCGATGACGATTCGTGACAACCGACATTTTCCGTTATCTTCGCTTAAACAACCGGTATGACAAACGTCCATGAAAAATGAGGCAGAATCAGAAATACCAAGCCCTTGCGTTCGAAACTGCTGCCTAGATCAAAAAGACGTATGCCTTGGTTGCGGTCGCTGCCTGTCTGAGATACTTGAATGGCATAAAGCACAGCCACAGCGGCAGCGAGAAATTGTTGCTGCGGCGACAATACGAAAAAGCGAAAGACCGGGCTGACCGGGCGTGGGAAGGTTTATCACTGTAAAAAAGAAAACAATGCACCTTTGTGACAACCAACTCCACCGATCGATTACCCAAGGATCGTCGGTGGTACCAAACCAATGCTAATAGGCCTCCGTTTTATCTTTTCAAGGCAATGGCTAACTTATGCCCATACCGATTGATAGAGTGTCTCAATGTCTTTTGCATCGGGAACTTTAGGATTGTTATTGGGTGAACCCGAAGCCAAAGCTTGCTCAGCCATTGTTTCTAATCCAGAAAAATAGTCGTCTTCAGCAATCCCGAATACTTTTGGGCTCGGGACGTCCAAGTCGTGATTGAGGGCATATAATCCATCAATCAGCAATTTTCCTGCCGTTTGATCACTATCAATTACCTGAGAAAACCCCATGGCGCGGGAACAATCAGCATAACGCTGCGTCGCTCCGGGCAATGAAAACTCGGTCACCGCTGGCATCAACATCGCGTTGCTCATACCGTGGGGGACATGAAAAAATGCACCAATCGGACGACTCATCCCGTGTATGAGTGTTACGGATGAATTGGAAAAGGCCATGCCGCCCTGCGTAGCCGCCAGCATCATCAATTCTCTGATTTCGCGATTGTCTGGTTCTTTACAGGCAGTCCGCAAATTTCGTGCAACAGCCGACATGGATGCTAGCGCAATGGTGTCGGTAAAAGCGGTGGCCTTTTTACTGACATAGGCTTCCATCGCATGGCATAAGGTGTCAATGCCAGTATCGGCGGTTAGACGATAGGGCATAGTCATGGTCAGTTCAAAATCCACCAAGGCAGCAGACGGCATCAGGCCAATCCCCATACAGAGCATTTTTTCTTGCGTTTCACAGTCGGTCACAATGGTGACTCGAGTCGCTTCGGAACCAGTCCCGGCTGTCGTGGGTATCGCGATAATAGGAACGCCGCGCGGAACCGGGTTGGGCGCTTTGTAATCACGCATCTGTCCGCCATGTTGGGCCAGTACCGCAATGGCTTTCGCAGAATCAATCGAGCTACCACCGCCCAGCGCTACGACACAGTCATAATCACCTGCACGCCATTTTGCCAGGCCCGCCGCGATAGAATCCGTCGTAGGGTCCGGCACGCAATCTGAAAACACGCCGAAATCTATCCCGGCATCTTCCAAAGACTGTGAAACACGTTCCACATACCCGCTTTGCAATATAAATGGATCGGTGATGAATAAAGGTTTTGAGACTTGTAATTCATCGAGAACTTCAGCCAATTGACGACTCGCGGCGGCGCCGACACGCATAATTTGAGGCAGGTAAATTGAAGCAGTCATATTAAATTTCCAAGGCGAGGTCTGGGGTTCTGGACTGCCTATTGCAATGGTCTGTAGCAATAATCGGTAGCAATAAGGCAGCCTCCTGAAACTTTCTAATTTTCTCACTTACTGTATCAAAAAGGCGATTTTTAGGCGGTTAAACGACACCAGTCTGGAGTCGTCGACAACCGCCCTGCGCATAACTTTTAGTAACAATCCAGCGCGGCGTCAACAGCGACTCCGCTAGTGATTTTTGCACCCATTGCCGTCAGTACATTGTTTAGTGCTGTCAAACACAGCAGTACATTTTTCTGACTGCAGGCGTGCCCCATCAAACCAATCCGCCAAGCTTTTCCTGCCAGCGCGCCCAGGCCGGCGCCAATTTCCAAATCATATTGCGCTAACAGCGCAGCGCGAACAGCCCCGTCATCGGCACCTTCAGGAATAGAAACAAGGTTCAACTGTGGCAATCGGTCTGCCTTAGCCACCAACATGTTCAGTCCCATTGCTTCTAAGCCTGCAACGAGCGCCCTATGGTGTTGTTGATGACGCTGCCAGGCATTTTCCAAGCCTTCATTTTGGAGCATCACCAATGATTCGTGCAATGCATACATGGCGTTTACAGGAGCGGTGTGGTGATAAGTTCGCTTCGCTT
This sequence comes from uncultured Cellvibrionales bacterium, assembly GCA_913019905.1. Classification (GTDB taxonomy): domain Bacteria; phylum Pseudomonadota; class Gammaproteobacteria; order Pseudomonadales; family Dasaniaceae; genus Oceanicoccus. The sequence continues at coordinate 62,977 of CAJVZD010000001.1, forward strand.
CGCTCCCCCAATAACCCATAACCAACTGCATATCGAGAAACCAGCTCTGCACTTTATGCTCGCGGTTATTCATCACTTCCAGTGCGCGAGGTCCAAAGGTGACAGGTGAAATTCCCGGCACACAAGAAAGACATTTTTGAGTCCCGGAATAAACTGCATCAGCGCCCCATCCGTCGACATCGACTTCAATGCCACCCACAGAGGTTACCGCGTCGACAATACTCAGAGCACCGTTTTCAGTCGCAATTTTACACAATTGGGCGGCATCGCTGACCACACCGGTGGAGGTTTCAGCATGCACAAAAGCTAATAGTTTTGCGTCGGGATTCTGTCTAAAAGCATCGCGTACCTTCTGCACATCGACGGCCGTACCCCACTCGTCCTGGACCATCACTGCCATTGCTCCGCAGCGTTCGACATTCTCTTTCATACGCCCGCCAAAAACGCCATTCTGGCAGACAATGACTTTATCGCCAGGGGAGACCAAATTCACAAACGTGGCTTCCATACCGGCAGAACCCGGTGCAGACACAGGCAATGTCAATTGATTGTTCGTTTTGAACGCATATTGTAACAACGCCTTAATCTCGTCCATCAAACCGACGAACTCGGGATCGAGATGACCGATGGTAGGACGGCCTAAAGCTTCCAGTACTTGAGGGCTCACGTCAGACGGCCCAGGGCCCATTAGGGTACGCTGCGGTGGGTGAAAACTGGTGGCCATAAAGATTCTCCTATCAAAAGGGCAAAAAAGTGGATGGCGAACATTAGCAGCTTTTCGCAAGTAGAAAAACAGCTATTGTAAAAACCGCGTATAATTACGAATTTTTAAAGCGGTAAGTCAGAAATTATGAGTAAAAACTACGCCTGTATCGGCCTTCATAATCCCAAATCTCCCGAAAATGTTGGTTCCGTTATGCGTGCTGCGGGTTGCTATGGCGTCAATTCTGTTTTCTACACGGGACGCCGTTACGATATTGCTAAACCTTTCTATACCGACACGCAAAATTCCGTCGAGAAATTGCCGTTGATAGGTGTAGATGATTTAAAAACGATTGTTCCCTACGGCTGTGTACCCATCGCGGTGGATCTAATCAAAGGCGCGAAACCGTTACCCGACTTTAAACATCCCCCCCGTGCATTCTATATTTTCGGCCCCGAGGACGGTACTTTAAGAAAAGACATTACCAACTTTTGCAGTGAATCCATTTACATTCCCACAGACGGTTGCATGAACCTGGCGGCTACGGTTAATGTAATTCTCTACGACCGTATGGCCAAAGGCGAAGATTTCTCTTATCACCATGACGAACTGAAGCGAAAACCCTAGAAACCGGTATAAGAAGATAGTCTATCGCCGGGTTGTAAATTAGGGCGCTGCAAATTAGTGCACTGCCAATTATCGCAGCTAGAAGGGAAACTCAACCATTGAATACAAGTCAGCTTCTTACATCTTGAAATTTTAGGGATCGCTCTTTTTGGCTCTACGACAATAAAAACTATGACAACAGCTAAAACTTATGACAACAGCTAAGAACTCCTACGATTACACGATTATTGGCGGGGGAATCGTCGGGATTTCAACGGCTCTGCAACTCAAGCAGCGACAACCGCAGGCCTCGGTTATTGTGCTAGAAAAAGAATCCGCGCTGGCGACCCATCAAACAGGTCATAACAGCGGCGTTATTCACGCGGGAGTCTACTATGCACCGGGAAGTTTAAAGGCCGATTTTTGTAAACGTGGCGCGAAGGCAACGATGAAGTTTTGCGAAGATAATTCCATTGCGTACAAACAGTGCGGCAAACTGCTGGTTGCTAGCACTGACCTTGAGCTCCAGCGTATGCACGATTTACAAACGCGCTGTGTTGAAAATGGAATCGAGTGCATTCCTGTAAGCCAACAAGCCCTTCTAAAAAAGGAGCCCAATATAATCGGCCTCGGAGCTCTGGAGATACCGCAAAGTGGCATTGTCGATTATCGGGAAGTTACCCGTTGTCTAGCGCAGCATTTTGTCGCTGCTGGCGGTGTCCTTTCCTTAAATAGTCACGTGACCTCAGCCAAAGAACGGGCAAACTACATCGAAATCGAAACATCAAACCAGGTTATACGTTCCAACTTCTTGATTTCTTGTGCGGGACTGATGGCAGACCGTCTATGTCGCATGCTAAATATTTCGACTGATTTTGCAATTGTCCCCTTTAGAGGGGAATACTACCGACTGCCAACCCAACACAAACACATCGTGAATCAACTAATATACCCTATACCCGATCCCGACATGCCTTTCTTAGGCGTTCATCTAACATTGATGATCGATGGGAGCATCACCGTAGGCCCCAATGCTGTCATCGGATGGAAACGCGAAGGCTATAAACAGATAAATTTCAGCGTAAAAGATACTGCGGAAATGTTGAGTTTCCCCGGGTTTTGGCGGATGGCAGCTAATAATATCTACTCGGCTATCGGCGAGATGAAAAACAGTTTTTACAAACCCGGCTATTTAAAACGTGTCCAAAAGTACTGCCCTGCATTGACTATCACCGACCTGTCACCGTGCCCAGCAGGTATCAGAGCACAAGCAATTATGAATGACGGCACGATCGTTCAAGATTTTCTTTTTGCCGAATCCAGTCGTAGTTTACATGTTTGCAATGCACCCTCACCTGCCGCAACGTCAGCCCTGCCGATCGGAGAGTACATTGTCGAGAAAGTGTTAGAGAAAACAATTACTAGCTAATAGGGGCTATCAGCGGCCTCAATTCAGCCTCAGGTAGAATCAGATGGCATTTTAACGCCGTCCTAGTTCTTCCCATAATCTAGCTAACGCTTGCGGTAAATTGCCATTACATAGAAACCCGTTTCGGTTATTCGAAAGTTTTAGCGTTGTAAATGATGAAACTTAAACACGACACGTTCTCTACCAATTCAGTCTGTTTCTTCCAACTACTTCTAATTTTTTTGGATTGAGATAATTTCTCACTGCAACAACCCTCAATTTCAACGGCGTCCCCTGAACTGGAATTAGATAGCTAGATAGCATACTATTGGCGGAAAACTAACAATGAAGAAAACATGTACCCGCAAGGCCTTTTCGGACTAAATCCTTTTCAGCTGTGGCTACCTATTTCGACTATCGTATTTACTACGTTAATCGTTACCTTGCTGCGGCGTGAAAACCAGCCACTTTGGCCTCTGCTCCTATTACAATTGAGCATAGGAATTGTCGCGTTATTGGGTGCAAAACTTTTTTCATTGGCTGTTCGGAATTGGCAATTGTACCCGAACATCATAGATGAGTTAGCTAACGGTTGGCGGTATCCAGGTATAGTCATCGCTTTTGTCTTGTTAGGACCCGTCGTCAAGAAAATGTTAGTTCCGCAATTGTCACTGTTTCGTTACGCGGACGTCGTCGCTATTACCGCCGCTTTTCTAATGGCTAGCTTTCGAGTTAGTTGTTTTATGGCAGGCTGCTGTACCGGTGCAATATCTCAAAGCTGGCTGGCCCTCGCCTATGCACCCGCAAGCCAAGTCTGGCACCGCCACCTGCAACACGGCTTAGTTCAGGATACCAATAGTTGGACGCAACCGGTATTTCCCTTACATTTATTATTGATGGCAGCTTCACTGAGTGTTGGTATATTCCTCGTTAAATTTGATCGTCATCGCCAATACGACGGGCAGGTATTTTTATTGTACCTAATTAGCCATGAGACCCTAAAAGCGATATTGGAATCTTTTCGAACACCTTTTATCTCAAGCCTACAATCCACCTCACTGACGATTGCGGCCATGGGCGCAATTATGCTGTTGATTATAGCTCGTACAAAATATGCAACAAATAATCCACCGTCCCTATCAATGCCAATGAGGCCGAAGCCGAGACCCAAGAAATTGCAGCAACAAGGCGGTTTTACCCTGATTGAATTGGTATCAGTGATCGTTTTGTTGGGAACACTTAGCGCAACAGCTGTACCGAAATATCTTTCTATCTCAGAAAATGCCCACGATGCCACAGCTACGACAACATCTAGCGCACTAAAAACCGCTGTCGACCATTTACATTTGCTTTGGCTTATCCGTGGAGAAGAGGCCGTCGTCATCGTAAAGGGAGACAACATTGCTATGAATTCGGGTGGCTGGCCCGGCCCACCCGGCACCGCAACGCCGACAGCCGCTCAGTGCGTGACCATATGGGACCAAAGTTTGGAAACCGACCAATCCGTTAGCGCGACTGCCGACGGTGCTGATTGGCTCGCGACGGGCCCCTCCGCTGGATTGTGCCGTTACCAGTATCAACGCGACGGTGGCGGCAATTACTTATTTGAATATGATCTGGCAAGCGGTGCTGTCGAGTATAATCCCCCACCCCCTGCACCTGGTTGTTAAATACTCGATAGCGAGTTTCTTTAGCCTGACCCACTAAATTTTAAGTCCTGGTATTTATTAAAGCACTTTGACCTTCGAGCTGTTGTGACGAACCTTGCTTACGCCTAGAATATCCCTGATAAGCACTACCGAATATAATCCAATCGCCAAAAAAATTGACGCTGTAGTGGTTTTGCCCTTTTATCATGGCAGTTCAAGCATGGGAATTACAATGGTTTCATCACGCAAACACAATTATGTAGTGGCTTTATCAGCCCGATAAATGGACATTTATGAAGCTCAAAAAAACAATAAGCACGCTTTATTTTAGTCGGGAGCCAAAAGCGCTGAAATTTCAGTTCGCCCTTTTGACCTTTGATATCGTGACTATTGCGTTCTTTATCGTGTCGTCATTAATGGAACCGTCGAAAACGATATACGCTATCGACTATTTTCTAGCGGCCATTTTAAGCCTTGATTTTGCCGCCCGCATGTATGTTTCTTCAAGATCTCTGAAATTCGCCTTTGAATTTACCTCAATTGCTGACCTTATTGTCATTTTCTCACTCATCTCGTCAGCATTCGTAGAAAATTTCAGTTTTCTACGAGTGGTTAGAATGCTCCGACTGATGCGCTCTTATCATATCGCCAGAGAGCTGCGCGGAGCTTTTCCTTTTTTCAGAAAGAATGAAGAGATTATTCACTCCACTATTAATCTCACTGTTTTTATATTCGTAATCACCGCCATCATCTATGTTTTAGAAGTCGATAAAAACAGCAGCATTAATAACTACCTCGATGCACTCTATTTTACCGTAGCGACCCTGACCACAACTGGCTTTGGTGACATCACTCTTTCCGATACGATCGGGCGTCTCATCGCGGTGATTATTATGGTTTTTGGGGTGGGCTTATTCTTGCGCCTGGTGCAAACTATTTTCCGGCCCAACAAGGTCTCTTATAGCTGCACTACCTGTGGTCTGAATAGACATGAAGGCGATGCCGTACATTGCAAACACTGTGGCAGTCAGCTGAATATACCAACTGAAGGAGATTGGTCCTAAGCGCCATGAACGGGCCATGATCTACTGGACTCGATGTACGAGTAGTGAGCTCAAGAATTCAACGTTCCAGTTAGATGGGACCCACAAAATGGTAACATTTGGCAATCTGTAGCTGTTAGTAAATCACCGACTGGCGATTTGCTAAACCAGCGGAGGAGAAAGAAATTGTTAAATATGGATTTTGGAAAACGGGTAGCGATCGAGACTAATTACCTTGAATGGGTAGCAAGCCCCAGAGCTGGTGTATGGCGGAAGCCACTCGCCCGCGAAGAGGCCGAGCAAGGTCATGCAACGAGCATCGTCAAATACGATCCTAATTCAAGCTTTTCTGCACATGATCATCCCAAGGGCGAGGAAATTTTAGTTCTCGACGGCGTTTTCTCAGATGAAACCGGTGACTATCCTGCAGGGAGCTATTTTAGAAACCCGGAGGGTTTCCGTCACGCGCCGTTTAGCCAAGAGGGTTGTGTCCTATTTGTAAAACTGCATCAATTTCAAGCCGACGACGCGAAAAAGGTATGCATTGATACACAATCTGCCGAGTGGTTGCCCGGTAACGGTAATCTAAAAGTTCTGCCTCTTCATGAACATAAAGATGAATCGGTTGCATTGGTGCAGTGGCCAGCTGGCGAGCGTTTTCAAACCCACATCCATCGGGGCGGTGAGGAAATTTATGTGATTAGCGGAGAATTTATCGACGAGTCCGGTCGTTATCCAGCGGGCAGCTGGATTAGAAGCCCACAGTTGAGTCAGCATAATCCCTATGTCGAACAGGATACCTTGATTTTTGTTAAAACCGGACATTTAGGCACATAGGGCAACTCGACTGTTTACTTTCGTCATTTCTTTGGGACCGCGGGCCTGTTCGATCGGAACCTTTTCAATCGGGTATTACCGATTAAGCTATTCTGCAATTGCCGAATTACCTAACAGCACCGCGCCTAAGCTCTCAGAACGTCACAATTGATCTTGCGGCTCGCCAGTCAACCCATAAAAGTGCCAGGGATGAGTATGCATTGAGGACGGTGAAGCTGTCGCCAATTCAATCGCTTCTTCAACAACACTTTTCGGAACAAGGTCCGTTTGTAGTCACATATACTACGTCGCTCATTAACTACTTCTTCAAATTCCACGCTTAGAAATTTCCAATTAAAGGACATTAAGAGTATCTATGATTCTATACTTTCGTTTCAATATTAAGCTGGCCCTCAAGGCCCGCACTGCGATGTTTTGCGCTTTCAGCATAAGCGGGGTCACTAATCATATCAAACATAGCTTTTTTGTTAGGGTACATTACAATGGCAACCATGTCCCACAGATCTTCAACTTCGCCCAGCATTAACCGGCTTACTCGACCAGAGAATATTCCTGTACCACCCACCTTCGCTATATGTGCCTGTACTTCTGCTCCGTAGATCGCATAAGCTTCCGCACCACTCAAATCGCTATCGCGCCCATCTTCATATTCCGCTTTTTCTTTGAATTTCAGTAAATTCACCATATGAATCGGGCTATCTTCGTCTCCCTCCAAAAAACCTGCTATTTGTGCTTCACTCGGTACGACTTTATTTTCTACTTTCAAAGTAACTCCTTTGCCTCAAATCAATGGGACATAATAGATAACTGTTTGTTAAATGATATATTAGTTTTTCTGGGCATTGTAATGGCAGATTCTAGGGCGGTAAACACCGTTTTCGACTGCGGTGAACTTAGATTTTGGAATCGTACCGGACATACCATGCTTGCTCGTGTCAATGATTCCTATTTGATTGTTCTACCGACTTGCCAGTGGCGCTGCTCACGTGACGCCTTCATGGGGATCCGATTGTTTCCCAGTTCACCAACCAAGGAACGTCAGTGTATAACTTCATCTTTTCGTTTACCGGATATATACGAGGATAATAACTGTCCCCGGTTACCGTACCCGCCCGAATATCCAACAGTGTATCTCTGAGATCGGTCAAGTCCCGGTAGCCAAGTAAAGGAATCCCGTTAGAAGCACTTCTATGCGCGGAATAAATGATTGTAGTCGCGGCGATTTTCCCTATGAGTTGTTCTGCACTGCGGAGGTAGTCTGGCAGACTCGAGCCCGGCAGGAAACCGAACAGCGGCCCTTCGTATATATAGTCACCGCTAAATAATTGCTGTTGATCCGTGTCATACAGCATAATCGACTCCGGCGTGTGTCCCGGCGTAGATATTACCTCGAGCTGACGCTGACCTAAATCAATAAGCTGTCCGGGCGCCCACCAATGGTTTACTTCCAACGCAGGTACAGCAAAACCCTCGTTCTCGCCGAGATGTTGACTCGCACTCAGTTCTATTTTCCCTAAATGAGCTTGCTGGCGAAGCATGGGAATATCCAACATTGCCTTGCTATTAAAACGATGATTATTTCCGGTGTGATCGTAATGCAGATGGGATGATATGACGGTTACCGGTAGCGGCGTTAGTTGTCGAACCAAGGGTTCGATATTGCGTACACCTGGACCAGAGTCAAATAGAATCGCGCTGTCGCTACCCATTATCAAATAACTGTAGTTGGCCTGCCAATAGCGCGGCTCACCTATCGCAATCGTTCTGTCGTCAATAGACTGGACAGTGTAGTAGTCGTCTACCCATCGACCCTGTTCTTTATCCGAGGGTGGCTCCAGGTTGGGTGTACCCTCGAAAGATAACAAAAAAATAAGTAGCGGTAACCGATAAACCATAACCAACGTAGCGATGCCTACGGTCAAAATAATGAGTCCAACAAAACGCAACAACTTTCACCTCCTGTTCAAAAGTTCAGCATAAGACAGTAGCGCGATGTTTTCCACATTCAAATAGGGTGGACTTCCGCATAATTACGGTGACCCGCAACGGCCAGCCGGGAGAAGGGTAGCCCTTAGAACAGCCTATCGACATTGGTAAACCAATGTGGTCAACTGACCATCGATGGACCAGATATTCTCGCTACGACCAGTCGCGACACCCGCGGCGAATGAGAGCGAAAAGAGCCTCAGCACGGACCGATGACGGTAAAGACACGGTAGATACCACTTCCACGTCAATACTGAATTCGGTCTCGATACTAGATAAAATAATAAATAGAAGATGGGTTTCACCAGAGTATGAATGCTATAAAGATACCGATTTTTGTTTTTTTTGTCGTTGCCATTGCCGGATGTCAGACGACGCCCTCGACGATTACGCCGCCGCAGGATTGCCCGATCGTCGAGGCAGTCTCCTGCCCAGTTTGTGAAGTACAGGAGTGTCCTAAACCGGTGGTTGTCGAAAAAATTATTTCTAGCTGCGAAACAACTCCTCCCACGGCTTGTGAAAGTGCCCCGATCGAAACCAAGTACCAAATCATCGGCGAAACGGAATGGGCGATCATTGAGCCCGGTGACCTGGTCTTTGAAACCCGTATCGATACCGGGGCCGAGACCTCTTCCATTCACGCCGAAGATATTCAGCTGATTGAGAAAGACGGTAAACGCTGGGTTCGGTTCAATCTTTCCGATCCTAAAACCGGGGTTAAAATTCCACTTGAAAGACGCCTCCACCGGCGCATAGTGATCAAGAAAAAAACAAAGGGGGAAAACGACCGCCGTTTCGTCGTGCGAATGTGGGTCACTATCGGAAATACCCGCACCTGGTTGGACGTGAGCCTGTCCGATCGAAAAGACTTCGACTACCCACTGTTAATCGGCCGCAATATGCTAATGGACAATTTTGTTGTGGATGTCAGCAGACATCATACATTGCCGAAACCCGCTGACCAAAGGGCAGGACAATAAGCATGGTCGCGTCAAAAACACAGATTCTGGTCATTGCCGTTACCTTGATTGTTTTTGGCCTTGGCTTGACGCTTTATAAATCAATTACCTTAGGACTACCGCTCATTCCCGATCAATACCAGGATGTCTGGACAATTGAGTCGAAAGTCAGTTTCCAACCGGCAGACGGTCCAGTCGAGGTGGCCCTCTCGCTGCCCGGGGACCACAATGGCTGGGCAAACCTGAATGAGAACTTCTCCTCTTCTGGATTTGGTTTTACCGTTATCGAAGACGAATTAGGCCGCCACGCGCGATGGACCAAGCAGACCCTCGACGACCCCGCAACGGTCTACTACAAAATCCAGGTTTATCAACAATCGAGAGAACTAGCTTCGCCGAGCGCGTCGCCCACGCTGCCAAAACTATTGAAACTCACTGAAGACCAAGAAAAAGCCTTCGCTTTTTTTGTCGGTAATCTTCGCGAGAAATCCGTTGATGATGAAAGCTTCGTCAGCTTGCTGCTGCAAGAATTCCTCAGTGGCACCACGAACCAGGAAGTACAGTTCATTCTCAACAGCACCCACGTAGGTAAAATCAATGCCATCCTACAGCTTTTGACTTTCGCCGGCATTCCAGCACATCCGATCAAAGGCATTGAACTGGAAGACGGCCGCAGAAAGCAAACCCTCAGCGTATTACTCGAGATCTACAATGGTAAGCAGTGGGTCGTCTTTAACCCTGATAATGGCGCTTCCGGGTTGCCCGAGGATTTCTTTATCTGGGAGCGCAGCGACGATGCTGTACTCACCGTGATCGGCGGGAAAAAATCTAAGGTCGAATTTGCCCTCGTAAACAATAGCCTTCCCCTTCGAACGGTTATCAGCATGGAACAGCAGTCCAATAAATTCGCCCTATTGGATTTTTCAATCTATGCCCTGCCGGTTGAGCAACAGGGTATTTTTAAAGGCTTGTTATTGATCCCGGTCGCAGCGCTCGTCGTGGTCTTTATGCGTGTCTTCGTCGGGTTGTCGACGTCGGGCACCTTCATGCCGATTCTGATTGCCCTGGCCTTGATTCAGACCACTTTACTCGTGGGATTAGCGATATTTTTGCTAGTCGTAGGGGTCGGGCTTTGGATACGCTCCTATCTCAGCCATATGAATTTGCTGTTGGTCTCGAGAGTTGCGTCCGTGGTCATTGTCGTTATCCTGTTGATGGCGGTTATCGCCATTTTGAGTTATAAACTGGGTATCGACCAGGCGCTGAATGTGACGTTTTTCCCTACCATTATCCTCGCCTGGACGATAGAGCGTATGTCCATCTTGTGGGAGGAAGAAGGCGGTCACGAAGTGCTTGTGCAAGGGGGTGGAAGCCTCATTGTTGCCGTGTTGGCCTACGTGGTTTTGGCGAATCACTATGTTGAACATTTGACTTTCAATTTTCCGGAATTACTGATCACCTTGCTGGGAGTGATTCTCCTGATGGGAAAATACACCGGCTATCGCCTCTCCGAGCTGTACCGCTTCCGAGAAATGAAAAAGCAGTTATGATCAACCTAATCTCACCAAAATCACTGCGCTCCCTCGGAATTTTAGGCATGAACCGGCGTAATATCAGCTTTATCGGCAAGTACAATAAACGCAGTAACTACCGACTGGTTGACGACAAACTACTCACCAAGAAAATCGCAATGGCAAAAGGCGGTATTCCGGTCCCAGAGCTGTACGGGGTGGTTGAATACCTATTCGAGATCGACGGGTTTCTGGAAGAAATCAAACAGCGAGACAGCTTCGTTATCAAGCCCGTGCAGGGTAGCGGTGGCAAGGGTATTTTGGTCGTTACCGGCCGAGACGGTGAGGACTTCATCAAGTCCAGTGGTGTAAAAATTGACAGTTCGGATCTGCGCCACCACGTCACCAATACCTTAGCGGGTCTTTATAGTCTGGGTGGACGAAACGACCGAGCCATGATCGAGGGGCTAATCAACTTTGATCCGTCTCTAAAGGACTACAGCTACGAAGGTGTTCCCGATATACGAGTAATCGTATTCGAAGGTGTACCGCTAATGGCTATGATGCGCTGTGCCACACACAAGTCTGACGGCAAAGCTAACCTGCACCAAGGTGCCGTGGGGGTCGGGCTCGATATCGCTACCGGCCAGAGTGTCAGTGCCGTGCAAAATGGCGTTCTGGTAACCCGCCATCCAGACACCAATGCTGTTTTCGCCAGCCTACGCGTACCCGACTGGGACAAGGTCATTGAACTAGCCGCCGGCTGCAACGAGATGACTGGCCTCGGTTACATTGGGGCAGACATTGTGCTCGACAAAAAATTTGGCCCGATGATGTTAGAGTTGAATGCGCGACCCGGACTGGCAATTCAAGTAGCCAACCAGGCGGGCCTGATACAGCGAATGGCTATCGCTCAGGAAATTGTTGCGAGCACTGACGACCCAGCCCAACGTATTCAGCAGGCAAAAGAGCGTTTTTCAAATGCAGCTCTCGCCACTGCTTAGCAACGGCAGAAATGTCTTTCTTTTCCTATAACCATAGCTGATTTTTTCTTTCATCGTCACGCGCCTGAAATTTCGGCGAGTTCAGGCACAACACATCAAAGATCGGCGAGATTTCCTTTAGCCTCTAACCAGGTTTTTCTGTCAGCCGATCTCTTTTTGGCTAACAACATATCTAACGTTTGGTTGGTATCGTCACCGGCGCTTATCGTTAAGCGCACCAACCGCCGAGTGTCTCCACACATAACCGTTTCTCGCAACTGCAGGGGATTCATCTCCCCCAGTCCTTTAAAACGCTGTACGCCAACCTTCCCCTTTTTCTTTTCAGCCTCTATACGATCGAGAATGCCCTGTTTTTCGGAGTCGTCCAATGCGTAAAAAACTTCCTTGCCGATATCAATGCGATACAGGGGCGGCATCGCGACATAAACATGACCGGCAGTAACCAAAGGACGAAAATGGCGAACAAATAGGGCACTAATCAAGGTTGCAATATGTAATCCGTCGGAATCGGCATCCGCCAATATACACACCTTGTGATAGCGCAGCCCAGTAAGATCGTCAGAGGCGGGATCAACTCCGATGGCAACAGCGATATTATGCACTTCTTCCGAGGCAAGAATTTCCTGCGAATCAACCTCCCAGGTATTAAGAATTTTTCCTCGCAAAGGCAAAATGGCCTGAAATTCTCGATCCCGGCCCTGTTTAGCCGACCCCCCGGCCGAATCACCCTCCACTAAGAATAACTCACCGCGCTGCGCATCATCACTCGAACAATCAGACAATTTGCCGGGAAGAGCCGGACCTGTAGTAATCTTTTTTCGGGCGACTTTTTTAGATTTTTTCAATCGCGTCTGGGCATTGTTAATACACATTTCTGCGATTTTTTCAGCGTCTTCTGTATGATGATTAAGCCACAGGGCAAATGCATCTTTGGCAACACCTGAAACAAAAGCTGCCGCCTCCCGGGAGCTCAAACGCTCTTTAGTCTGGCCGGAAAATTGTGGATCCTGCAATTTGGACGAAAGCACATAACAACATTTATCCCATACGTCATCGGGAGATAATTTAACGCCTCGCGGCAGTAGATTGCGAAATTCACAAAACTCTCGAACCGCTTCCAATAATCCTGTACGCAAACCATTAACATGGGTACCACCTTGAGCCGTCGGAATCAGATTCACATAGGATTCAGTCGTTAACTCACCCCCTTCTGGTAGCCACTGTAGAGCCCAATCAACCCCAGCGGTACTACCGGCAAAGCTACCTACAAATGGCTCTTCGGGAATGACTTCCCAGGCCTGAGTGCTGCTAGACAAATAGTCTTTCAAGCCGTCTTCGTAAAACCACTCCTCTTTTTCAGCCGTCGCTTCGTCTCTGAACGTTACCCGCAAGCCGGGACATAACACCGCTTTTGCTCTGAGTACGTGCTTCAGCCTCGGCACCGAAAACTTAGCCGAATCAAAGTAACTGGCGTCGGGCCAGAAGCGAATCTCTGTGCCCGTATTTCTCTTTCCGCAACTATCAATAACGACCAGGTTTGTCGCTTTTTCTCCGTCATTAAATGTCATCTGGTGTACTTCGCCGCCGCGCCGAATGGTGACGGTCAGAGCACTTGAAAGTGCATTGACCACGGATACACCAACGCCGTGCAGACCACCGGAAAACTGGTAGTTGTCGTTCGAGAACTTTCCTCCCGCGTGCAGAGTACACATAATAACTTCTACGCCCGGCAAGCCTTCTCCGGGGTGAATATCTACCGGCATTCCGCGACCATCATCGATACAACTTAAAGATCCATCTTTAAAAACCACTACGTCGATTTGACTGGCATGACCGGCTAGGGCCTCATCAACACTATTATCTATAATTTCCTGTGCTAAATGATTTGGACGAGTGGTATCGGTATACATACCCGGCCGTTTTCGAACCGGATCGAGGCCCGTCAGTACTTCAATTGATTCAGCGTTATAATCTGTCATTTAAAATGTCTTTTATATTATCGATGAAATGGTGATCTTTAATTTCGTGTATCTATAGTTTCTTATTCGCACACATGAACGATTTGGCTCTTGCTGGACAGACTGAAAAAATGTTTACTTTCCAATAACCCGGATAGCTAGCGCTTTTCCGAGATTCCGCATTCAAGAGTCAACACTAGATAGCCAAACTACACCGTGCTTGCGCAACTGGCCCGACCATAATCTTATGTGAGCATGGTCTTAGCAAACGTCAACATAGAATATTTAATCTCGAACACAATCTATAGTCGTTTTACAAAAAGACGGAGCATACTCTTTCCAGAGCAGGGGTAAAAGGCCAGTTGATAATAAACTTTCAAGAAGTATTAATAGACGCGCTGCGGCAGTCATTACCACGCTTTAGTATCCCCGAGATCCGTCCACATCAATAGTTACAGAGAAATCGCTAGCTCTCGAAATACCGGTTTCAATCGCGCCGTCTGGTAACAATGTTAACCAACGATAACCCGGAGATTGCCGATCCAGTTTAAACTCTGCGCTGTTGGGAGCAAACTGAATGCAACTGGAGGGTGTTGCCATTAATCGAACGCCCTTGCGTCGTTGGTCAATAGGCTGGTGAATATGTCCCCACAAAACGCCCCGAATATGGTCAAAGGCATCCAGTACTTCAAAAAATTGATCCGCATTCGACACCCTTTGAGTATCTAACCAATCGCAACCGATCAAAATCGGATGGTGGTGCAAGCAAATTAGCACATGACTGCCAATACTATTCTGTAACTCCTGCCGCAATATGTTCAATTGCTCAGCGGATAAGTGTCCGCCTACTTCGCCTTCGACTGACGAATCGAGCGTCAAAACTTTCCAGCAGGCGATATCAGCGCTCCCGTCTAGTTCCTCGCCGTTACCAATCGCCTCACCCATTGCGTCGTTCAAGTCATGATTGCCCGGTAACCACAGTGTGTGTTTAGCCAGATTGTCAGTCAAAGATTGAAAACGTCTGTAGGATGACGTTGAACCGCAATTAGAAATATCGCCCGTAGCCAACAGAAGGTCGACCTGCGGATGTTCCTCAGCAATCAAACCAACGACAGCTCGAAGACTGTCATCGGTATTAAGACCCAGTAATTGGCCACCGGCCTGCGCTTCTAAGTGGGAATCAGTGATTTGAATGAGCTTTATAGCCAGAGGATTATTGGGTTCTATTCTCAAGTGAAGCTATCTCGTCAGGTGATTTTCTAACCGTCATCATGCACTATGTTTGGCACTAGGGATTTTTCATACTGTATAGTATTTAGCTCGCTGATACCAAAATAAGCCATTGATCGGCCGTCAATCGGTTGCGTGTCGGCGAGAAACGCGAGTTCGTCAATTAAAGTCAGTTCTAGCACAGAGTTGGCTAATGGCTAGCAATAAACACTACTCGTTGAGTCATCCAATACATGTCCGTATTGAAGACAGTGACTCAACCATTCACCCAAAAATGTATTCAATTGCGACTTCTCGTTACTTTGATACATATTGCTATTGGGATAATCGTATTTTATCTGTAATTGCTGGTGGTTATCAAAGCTAATGACTTCGGCCATTTGTGCATCGTGATATATACGTAGCGAGAACGTCGGCGGTGTTACCCAATTTTCGACAGTCGAAGGTTCAGCTGCGACTACTGATGCGCCAAATTCACGAGACTGTCTGTCGGTCAACTGCACGGCCGTCTCCCGTAACTGCAGCGGCAGCGGTTGCTGACTGATGTCAACCATCGTCGTATATTTGCAACGTTCTTTAACTTCCAAACGAAACTGTAAGGGTGGATTACCACCTACTTCAACGCCAAATTCCCGAATGTTGATCTCGGACATGTCTGGTAACAACTTCATAATCCGTAAATAGTTCGCTTCACACTCCGCCATCAGACCAGCCAGATCAATTCTGTATTTCTTGTTCCTCATTAAATTAGACCTACTTATTTATCCTAAAATTTCCCAAGTGTTCTTCCCAAGTACTAAAGTCTAGCAGCATTATGGAATAATCGGTGACATCCCCCTAACAAAAATTAATGTCATTTCGTCGCGCTTTAATAGGGCTTTGTATAGTTGTTTGCTACAATTTGCCGCAGTAAGCCCTCCTGATATAATTTTTTGAGCTTAAGGACATTTCATGAAACCAATATTACGCCCAATCATTGCCAGCTTTATTATCTTTACTGGCAGTACTTTTAGCTACGGTGAAACCTTGTCAGAGATTTATGAGCTGGCAATCAAGAACGACGCAACCCTAAAAGCCGCAGAAGCAACCTATCGCTCCAATCTTGAATTCGAAAAACAAGCACTTTCAACTATTCTACCGCAAATAAACGCTACCGCCAGTTACGGTGAACAAGACGAAGACAAAATTGGCTTTAATAGCGAAACACTATTGAGCACCGAAACCACCCGAGAGTCGGATCAAACAATCTACAGTATTAGTCTTACCCAAAATATCTTTAATCTGTCAGCCTGGTTTGGCTTCAAGCAAGGTAAGGAAACGACCTTACAAGCTAAGGCACAGCTCGCTTCAGATCAACAATCACTCATTGTTCGAGTAGCCGAAGCTTATTTTGATGTATTGAGTGCGCGGGACAATCTGGAAGCCTCTAAAGCGGAAGAACGTGCGACCAAACGTCAACTGGAACAAACCCAGCAACGCTTCGATGTTGGCTTAATTGCTATTACCGACGTGCACGAAGCCCGCGCCGTATTTGATAACACGGTGGTACAACGTCTTACCGATGAAGGTAATCTTGGCACGGCTTACGAGTCCATACAGGTACTTACTGGTCGGGAACACGCCAACTTTTGGCAGCTAAATGAAGATTTTCCGGTAGTAGATCCAGACCCGATGTCGAGAAGCGAATGGGTTGACTTCGCACTGAAAAATAATTATTCCTTAAAGGCTTCACTGCACGCCATGGAAGCAGCCCACCAAAATGCCAAGGCTCGGAAGATGCAGCACGCGCCAACCGTAACCGGTTCGTATCAGTATTCCGATAATGAAACAAATACCGACCTGACCAATGTGCCAGACGGTGTATTGGATTCTGAATCGGATGGTGCATCCTGGAGAGTCGAATTGCGGGTGCCGCTATTTTCTGGAGGTATGGTAAGTTCGCAGCGCAGACAAGCCTACGAGCAATACAATACTGCCCTGCAAAACAATATACTGACCCAACGCAACGTTGTTAACGGCACACGCGCCAGTCACATCATTGTGGTCACCGATGTGCAACGCGTAAAAGCCCGTTCTCAAGCGATAGTTTCAACCACTAGCGCCCTCGATGCAACGCAGGCTGGATATGAGGTTGGAACGCGAAATATTGTCGACGTATTACAGGCTCAACGTTCGCTCTACAATTCAATTCGCGATTACGCCAACTCTCGCTACGGCTATGTCATAAACATGCTGACTCTAAAACAGCGAGCCGGTATCTTAAGTCCTCAAGACATTTACGATATCAACAAGTGGATGGTTGCACCGACAACAACATCTGTGGGCGGCTCGGATAACAACGCCTCCTAGAAATACTTGCCAACGAAAAAGAGAGAAGCTCCTAAGGGCTTCTCTCTTTTTTTTTGGAACGGCATAATTTACAAGGAGGCGATTTTCAACTCTATCATTACGGTAAGGTCGCTACTGTAAGTTCGTTACGACAAACTAATTACAACACATTAACTGCCAAACAATTGTCATTTTGGATTCATCGTCTCTTGGCCAACCATTACTTGCTCGATTGTCTCTTTAATAGCGGCAAAGATTTTTGAGACCTATTATGAAACAACAAGTGTTTCTACGCAGATTAATGAGTCTAAAGTCCCCTTTAATTTATCCCCTTTGAGTAATGGACCCACACCGGCTGGCGTTCCTGTTAACACCACATCGCCCGGCAATAAAGTGAAAATACTTGAAATATCACGCAGTAAGTTAATCACGGAAAACAGCATATCAACGGTATTGCCCAATTGTTGCAGTTGTCCATTACGGTACAACTGGATCGGCAAGTCTTGAAGGTCGACACCGTCAACACCGACAAAATTCGACAGCGGACACGATCCATCAAATGCCTTTGCGCGCTCCCAGGGCTGTCCCTTTTCCTTTAGCTCATCCTGTACATCGCGCAGGGTAAGGTCTAGAGCCAATCCAACGCCCGCAATAGAGCTAAGAATATCCTCGTCTTGCATGGCTGCTGTTTTTGCCGAGAGCTCAGTTCCGATAAGTACAGCCATTTCTAACTCGTGATGGCAGGCCCCCCTACCCTCGGGAATGGTTACCGTATCTAACATAGACACTGCCGCAGTGGCAGGCTTAATAAAGAGCAGAGGCTCGTTAGGTATCGGGTTGTTGAGTTCTTTTGCATGGTCCGCATAATTTCGGCCAACACAAACAATTTTACCGAGATGATCAGTACAAGTAATGTCGCTGGATAATTGATGACGGTATTTCAAATGATACACCTTTAACTATTTGTAGTGAGGCTCCTGACTTGTGACGAGTCAAACCATGGAGCGTGCCTTATTCCAATTAACGGTACTTTACATGCCTTTAAACCGCTTTACCTCGATTTTAAACCACCTTACCTGGATTCATAATACTTTTGGGATCGAAAACACATTTTAGCTGCCTCATCAAAGCAAGTTCTTCGGGGCCGCGCGAGAACGGAAGATAATCTTTTTTCAACAAGCCAACACCGTGTTCAGCTGAGACACTACCTTCATAACGCTGCACGATTTCAAAAACCCACTGACTCACTTTCGCACATTGCTCGAAGAATACCGTTTTGTCTAAATCATCAGGTTTTAAAATATTTAGATGAACATTGCCATCACCAATGTGACCAAACCATATCACCTCAAAATCAGGATAGTTCTCAACGACAACCGTTTCAACTTCATCTAGAAAGCCGGGGACTTTGGAAATAACCGTTGAAAGATCATTTTTATAGGGTGTCCATTGAGAAATAGTCTCAGAAATATCTTCTCTCAGGCGCCATAGATTCTTCAATTGCTCCAGGCTTTGGCTCATAACACCGTCCAAAACCCAACCTTGCTCCATACACTGTTCAAAAAGCGACATTGCAAGAGCCTCAGTTTCCTCATTATTCATTTCAAACTCAATCAACGCGTAGTAAGGTGCTTCGGTTGCAAAAGGTCTCTGTAAGCCAGCATGTGAAATCACTTTCTTTAAAGCGCGTTCAGAGAAAAATTCAAAGGCTGTTAGTTCCATTTCGCCCTGAAAAGAATTCAAAACATCCATAATCGCGCCAAACTCGGGTACACCTAAAACCAACGCAGTTAAGTTTTTGGGCTGGCGAGTCAAACGCATCACCGCGTTAACCACGAAACCCAAAGTGCCTTCTGCGCCGATAAAAAGTTGGCGCAAGTCATAACCGGCATTATTCTTCAACAGCCCACGATTGAGCTCCAAAATTTCTCCGGCTCCCGTCACAACAGTTAAGCCCGCCACCCAGTCGCGAGTCATTCCATACTTGATGACTTTAATACCACCGGCATTTGTACTGATATTACCGCCTATTTGACTCGACCCACTGGAGGCAAAGTCGACCGGATAGAACAAGCCCTGTTCTTCGGCGAAGTCCTGCAGTTGTTCGGTTATCACACCAGCTCCGCACTGCACGGTCCGATCAATCGCATTAAAATCACCAATCTGATTCATATAATCGAAAGAAACAACGACCTCGCCATGGGCCGCAACTGCCCCCCCAGACAAACCAGTGCGCCCACCGGAAGGAACCAGTGAGAAGTTTTCAACATTGGCTAATTTAACAATGGCTTGTACTTGTTCGACTGATACCGGAAATACAATCGCCGACGGTTTAGGCTCGTAAACTTTCGTCCAATCCTTGCCGAAAGTCTCCAGTGATACTTCGTCTAGGCGAATTTTGTCTGCGCCGACAATGCCCTCGAGTTGTTCGATAACAGAGCCTGACAGCTTATTAATGGAAGACGCGGCTTCAGCGTTCATCGGGTAATTACCTCTGTATTGGTGACTGGAAAATAAGGCTCGAGATTCATGAATTCACCGCTTTCGGCCAAAGAGCGCTAGCGAAAAAAGGCGGCTATGATACCATACGCGCCTTTCCAAGCCAGCCACAATCCAGGAGCCGCAGTAACATGGGCAAGACATCTCTTGAAAAGAGTAAAATTAAATTCCTCCTTTTAGAGGGCGTTCACCCTTCTGCTGTCGAAACGCTTAAAACAGCCGGCTACTCCAATATCGTCAGCCATCCAAAAGCATTGCCGGAAGATCAGCTAAAAGCGGAGATAGCCGATGCGCATTTTGTTGGTATCCGCTCACGAAGCCAGCTCACAGACGAAGTTTTGTCCACGGCGAACAGACTGATTGCTATCGGTTGCTTTTGTATTGGAACTAACCAAGTTGACCTCAAGGCCGCCACTGAACGTGGTATTGCTGTTTTTAACGCGCCATTCTCCAATACCCGTAGTGTCGCCGAACTCGTGATCGCCGAGGCAATTTTGTTATTGCGCGGTATCGCCGAGAAAAACGCATTAGCACATCGGGGCGTATGGCAAAAAACCGCCAGCGGATCATTTGAAATTCGCGGCAAGGTGCTAGGCTTGATCGGCTACGGCAGTATTGGTATGCAGCTGGGTGTTATTGCCGAGTCTCTCGGTATGCAGGTCTTATTTTACGATGTGGTTAACAAGCTGCCCGTTGGAAACGCTTCGCAGGTTGGCAGCCTGAGCGAATTATTGCGAAAAGCCGATATTATTAGCTTACATGTTCCGGAAACCGGTGCGACAAAAAATATGATCGGAGAACAAGAACTAGCCCTGGTAAAGCAGGGAGCGATTCTGATCAATGCTTCACGTGGAACGGTGATCGATATTGATGCTTTGACCCACGTTCTAAAATCCGGTCACTTAGCAGGCGCCGCGATCGATGTATTTCCGGTCGAACCACGCTCTAATGAAGACGAGTTTATCTCACCGCTGCGTGAATTCGACAATGTATTTTTGACGCCTCATATCGGCGGCAGCACCATGGAAGCACAGGAAAACATCGGTTTTGAAGTTGCAGAAAAACTGGCACGTTATAGTGATAACGGCACTTCAACCTCATCGGTAAATTTTCCGGAAGTTGCACTTCCCGCCCATACAGACATGCATCGACTGCTCCATATTCACCGTAATGTTCCAGGCGTATTATCGGCCATCAATCAGGTTTTTTCTGAAAACAAGATAAACATCCGCGCTCAATACCTGCAGACCAACGAAAAAACCGGTTATGTGGTGATTGATATCGACGCTGATTACAGCGACGTTGCCCTGCAGATGTTAAATGAAGTGGAAGGTACCATTCGCTGTCGTGTGCTTTTTTAAGCGTCTCTATAACAGCGCCGTTTTTACTGTGCTGATAAACATCAAAAAATAAGCGTAAAAAGGGCGCCTCCGTCTTCCTTGTTTTTCATGGTGATGGCGCCCTCGTGCGCAACCATGACCTGGCGCGATAAGGCAAGCCCCACGCCACTGCCGTCGCGCTTAGTGGTGTAAAAGGGCACGAAGACTTTACGCCCAATTGCATCGGGAATGCCGGGACCATTGTCGGAAATTTCGATGATTACATGCCCCCTCTTGTTGATACTTGCCCTTAAACTCACCAGTCCCGCCGCCGTTTCCTCCAGAGCCTGTTCACAATTTTTCAACATGTTGATTAGTACCTGTTCAATCAAAGTGTGATCGGCGTATAAGTCCAATGCCTTTGGTTCTACCGCGCAACGCAAGGATATATTCTTTTGTTCCCAGCCTTGAGTCGCTAGTCTTCTTAAGCTTTCAAAAAAAGCATCGAGCCTGAACAGACTCTTTTGCGGTGGTGCCAGGCGAGTCAATTGGCGATAGCTGTTAACGAAATTCATTAATCCATCAGAACGACGCGCGAGTGTATCAACCGCATCTTGAATATCACCAAGATCCTCCTGTAAGGGTGTGTTTATGTCTCCCTGGGTTCGAGCTTCGGCGACCAAATCCGCCGCGGTTTTAGAAAGGGAGGCGATGGGTGTAATAGAGTTCATTATTTCATGAGTTAACACTCGGACAAGATCCTGCCAGGCGTCTAACTGCGAACTATCGAGTTCATTCTTTATGTTTAACATCGAAATCAGACGTTCAGGTTTGGCATTAACAGTAATGTCGGTGGCTGAGAGCGAGAGGCTCTGTTCCATATTGTCGCTGACAAAAGAGACTAACCGCTTGTCACCGGCTCTCAAGCCTTCAACTCCTTCCCTAAAGCTCTCACCGAATTGAGACAAATCCTCCAGAGAAACAATTTGCACGAGTCCAAACAATCGCCGCGCCGCATTGTTTAACAAACTGACCCGATCGTCGGAGTGAATCGTTATAAGTGGTGCGGGTATCTGTTCGACTAAAATTTTAAGATAACGTAAGTCTGTTTCCTGTTGTTGACGCTCCTCCTGAAAGCGATCAAGAATTTTTGTGAAGCTGTCTCCTAGCTCAGAAAACCCCGAGCCCATTGCTGAAAAATTAAAACGCTGACCCATATCAGCATAACGAGCAGCATCGAGAAAGCGGGATAACTCCTGATTTGTTCGAGAAACAAAACGTAATAAATCGAAAGTTTGAGCAACAACAATACCCAAAATAAGTAGTGTCGCCGCATTAAATCCGGGCGTTATTATTAAATAACCCAACAAGGCTAAGCTGACCATTGTGAAAAAAAGTCTAATAGCAAGTATTATACTGAAACGTTTAAAACCCATACTTCTCCATCCTTCTATAGAGCGCTGCGCGGGTCAATCCTAAGGTTTTTGCACTGTGGCTAATGTTATAGCGATGCTTCCTCAATACTTTTTCGATGGTATTCTTCTCAATCTGCTCTAGGTTCATGTCCTCGTTTAGAACCGTATCACTCACTTTCGATGGTAGAACCTCAGAATCTGGCTCGTGAATAATGTTTTTTGCTGAATCAAGTTGGAAATCAAGCAGCTCATATTGCTCACCTTCCGAAAGAATGACCGCCCTTTCCAACGAATGGCGCAACGCTCTAATGTTACCCGGCCAGTGATACTCCCTGATTCCGGCCATGGTATTTTCGGAAAAACTTTTTTCAGGCTTGCCGTATTTATGCGCGTAAACCGCGGCGTAGTGGTTCGCAATTTCAGGAATATCCTCCGGTCTGTCTCGCAGGGGTGGAAGCACAATTTCTACAGTATTGAGGCGAAATAAGAGATCTTGTCGAAAGTGTTTTTCGTTAGTTAAATTTTCCCTTGTGGCGTTAGTGGCGGCGATAATCCGCACGTCAATATCAGTACGTTGGTTGGAGCCGACGGGAGACACTTGCCGCTGTTCTAATACCGACAGTAGTTTCGCCTGCAAATGCAGTGCTAAATTTCCAATTTCATCCAGAAACAACGTTCCACCCTGAGCCGCCTGAATTAGCCCGATACGATCTGATTTTGCATCGGTAAACGCGCCTTTTTTGTGCCCGAAAAGTTCCGACTCAAACAAAGATTCGGAAATCGAACCGAGATCTATCGCGATAAAAACTTCTTCAGAACGTTGCGACTGCTGGTGGATAGAACGCGCAGCTAACTCTTTGCCAGTGCCATTTTCGCCCAGTAATAATACATTCGCGGAGGTCGGCGCACATCGCTGAATTAATGACAGCACCGTCTGCATAGCCGGGGAGTTCCCCAACATCGGTTGCCGCGATGCCGACGTTGCTTCCGTTAAAGCCGCGTTGGTGATTTTAAGCGACGCGGCTCGAGATCGAGACTGGCTCAAGCTAAATGCCGAAGAAAGAGTCGCGACCAATTTTTCGTTCTGCCAGGGCTTGGAAATAAAATCGGTCGCCCCTAGCTTCATCGCTTCAACGGCAACATCGACACCACCGTGAGCCGTTATTAAAACAACCACGGCCTGCGGGTCAATTTCTAATATTTTAGCTAACCATTGAAAGCCTTGTTGGCCACTCGATTCGCCCGGACTAAAATTCATGTCCAAAAGTATTGCATCGAAATGCTGGCTACCCATCAACGACGATATTTGCGATGGCTGACTCGTCGTTACGACCTCGTTGTAATGACGTTTTAAGAGTAGTTTGACTGCCATAAGAATATCTTCGTCGTCATCAACGACTAAAATCTTCCCGTCCTTCTTTATGCCATCTGCCATCTCAATACTCTTTGTTTCGTCAGGAAGCGCCGTGAAATGTCTTCTAAACGTCTTTAGCCGACTGTTCGGTACCGTACATTAACTGTTCATTTTCGTACAGTAATAATTCTCAAAATAATTCCCTATTGCAAAATATCCTTTACTTTCAAATACTTAAATTCTTGGCCCGGGCTTTGCTAATACAAGAATAGAAATAGAAACAAACGAAGCAGATCGCTGCTTCCTACGTAAGGCAAAGACAGTTTGTAAAACGGCGCGATCTTTAATCAGGACCCGGTTTGAGATCAATAATTGAATTTTTCAATAATGGATCCAGCAATTATTGAGTGACTAAGCGAACTAAATTCTATGAGAAACGATCAACCCAATGCTAAACCAACACCCATCGACAGTGATCGATCCGTACCGCAGCTAAAAGCAACGAGCGGCGCGGCCATGGACAGGAAGGTAGAAAGAAAAGCCAATCCTACAAAGAAAATAGCGATCGCCTTGTCGCTATTATTAGCTGCTGGACTGGTCGCCTTTTATCTTTTGGACCTTGGTGGCGGCAGAACCTTAACTATCAATCAGGAAAAATTGGCGATTGCCAAGGTAGTCAAAGGCACCTTCGAAGACTTTATTCCGATCCGGGGTCGCGTCACTCCACTAAAAACCGTTTATCTTGACGCCGTTGAAGGTGGTCGAGTCGAGGCGCGCCTGATTGAAGACGGATCAATCGTAGAAGCTGGAGATCTCATTGCGGTATTGTCAAATACGTCCTTGCAGTTAGATGTTACTCGCAACGAAGCAATGGTCGCAGAGCAACTCAATAATATGCGAACCATTGAGCTTCAGCTTGAGAGAAACAGACTACAACATAAAAGCGACGTGCTTGATATGAGCTACCAGATAAAGCGATTGGGCCGTCAGGTAAAGAGACAAGAAGAACTGTCAAATTCCGGTGTTGTAATCCAGAGCCAGCTAGATGACGCAAAAGACGAACTAGATTATTTCACCGACCGTCGCGCCTTAAGCCTGGAAAGTCAGGCCAGTGATGCAAGCATGCAGGAAACACAATTAGCATTTTTACGGGCCAGCGGTGCGCAACTTAACAAGAATGTTGAAATCGCTAGAAAAACCCTGGACGCACTAAATTTGCGAGCCCCGGTTTCAGGAAAACTATCGGGGTTCGATGTGGAGGTCGGTCAAAGTATTACGCGTGGAGGTCGGCTCGGCCAAATTGATGATCCGCAAAATTTTAAACTCAGAGCGAGCATTGACGAGTACTATTTAGGCCGCGTAGATATTGGACAATCAGCTCATTTTGACAAAAATAAGGCCAGCTACTCCCTAACAGTCACCAAGATTTTTCCAAACGTCAAAAATGGATCCTTTGATGTGGACCTGACCTTTAGTTCAGCTGCCCCTAAAGATATCCGCCGCGGACAAACAATTCAAAGCACCTTAACCTTGGGCGACTCTAGTTCCGCGCTGATCGTCCCCAATGGCGCCTTTTTTCAGGACACCGGGGGAAACTGGATTTTTGTTGTCACTAAAGATAACCGTCAGGCGGTTAAGCGCTCCGTAAGCCTGGGTCGAAGAAATTCCCGGTATATTGAAGTATTGCAAGGCCTCGAAGAGGGCGAACAAGTTATTACCAGCCCGTATTCGAGTTTTAAGGAAATGGACCGACTCAATCTGAATAGCAGCGACTAACATTAGCTTTCATAATTTTTTAGAGGACTAGATCATGTTAAAACTTCATAACCTGTCAAAAGTGTACCGCACCGAAGACGTTGAAACCGCAGCGCTCGATAGTGTCAATATCGAAATTGCACAAGGTGAGTTCGCCGCGATAATGGGTCCGTCTGGTTGTGGAAAATCTACCTTACTCAATATTATTGGTATGTTAGATACTCCCAGTTCCGGAGATTATCACTTTATGAACGAAATAATTTCAAATCACTCAGAGTCGAAGCTTGCTGATATTCGCAAGAGAAACGTGGGGTTTATTTTCCAGTCTTTCAATCTAATCGACGAGCTGACCGTCGCAGAAAACATTGAACTCGCCTTGTTGTATCACAACATTCCCACAGCCGAACGCCGCGACCGCGTTGCCAGCGTCATGGACAAGGTTGGTATCGCACATCGCGCCAAACACATGCCGGGCCAACTGTCTGGCGGCCAGCAACAACGAGTAGCTGTTGCGCGAGCGGTGGTCGGTGATCAAGCTATGATATTGGCCGACGAGCCAACAGGAAACCTTGATAGCGCACACGGTCAGGAAGTGATGGAAATGTTACAAGGACTTAACGATGAAGGCACCACGATAGTCATGGTTACTCATAGTAAGGCTCATGCTGATTATGCGAAACGCACGATCAACCTTTTCGATGGCCACGTGGTAACAGAAAATTTTCGGGCAACTCGTCAAGCCTCTTAAAAATTGTTAGGAGTTCTATTTAATGTTAAACAACTACATCTCGATAGCCTGGCGCCACATCCTAAAGAACAAGGTCTACTCTTCGATTAATATCCTGGGCTTAGTATTAGGGTTGTCGGTATTTTTCTTTGGGTCGCTTTTAGCCGATTACGAAACATCTCACGATCTGTTTTACAAAAATTCAGAGCGCATCTTTACGATAGGATCTGTGTTTAAACCCGGGGCGGACGTTGGAGTATTGGCCAGCGATGCCGCTCATTCCGCTTTAGCTCCTATAGTAAAAACAGAAATGCCGGACATTGAGGCCGTAGCGAGGACGATTAGCCGAGAGTTTCTCATTTCTATCGAGGACGATGACTACTATGAAAACATTCGATTCGCCGACTCATCTTTTCTTAACATCTTCGATTTCACCTATATAGAGGGAGATGATACTGCAATCAATGATCCCACGGGGTTGTTAGTCACCCAGGATATGGCCTTGAAATTATTCGGCGAAGGGCCCGCATTGGGGAAATTTGTTGTTCTCGACCACGACAAAACTCTCACTGTAACAGCGGTAGTCGCCAACCTTCCAAAAAACACTCATTTCAATTCATCGCTCGACTCTGACGAAGTATTTTCAATGGTTGCACACTTATCGGTTCTCAACACTGATGAGAGAAATGAAGAAGAAGGGAACTGGAATAATCTTTCTATGGGTGACTATACCTATGTGTTAGCCAAACCTAAGTTGAGTCAATCTTCCCTACAAGTACAAATGGACGCTCTGTATGATACTCATTATCCGATCGAAGAAAATGACTTTATTAGTTCCTTTAAAGTTAGCAAGCTCTCTGAGGCCAATACGTTTCTTTGGTCTGCGGTCGGAATGCCAGTCATTGAAACCGTACAACTACTCGCTTTTTTTGTATTAATAGTCGCCATTGTTAACTACACCAATTTAGCGACTGCGCAGTCTTTAGGTCGAACGCGCGAAGTTGGATTACGAAAAACTATGGGCGCTGGCAGGGCGCAATTACTCGCGCAGTTTTTGACTGAGAGTATTCTGATTGCGCTAATATCGATGTTAATCGCACTGGCATTGCTGGAGATTGCGATTCCCATTTTCAACACCACCATGGACAAAGGACTGACGATTAACTACCTATCCACCCTACCCTGGCTACTTTTAACCACACTGCTGGTTGGCTTGATGGCCGGGGCTTACCCGGCATACTTAATTACGCAGACTAACCCTATCGATGCGCTCCGAAATTCGTCGACTAAGGGTGCGAAAGGCAACCTCTTTCGTTCTTTGATGTTAGGTGTCCAGTTTTCTATTTCAATTTTCATACTAGCTATTGTACTG
Organism: uncultured Cellvibrionales bacterium; assembly: GCA_913019905.1. GTDB lineage: Bacteria > Pseudomonadota > Gammaproteobacteria > Pseudomonadales > Dasaniaceae > Oceanicoccus. The sequence continues at coordinate 90,640 of CAJVZD010000001.1, forward strand.
GTCGTGTACTTTCAGAATTTAAAGTTAGAACGCAGTGGCGATATCTATGCCCGCTCTCAAATAGTGACGCTGAAAAGACTCAATATTCCCGATATTAAGAAACAGCTAAAGACTCTCGAGAATGAACTTAGCGCAATTGGCGGTGTTTCACATGTTGCTTTTTCAAGTCAGGTTCCTTTTCAACAAAGTAATTCCAGCTTCGAAGCGAGTCCCATACAGGGAGATGACACAAATACGGTCTCTGTTAATCAGGTCAGTGTGAATTCAAACTTTCTGAGGCTATACGATATCCCACTCTTGACTGGTCGAGAACTGTCGGATGAGTATGATAGCGACACTCTTAAGGAAGACGTTTATACCGTTAATGTCGTAGTGAACAAATTGTTCATGGAAAAGCTGGGGTTTACCTTGGAATCAGAAAATCCGACTTTTTATGACTCTTCAGATAACCGACCGTCACGAGCTTATTCTATTGTTGGTGTAGTGGCTGACCAAAACTTCAAAGGGTTCCATAATGTTATTAAACCTATGGTTTTTTTCATGCGACCCGCGTGGTACTCCACCGCCTCTGTGCGTGTGCAAGGTGCAGACATTCAGCGGACCATGATAGAAATTAAAGACGCCTGGACAGACGTCGTCCCAAATTATCCAATACAAGTTGAATTTTTGGATGAAACCTTTATGGATGTGTTTAAGATCTTTAATGCAATGACTAAAACCTTAGGCGGGTTTGCCTTTCTGGCGATATCACTGTCGATGGTCGGGCTTTTTGGCATGGCAGCTTTTATGGTAGAACGACGAACAAAGGAAATTGGGATTCGAAAAGTTATGGGCGCAAATCTTGGACAAATAGTCACTTTGTTAATCTGGCAATTTTCCAAACCGGTATTGTGGTCCTTGGTCGTTTCTTTACCGGCTGCGTATTTTGCTTCTAATACCTATCTCAATTTTTTCGCCGATCGTCTGACTCTACCACTCGGAATTATTATTTCCGCGGGCTTGATGGCTACACTATTTTCGTGGCTGATAATATCCTTTCATTCAATAAAGATTGCGAGGGCCAACCCGATACGTTCTTTGCGTTACGAGTAAACCCAAGCACGACGGTTGTTGACTCTCGGAGATGGTTTTCTCAGGCGGAGTGGTGAAGGACCCCACCCCGTCATTGAGTTCTCCGATCGGCTCAAGACCCTGGAGATTTCAAATTGGGTAGTCCGAAATAGCAAAACCTGCTGATGCCGACTGGAACTTAAACGATTGCAACTGAACACAGCGAAGATGTCATTCTGATGTTAGCGGGCCAGATCTCAATGAATCGAAACCTGTGACCCCTTTGGTCGATAAGCTGAACCGTCGTAAGCAATAGTCAGCCTACTTAGTGACAAGCCAAAGTGCGTGCACAACTCCCGGTAAAAAGAAAAGTAAACAGAGGACAATGTTAATAATCAGGTCTTTACCAACGCCATTTTTTAGAAAAACCGCTACTGGTGGAAGGAATATTGCTAAGATAATAAGTACGACTTTATTCATAATATAAGAGTCCTGCTAATTTTATTATTTAATTTTGGCTCATTAACACAGCCGATTACTTCACTAACTATAGTACGTGACTGCACTATAGTCTGTAAATGCTAGTTAATCTCTAGGTCTATTCCTCATAAAACTAATCCGTTACGGGTACGACGCGAATGAGATCGGTGCCGCCTATCTGTTGAATTCTACCGGCGGTCACAACCACAACGTCGCCTTCCTGTACGTATCCCAGGGATTTTGCTTTTCGTATTGCATATTCAATTTTTGCATCGTCGTTTACTTCACCCTGATAGTGTAACGCCAACACACCCCAGTTAAGCGATAGGCGACGTACCACTTGCGGGCTCATCGTGACTGCCAATATCGGACATTCAGGGCGATATTTGGATATCATACGCGACGTGAAACCAGATTCTGTCAAACAGATAACAGCGGCAGCATTCATATGGTCAGTCATGGTTTTTGCAGCCTGACTAACCGCTTCAGTCACCACGTGATACTCGTTGGCAATAGTACGCTGGAGATAGCCGTATTCTTTCAACTTTGCTTCGGCACTGAGCGCTACCGATGACATGGTGGCGACTGTTTCGACCGGATATTTACCAATCGCAGTTTCCCCCGACAGCATAACCGCCGACGTTCCATCAAAAATGGCGTTAGCAACATCACTGACTTCTGCCCGGGTCGGCATCGGGCTTCGTTCCATGCTGTCCAGCATTTGTGTCGCCGTGATCACAGGTTTTCCTTTCAGGACAGTAGAGGCGATAATTTTCTTTTGTATATTCGGGACTTCCTCCAATGGAACTTCAACGCCGAGATCTCCACGCGCGACCATAATTCCATCAGCGGCGCTGATAATTTCCTCTAGGTTCTCCACGCCGGTGTGATTTTCTATTTTGGCAATGATAGGAATATGAGGATTATCATTATCAGCCAACACTTTACGTATATCGGCTATATCCTCCGCACTTTGCACAAAGGATGCAGCGATATAGTCGACATTATGCAGGGCGGCAAAAGCGAGATCTTTTTCATCCTGTTCGCTTAATCCACTCAACTGTAATTTCGTGGCGGGTAGATTTACGCCTTTGCGGTTTCCCAACATACCGCCGTTAACGACCGCACAACACAAGTAATCCGGAAAACAGCTTTTTACCTGCAAACGAATCGCACCGTCATCCAGTAGAATCGGATCACCTTCGTTTATTTCAGCGGGAAGATTCTTGTAAGAGACGCTAACACCTTCCGCAGTACCGATACGATCATCGGTATACAGATTAAATTCTTCTTTCGCGATAAGTTCTACATTAGCGCCTTCGAGTAGGCCAGTGCGAATCTCAATGCCTTTTGTATCAACAAGGATTGCCACATTGACATCAACCGCCGCTGAACAACGGCGTACGCGCTCAATTCGAACGAGGTGTTCTTCGTGACTGCCATGAGAAAAATTCAAGCGAGTGACATTCACCCCAGCCTTAATCATTTCTTCCAAAATGCTATCGTTGTCGCAGGCAGGTCCCACCGTTGCAATCACTTTCGTTTTTCTAAAGCTGGACTTACCGGAATCTTCGTTATTACGCTTTATTTCAGACAAAAATATTCTCCAGTTTTATCGATGTAAAAAATCATACTGCAGTTTAGACATTCTTTCATCCTATGGCCGTTGTATGCAGATATTAGCGAGAATTTTGTATGCGCCATCAATACCACAACTAGAAAGACAGCCGCCCCCACTAAACCACGAAATTACTCTTTTCGGAATTAGACTGTGATCTGATTTCAAAGTACTTGTCCATGGCGGCATATATTTCACTGAGTATTATCGGCATTTCGTTTGCCAATTGATGTTTGCCGCTCGGTATTAAACACGTTTCCAGATTTGGGAATTTTTGTTGATATATCGGCAAGTTCTTTTTCCAGTCGACGGTGCCATCGCACTGTCCTTGAATAATAAGCGGCGCGCGGTTTGCTTCATCTTTATCAACTTTATTCAAGACACCTCCATCAGAGTCATTGCTAGGGAGTGCTATAAATAGGTCAATCCAACGGGCTAAGGCTCCAACCCATTGCAGCGGTAAATCTCTCGCTTGCAGGGGGTCGTCATGTTCAAGAAATCTCAGGAAGTTCTCGTCACCGGAATTATCAGAAAAATTACGTGGGATTTTCTTGATAAACTTTTTTAGTAAGTTATGACTCAATTTCGACGCTCGCCATTTTACTGGATAAATTAGTGGCGCCAGCATCACGGATTGACGAAATTTTGTTACAGTGTTAGAAAGCATAAACTCCGACAATATTGCCCCTCCGGTACTCTGTGCAATAGCATTCCAGGGTAACGGAGTCTTATCGGAGAAAAAATCCACAATATCGCTTAAGACTTTTTGATAAATCGAGAAATCTTCAATAGTCGCAGCTGCACCGGTAGACAATCCGTGGCCAGGTAAGTCAAATATAACCACGGAGAAATTTCGTTTGAGGCAATATTCCAATAGACGCCCGAAAAGCCCGGAATGGTCATAATAACCGTGCAGAATAAAACAGGTTTTGTCGGCTTGCTTGTTCGAAAAAAAGTGAGTGGATATCTCGAACTGATCACTTTTTATCGATCCGAAATAGTGCTCAACGTCGTCTAATTTTTCTTCGAAGTTAATTTCATAATGTTGAAAATATTCTAACTCTTGTGTCGTAACATGAGGAGGTGTCAACAAATCGAGCGGTTTTATACCGCGCTTAACACTATCCAAATCCATTACTGATCATTCCTGCTAGATTAATTTATTTTGGGTTCTAACTCACCGGACTCGTAACGATTAGACATAGTTTCTAAGTTAAGCGGTTGAATTTTTGCAGCATTTCCCGCTGCACCAAAGGCTTCATAGCGCATAACACATAAGTTTTTCATCTCAAGAATCGTTTTTTGCAAATACTTACGTGGATCAAATTCTGATTTGTTTTCAGCCAAAAATTTCCTCACTGCCCCGGTAGAAACCAAACGTAGATCGGTATCAATATTTACTTTTCGAACGCCATGTTTAATCCCTTCTACGATTTGTTCAACGGGTACACCATAGGTTTCGGGTATTTCTCCACCGAACTCATTAATAATTGATAGCCACTCCTGAGGGACAGAGGAAGACCCGTGCATCACCAGATGTGTTCCGGGAATACGATTGTGAATGTCTTTTATCCGATCGATGGCCAATATATCGTCGGTGGGTGGACGGGTAAACTTGTAGGCGCCGTGGCTCGTGCCACAGGCAATAGCCAGCGCATCTACCTGGGTTTTTTGCACAAAATCGGCAGCTTCTTCTGGGTCAGTGAGCATTTGCTCATGTGATAAGACTCCTTCAGCACCCACACCATCTTCTTCACCCGCTTGACCCGTTTCGAGAGATCCGAGACACCCTAGCTCGCCTTCCACAGATACACCCCCAGCGTGAGCCATCGCGACTGCTTGACGAGTGACGTCAACATTGTATTCGTAGCTGGAAGGTGTTTTTCCATCCTCTTCCAGCGAACCGTCCATCATCACCGACGAAAAACCCAATTGGATCGATCGCTGGCAAATTGCTGGGCTCGTGCCGTGGTCCTGATGCATTACCACAGGTATTTCCGGAAACTCCTCAATAGCGGCCAAAATCAAATGACGCAGGAAAGGTGCACCCGCGTATTTTCGGGCGCCGGCCGACGCCTGCATGATCACTGGACTATTGGTCTGCCGCGCAGCTTCCATAATGGCTCGGGTTTGTTCGAGATTGTTGACATTAAATGCAGGTACACCGTAGCTATATTCAGCTGCATGATCCAGCATTTGTCGCATTGAAATAAGTGCCATGGTTTCTTCCTTAGGTATTCAAAATGGATATTGGGTGAAGAATGTTTATGTTTATTCTAGATTTTTTGCTTAACGAGCAGCGAGCTCTCAAGCCCGTTTCAATTAGACGATTCGCTAGACCGTTACAGCTATACGCGCCGACTAATTAAGGACCTTATTGGGGTCCTGTGGTTTCAGGCCGTTGATCTTCAACCCCGCGCAAAATGCTATCTGAGGCTCAGATTATCAACGGAAGCTGAAACGATCAATTTGAGCTTTTGTTCTTTGCTCTCTCTTCAAGTATAGCAACAGCCGGTAAGATTTTTCCTTCTACATACTCTAAAAAAGCCCCACCGCCTGTAGATATGTAAGAAATTTTATCGGAAATTCCGTATTTGTCTATCGCTGCGAGTGTGTCGCCGCCGCCAGCGACAGAAAAAGCACCACTATTGGCGATGGCATGACTTAAAGCTTCAGTCCCCCCACCAAACTGGTCAAACTCGAATACACCGACGGGACCGTTCCACAAAATCGTTCTCGCATTTTTTAAAATCTGTGATATCTGGTCGATAGTTTCAGGACCAATGTCAAAGATCATGTCTTCGCTGCCAACATCATCCGCCGACTTGATACTGGCCGGCGCTGCTGCGGAAAATTCCGTTCCGGTGACTACGTCTACGGGTATCGGGATCTCTGTTTTTTTGATTAGCGCTTTAGCATTATCAATCAAGCCGTGTTCACAAAGCGACTTGCCCACGGGTTTGCCACTCGCCGCCAGGAAGGTATTGGCAATCCCGCCTCCGACAATCAGTTGATCAACCACGTCCGACAAGGTTTCCAATACCGTCAGTTTTGTCGATACTTTGGATCCACCCACAATGGCGACCATCGGTCTGGCCGGATTAGCTAAAACTTTTGCCAAGGCATCTAACTCGCCAGCTAAAAGAGGGCCAGCACAGGCAATCGGTGCGTATTGAGATACCCCGTGGGTAGAGGCTTGCGCGCGATGGGCCGTGCCAAATGCATCCATGACGAAAATATCGCAAAGTCCAGCATATGCTCTGGACAGAGACTCGGTATTTTTTTTCTCTCCGCGATTGAATCGAACATTTTCTAGCAGCACGACCTCACCGGCATTCAAGGTTAAGCCATCGCTCCAGTCCTTGATTAACGGAACGTTCCGATCGAGTAACCCGGCAAGATGATTAGCTACCGGTTGCAGCGAGAATTCTTCGTCGAACTCTCCTTCAATTGGTCGGCCCAAATGAGACATCACGATGACTTTTGCTCCCGCATCCAAAGCCAACTGAATAGAGGGTAATGCGGCTCTTATCCGCGCGTCACTGGATACTTTACCGTCTTTCACAGGCACATTGAGATCTTCGCGAATCAATACGGTTTTACTCGCCAGATCCAAATCAGTCATTTTAATTACCGATAGCGACATTTTATTTTATTTCCTCTAATTCGTTTTGAGCAGCTGAGTATTATACCCAATTTGACGCAACGTCTAGCATCCGATTAGCGTATCCCCATTCGTTATCGAACCAAATCAAGACGCTAATCAATTGTCCAGACACGCGGGTTTGTGCCGCGTCGACGATGCCAGATCGCGGGTCATGATTAAAGTCGCAGGACGCTAATGGCTCGTCGCTATAACCGAGAATACCTGAAAATTCGTTTTCTGTGGCCTGACGCAATACCTCGTTAACACGGTCCGCGCTGAAATCTTTTGATCCTATAGATCGTGCCGATACATTAACCGATAGTTCTATCACAGATACGTTCTGCGTTGGCACCCGCAACGCTCGCGCGGTAAACCTGCCATCCAGTTCGGGTAAAACCCGACCAATGCCTGCTGCCAATCCCGTATCAACGGGAATGATCGATTGCCCCGCGGCACGCGTTTTCCTAAGGTCGGTGTGATGATAAGCATCGATGACCGGTTGATCGTTCATCGCGGAATGGATCGTGGTGATCATGCCTTCTCTCACAAGGAAGTTGCGATGCAAGATATCAATAACCGGGATAACACAGTTACTGGTACAGGAAGCTGCCGAAACAATGTGATCAGATGCTGCCAAACTCTGTTGATTCAACCCCATGACAATCGTCTTTAAAACGTGTTCACCAGGTGATGACAGCAATACGCGGTTCGCTCCCCGGTTGATGTGTTCTTGCAATTGAGAGCTTGTTAAAAACTGGCCGCTACATTCGAGTACGATATCAACGTTGTGGCTCGCCCACTCCAATTCGTCTATCCGGGAACGGTGGCTGACCGCAATGTCATCTTGATTAACCTGCATGCCGCCCGAAATCGCTCGGATCTGGCCGGGAAACCGGCCATGAGTACTGTCGTATTTGCTTAGATGAACAACGGTCGCCAGGCTCGCAGGTTCGTTGATCGCAACGACCTGCATTTGCTGAGAGAACTCCGACTCGTATAATGCACGCAGCACGCAGCGTCCAATTCGACCGTATCCATTTATCGCCAAACGCAACATGCGAATTGCTACCCCAGAGAATCTTCCACGGCATCAACCACGTTTTCGACTGTAAAGCCAAAGTGTTCCATCAAATCGCCAATGGGCGCCGATTCTCCGAAGGTTTCCATACCGACGATTCGACCATCCAATCCGACATATTTGTACCAGAAATCTCGGTGGCCAGCCTCGACGGCAACTCGCGCCAATATGTGGCTAGGTAGTACCGATTCCTTGTAGCTGGCATCCTGGTCGTCAAAGACATTTGTCGATGGCATTGATACTACTCGAATATTTTTTCCCTGTTCTGTGAGTCGTACTTTAGCATCCATGGCCAATTGGACTTCGGATCCAGTCGCAATAATTATTGCGTCGAGTTCACCCTCACAGTCACTCAATACATAAGCCCCGCGCGCAATATTGGCTACCTGCTCTGCATCGCGTTCCTGATGTTGCAAATTCTGGCGTGAGAAAACGAGCGCTGTAGGACCATCATCACATTCAAGGGCCGCTTTCCAGCTTACTGCGGATTCAACGGTATCACAGGGGCGCCAAGTATCGAGATTCGGCGTTGCACGCAAGGAGGTCAGTTGCTCTACCGGCTGATGAGTTGGGCCATCCTCGCCAAGTCCGATAGAGTCATGGGTATAGACAAAAATAACCCTTTGACGCATTAATGCCGCCATACGCACGGCGTTACGCGCATACTCGGTAAACATAAGAAACGTTGCACCGTAGGGTACAAAGCCGCCATGTAAAGCAATACCATTCATCATGGCCGACATTCCAAATTCACGAACACCGTAGTGGAGATAGTTACCACTTGCATCGTCGCCGGTAACAGGCTTGGAACCAGACCATAGGGTTAAATTCGACCCAGCCAGGTCGGCGGAGCCGCCGAGTAATTCTGGCAGCAACGGACCAAAGGCATTAAGGTCATTTTGTGAAGCTTTACGCGAGGCAATCGTGGCGCCATCTTGCTGGCGTTGTCGGATAGTTTCAGCAGCTTGTACTGCAAAATCATCGGGCAGTTCGCCACTCAAACGACGGGCTAATTCCACCGCCAGTTCAGGATAGGATTCCGCGTAACTATCAAATCGAGCATTCCAGTCTTTTTCCTGCACAGCGCCTTTATCTTTTGCGCTCCAACCGGCATAAACGTCGCTGGGCACAAAGAATGGGGCATGAGACCAACCCAAAGTTTCACGGACCAAAGCCACTTCGTCCACGCCTAAAGCTGCGCCGTGACAATCTTCTTTACCCTGCTTGTTTGGCGAGCCTTTGCCAATGATTGTTTTACAACAGATCATGGTCGGCTTGTTAGTTTCAGCCCGTCCTGCATGAATAGCTTCAGTAATAGCATTGGCATCATGACCGTCCACATTGGCAATCACCTGCCAGCCATAAGACTCGAAACGTTTTGGCGTATCATCGGTAAACCATCCTTCAACTTCACCATCAATTGATATGCCGTTATCGTCATAAAAACAAATTAACTTACCGAGCCCCAATGTCCCGGCCAATGAACAGGCCTCGTGGGAAATACCTTCCATCATGCAGCCGTCACCAAGAAAGGTATAAGTAAAGTGGTTAACAATGTCATGGCCCTCTTTATTGAACTGGGCAGCGAGTATTTTTTCAGCGGTCGCCATACCAACAGCGTTGGTAATCCCCTGTCCGAGCGGACCAGTGGTTGTTTCAACTCCTGGCGCGTAGCCATATTCCGGATGGCCGGGCGTTTTCGAATGCATTTGACGGAAATTCTTTAACTCCTCCATCGGCAATTCGTAACCACTCAGGTGCAATAACGAATAAATCAACATAGACCCATGGCCGTTCGACAAGACAAAACGGTCTCTATCGGGCCAGTTTGGGTTCGCGGGGTTATGCTGCAAAAAATCATTCCATAGAACTTCGGCAATGTCGGCCATACCCATTGGTGCACCGGGGTGGCCGGAATTGGCCTGTTGCACAGCGTCCATGCTGAGGACGCGGATGGCGTTGGCTAATTCGCTACGAGAGGGCATTTGGAAACTCCTGGAGAGGTCTAATGAAAAAGGCGCCCATTTTCCCCTACCTGCGCCGCTTCGGCAATTGCTGGAGAGAAAAAAACCGCTGTAAACGCGCTGAAATTGCACAATTGGTACGTATCAACAGTAAAATTTGCCAATCTTCGACTCACGCAGGACCAATTGAACAACTTTTTCTTTTCGGTCTGGGCCCGAGAGCAAAGGATGGGATAATCAATATCGTAAACCGGGACTTAATAAGTACAAGAATCTCGTTGCTTTATGACTCTATATCAATATATTTTGATATAGATGTAAGTTGCTGCTAAACTCTGCGGCAATGACTCTTCAAGCCAACACCAAAATCGTTCCAATCGCTGAACAGCCGGCCGATTCGGGAGCCTTGTTAAAGCTCTGTAAAGCCTGCGCGGATCAACTGCGCCTCGATATTCTACAAGTGCTTAGCAGCGACTCTTTTGGGGTTTTAGAACTTTGCAGCATTTTCGACAGCAAACAATCCGGCATGAGTCATCACTTAAAAATCCTCGCCAACGCTGATCTCGTCATCACCCGCCGGGAGGGAAATTCCATTTTTTACCGCAGATCCTATCAGCGGGATTATGAAAACCCTGATGCTGCGCTGAATACCCTGCAACTTGCTTTACATGGAGCGATTGATCAGAGACCGTTATCAACTGATATTCAACAACGGGTAAAGTTGGTGCAGGATGAACGCGCTGCAAGATCACAGGAATTTTTTAACGAAAACGCGAAATTATTTCGGCAACAGCAAGAACAGATAGCCGACTTTGAGCTATATGGCCCCAACGCTAGCGAGCTACTCGACAAGTATCTTTCGCGCGGTCAAACCTCGGGCGTCGCATTAGAAGTTGGGCCTGGAGAAGGCGCCTTTCTGTCTGAACTCGCGCCCCGCTTTTCGCAGGTTTATGCGCTCGATAATTCTGAACAAATGTTGGAGGCAGCTGAACAGTACGCCAATACAAACAATTTAAAGAATATTACCTTTATAAACGGTGATACCAAACACGAACAATTGCAATCACTCAGCGCTGACTGCGTGGTGATCAATATGGTATTACATCATATTCCCTCGCCAGCGGATATGTTTCTTGATATCAGCAAAGTCCTTAAGGCAAAGGGCTCATTGATCGTAACGGACCTTTGCAGCCACGATCAGGCTTGGGCGAGAGAGTCGTGCGGAGATGTGTGGCTGGGCTTTCATCCGGACGATTTGACCCAGTGGGCAGCGGATGCGGGCTTTAAAACAGCGGAAAGTATATTTTTGGCGCAGCGAAATGGTTTTCGCGTTCAAATTCGACAATTTATTAAACTTTAACAATTTAGAAATTATACCGACAGCGAGAGGAACATCTAATGTCAGAATATTCAGTTTTTACTTCAGAGTCAGTTTCTGAAGGTCATCCGGACAAATTGGCGGACCAAATTTCCGACGCTGTACTCGACGCAATTATTTGTCGAGACCCAATGGCTCGCGTAGCAGTCGAGACAATGGTTAAGACGGGCATGGCGATCGTCGCCGGCGAGCTCACTACCTCTTGTTATGTCGATTTAGAAGATATCATTCGAAAAGTGATTCTCGACATTGGTTACGACAGTTCAGCGGTCGGCTTTGACGGCGCAACCTGCGCGATTATCAATGCGATTGGCAAGCAATCTGTCGATATCAATATGGGCGTAGATAGAGCTAAACCGGAAGACCAAGGAGCCGGCGACCAGGGATTAATGTTCGGTTACGCCACTAACGAAACCGATTCATTAATGCCCGCAGCGGTTTATTACTCACACCGCCTAGTCGAGAGGCAGGCAAAATTACGAAAAGAAGGGGTTTTGCCCTGGTTGCGACCGGATGCCAAATCTCAAGTCAGCTTGCGTTATGAAAATGGTAAACCGGTAGCCATTGACGCCGTGGTTCTTTCGACTCAACACGACCCCGATATTTCATTGGAAGAATTACGCGCTGCTATTAAAGAACAGGTGATTTTGCCCGTTCTGCCGGAGAACTGGCTACACGACGACACTTTATTCCACATCAACCCGACCGGAAATTTTGTGATCGGCGGACCGGTAGGCGATTGTGGATTGACGGGACGTAAGATCATTGTAGACACCTACGGCGGCATGGCGCGCCACGGTGGCGGTGCCTTCTCGGGTAAAGATCCATCAAAAGTAGATCGTTCGGCCGCCTATGCTGGTCGTTATGTGGCAAAAAATGTCGTAGCTGCCGGTATCGCTGACCGCTGTGAAATTCAGGTGTCCTATGCTATTGGTGTGGCAGAGCCCACCTCAATTTCTGTTAATACCTTTGGCACTGGCAAAGTCTCCGACGAAAAGTTAGTCACCGCCATCCGCGAAGTTTTTGACCTGAGACCTTATGCCATTACAAAGATGCTGGATTTACAACACCCTATGTATCGTTTGACGGCTGCCTACGGACACTTCGGTAGAGAACCTTTTGAATCAACTTATAGCTGGAACGAAGACGGTGTAGAAAAATCAGATACATTTACTGCCTTCACCTGGGAAAAAACTGATCGTATTGAAGCATTGACCAAAGCCTTAAACCTCTAATTTTAAACTAAATAGTTGCATAACGTGTCCTTAGCCGTTTTGCCCATAAAAGGAAAAATATCATGAGTCATGATTATAAAGTTGCCGATATCAGCCTGGCCGAATGGGGCCGCAAAGAACTAGACATTGCGGAATCAGAAATGCCTGCGCTAATGGCGATGCGCGAAAAATACAGCGCTAGCAAACCGCTTGCCGGAGCAAAAATCCTTGGTTGTATTCATATGACTATTCAAACAGGCGTGCTGATTGAAACGCTGTCTGCGTTAGGCGCTGAAGTGCGCTGGTCGTCCTGCAACATTTTCTCTACGCAGGATCACGCAGCCGCAGCCATTGCCGCAACCGGTGTATCGGTTTATGCATGGAAAGGCGAGACCGAAGAAGAATACGACTGGTGCCTGGAGCAAACCATCCTAAAAGACGGTCAACCCTGGGCAGCCAACATGGTACTGGATGATGGTGGCGACCTTACATTGATGCTTCACGAAAAATACCCAGACATGTTAGACAACATCCACGGAATCACGGAGGAAACTACAACAGGCGTTCATCGCCTACAGGAAATGCTGGATGAAGGAACCCTAAAAGTTCCCGCTATCAACGTCAATGATTCCGTCACCAAATCGAAAAATGATAACAAGTATGGATGTCGCCATTCGCTTAATGACGCTATAAAACGCGGTACCGATCATTTATTGTCAGGTAAAAAAGCCCTCGTTATTGGTTACGGGGATGTGGGCAAAGGATCAGCTCAATCGCTTCGCCAAGAAGGTATGATTGTTAAAATATCAGAAATCGACCCTATTTGTGCCATGCAAGCGTGTATGGATGGATTTGAAGTTGTATCTCCTTACAATGACGGGATTAACACGGGTAAGGTTGAAGATACCAATAAATTGTTGCTGGGAAATACCGATTTGGTTGTCACCACCACGGGCAATTTTAATGTTTGCGATTCAGCCATATTAAGGTCGTTAAAAACCGGCGCAGTCGTCAGCAACATTGGTCATTTCGACAACGAGATAGACACAGCCTTTATGCGAGAAAATTGGGAGTGGGATGAAGTTAAACCCCAGGTGCATAAAGTCTATCGCGACAAAGATAGTAACGATTACTTGATACTCTTGTCGGAAGGTAGGTTAGTGAATCTTGGCAATGCCACGGGGCATCCTTCTAGAATTATGGACGGATCGTTTTCCAATCAGGTGTTGGCGCAAATTCATCTATACGCATTAAAATTTGCGGATCTTGACTCAAGCGCAAAGAACGATGCCATCACCCTAGAAGTATTGCCAAAGAAACTGGACGAAGAAGTTGCCGCGGATATGGTACGGGGGTTTGGTGGGGTCGTCACTCAATTGACGCAGGCACAAGCAGACTATATCAACGTCGCTGTTGAAGGTCCGTTTAAAGTTGACTCCTACAAGTATTAAGGCACGATAAGTCGTTGTCGCAGCAAATCACCGCGACCTGGTCCTTCGATCAGATCGCGGGTTGAAGTGTCGCAACGACACTTACATCTCATTTACTATTGCTATCAATCCATTTAATCAAAGACATTGCCATGACTGAGAAGAAACGATTTAGCTTTGAGTTTTTCCCACCAAAAACCGATGTAGGTCGTGAAAAACTAAAAAATGTTCGCGCTGAACTAAACAAACTGGGACCCGATTTTTTCTCGGTAACTTACGGCGCTGGCGGATCGACTCGAGACAACACCAAAGATATTGTCTTAGCGATGACTGCGGAAGGTATTTCCACAGCACCACATTTGTCCTTTGGTAGCGATGAAGAAGATTCTATTCTGGCATTGATAAAGGAATACAAGAACGCCGGTATTAACCGCATCGTAGCCTTACGCGGTGATATGCCTTCGGGAATGGGTGCACAACGCTTGGTTTTTGCCAATGAGCTAGTGGAATTTATTCGCCGCGAAACTGGCGATCATTTTCATCTGGAAGTCGCTGCGTATCCCGAGATACATCCGGACGCGGACAACTATTCTCAGGACATCGAATTTTTGAAGAGAAAGTTTGAGGCGGGAGCAGATAGCGCTATAACCCAATATTTTTATAACGCCGACGCTTATTTGTATTTTGTCGACCAATGTCAAAAAGCGGGTATCGACAAACCGATCTACCCAGGCATTATGCCCATTACCAATTTTCAAAACTTGGCTCGTTTTTCTAAAAATTGCGGCGCTGACATTCCTCGCTGGATCTGCAAAAAGCTAGAAAGCTTTAATGAAGACAAGGAAAGCATACACAACTTCGGTATTGAGGTGGTCACTAAACTCTGCGAAAACTTATTGGCTGCAGGGGCTCCGGGTTTCCATTTTTATACAATGAACCAGATCGAGCCCAATAAAACAATCTGGGAAAACTTGAGTTTGTCAGATCGTTGATAGATTGAGCTACAATAGTCATCACTGAGCGGCCGTACCAATAAAAATGCGGCAATCTTGCACAAGGTGAACTCCTGAAACTTTTGTCTATGCGAATACCAAGAATATTTACCGAACAGCCTCTGGCGGAAAATCTAAAAATAAAATTAGAAGAAAAGCCAAGTCAGCATCTCAGCAAAGTTTTACGGTTGCAAGCGGGTGCCGAGCTGACTCTTTTTAATGGTAAAGGGGGGCAGTTTAGCGCCGTTATTGATGTCATCGAGAAAAAACATACCATCGCCATTATTAACAAGTTTCAAGATATCAATCGAGAGTCGCCATTACATATTCATTTAGGTATCGCTGTATCTAAAGGTGACCGCATGGATTTCATCATGCAAAAAGCCACCGAATTAGGCGTTAGCGCGATCTCTCCTGTGTTCTCCTCTCGATCCGAAGTAAAACTTAAAGCAGACCGAGCCGACAAAAAATTACAGCACTGGAAACAAATTACCATTAGCGCCTGCGAGCAAAGTGGGCGAAATATACCGCCCGTCATTCATCCAATACAAAAGCTCGATGAATGGCTAAATGATTCAAAGGCAACGATGAAATTTGTTCTACACCACCGCACCGACCAGTCTTTGAATCCAGCGGCAGCTATCAATGACGTTGATCTGTTAATCGGGCCCGAAGGCGGTCTCAGTGAAACAGAGATTAATACGGCGCTCGACACGGGTTTTGTCCCGCTTGCTTTGGGCCCACGGGTATTACGCACCGAGACAGCTCCCCTCGCTGCCATTACATTACTCCAGTATCTTTGGGGTGATATTTAAACAAGCTGTCGCGCCGACGGATTTCGCTTTAGTAGTAGTAGTATCGGAAAAGTGTTCATGGTACTCTTCGGCTCAACCATTGGGACAGAACGCCCCTTTAGATATCTAAGTCATTGATATTAATATAAAAATAGATAAAACGAAAATATCGCGACACGAACCGTTCATATTAAGAATTTTAGTTTTTCTCCACTAATTCTGTAGACACACCACAATCATTGTACAACGTTAACGGTTAAAAATAGATGTTTGGCTAGTGGATCGCTTTTCCTCGACAATAATACCAACAATTTAAATAATGTCTTTTATCATTGAACACTCTCGAATATTAGTCTTAAAGGAATAAACGAGGTTAGGTAAATACAATGCCCATCAAAACCCTCTTATCAGACAACGGAAACTGTCTAACGTATAAGGTGACAGGAACTTTTCGCTTTTCTGAGTTCATTGATGCGGACCGAGATTTTTTTTCAAATCCGGATAATGGCAATAAGCTAAATTATACCATCATCGACTATTCGGATGCCGTTGACATAATTCACTCGGTCAGGGACCTCGACACGGTATCTAACAATGCGAAGGCGATTGCAAAAACATACAATAGAGCCATCGTAGCGATTCTGGCCGATCATTCGATGATTCAGTCCTATAGCGATATGTGGGGGAAATTTGCTAAGCAGTTAGGCTGGAAGTACAAAGTGTTTACCGAACGATCGAGTATGGAAGAATGGCTTCTTGCTAACGTCAGCAGTAAGTACGATGGTTTAATAACGCAATCTTCAATCATTGAATCCAGGAACAAAAGAAAACGTGCTGGCCTGGAAAATCTCGGATTCATTCTCGATCCCCTATCGGTGTATTTTGAGGTAAGCACCGCTCTCATTCTTTCGTATCACGATGATGTTATTGAAGTATTAGAAAATAATTCTTCCGCAGAAGATGGCCCCTATAAAATCGGCGCTTCAGAATCCATGGTGGACTCTAACAGTTATTTTGAGTTTATTATCAAACACGATACCGAGCTATATATCCCCAACGCCAACCTGGAACAACAGTGGGAAAATAATCCGTCATTACCCTTCGGCCTGCTCTCGTTTATTGGCCTGCCAATCCATCGTCCCACCGGTGAAATATTTGGTATTGTCTGTTTAATGAATGAAGAGCCTATACGACTCGACAACCAAAAGAACGAGGTGCTTTTCGGCACTCGCGACACACTGGAATCGCAATTAAAACTGAAGTCTGATCACGACACTATTTATAAACATTTAGGAGAAATCCTCGATCTACAGATCTCATTGGAAAAAGAATCAAAATGTGACTATCTGACTGGCTTCTATAATCGAAAAAACTTCCTTGAAATGTCTGACAGCGAACTGAGTAGAAGTCGACGAAATAACACACAACTGAGTTTTATTTTTTGCGATATCGACCACTTTAAACGCATTAACGACAAGCACGGCCACGACGCAGGCGATGAAGTGTTGAAGCGATTTTCGGCGTTGATAAAAGAAAACATAAGAACTTACGATATCGTGTGGCGTTGGGGTGGAGAAGAATTTCTTATTCTGCTTCCGGAAACAAATGCTTCTAGCGCGGAAGATGTCGCCGACAAATTACGAGCGATAATTGAAAGCGCTATTTTTCTATATGACCAAAAGAAGGTACAAGTCACTGTCAGTTTTGGCGTATCTGAAATTTCTAAGGATGAGGAAATTAATGATTTTCTGATCCGCCTCGATAAACTTCTCTATAAAGCAAAACAAGCGGGACGCAATCTCGTTATGTCCGCATAAACTCGCTTATGATCAACGCAGGTATGAGAAACTTATCCGTTAATTGTGAGGCGTTTCGGTAAAATGAAAATGCGACTTCCACCAGCGGTTTGTTAGCGGTACAGAACAATTCAATAGAAATGCCCTTATCATCAAAGTGTAAAAACCTTCGGTATTCATAATATTGTGTTGTACGTAAGCGATTTCGATAACCACAAATGCCAGTTCGGCACGTCCCAACATGCCAAAGCCTATCATCCAGCTCGCCGGCCAGTCGAAATTACCGGTGTAGCGGGCAGCGAGCCCTGCCGATAGGGCCTGCGATGAACAAGCCGCTAAAAAAATCCGTCCTTCGTCGACAAGCATGTTGAAAATAGGTGCACGAGCACAGACGAAGCCTGAGGACGAAGCCGTAAAAATTCGAGTCGTATTAATCACTCCGCCTACCGGCGCTATAGGTCTAAAGGCTAGGCTGCTGCTCATCGATCAGAGAGCCTGATTTCTAGATTAGGAAGACGTCACCCACACTTTTGACCTGGTACGGGCAGTAGGCCAGTCTTCGTTACTTTTTTATTATTGTTATTTACAATCGACTAAATAAAATTAATTAATTATAACTATTAATGTTGTATGGCTTAAACTACATTTTCAAAACTTACTGAATCAGCCAGAGGAATCATTATGAATCGCACAGTCCCAGACGTAGTTTTTAAAACCCGAGTCCGCGATGAAAACATTGAACATGAAAATCCCTTTAAATGGGAAGATAAGACATCGAAGGAATTATTCGCGGGTAAAAGTATCATAATTGTGGCCCTGCCTGGAGCCTTTACCCCCACTTGTTCGAGCACTCACCTGCCGGGCTATGAACAGAAATACGAAGAACTGAAGTCCAAAGGAATTGATGAAGTCTATTGCATCAGCGTAAACGATGCCTTTAGCATGTTTCAATGGTCAAAGCAGTTAGGCATTGAAAAAGTGAAAATGCTTCCCGATGGAAATGGCGATTTTACCCGTCTGATGGGAATGCTGGTTAAAAAGGAAAATCTCGGCTTTGGCAATCGCTCATGGCGGTATTCCATGCATGTGGTCGACGGAGAAATCAAAAGCCAATTTGTGGAACCGGGGCTTATGGACAATTGTCCAGAGGACCCTTTTACTATCAGTGACGCCGACACCATGCTTGCGTCGTTGTAGCCAGATTAGAAAAGTAGTCAGAGTAGAAAAGCAGTCGGATTAAAACGCGGAGGCTACTGCTGGACCAATACATACACCGACTAAGCTGACGTTTCAAAGCAATAGGCTCCTTCGGAGCCTATTTTCAGTTGTACGCTAAAAAACGTCCATCCCGGTTAAATAATCCTCAATACTATCCGCGCTCTCGACAACGGCTTTGAGCACAGTAGACAAGGTTTTGGCGTCGGTATCAGCCGCAATTTGGGCATTGTAAGCAGCATAATATGAATTGTCAGTCGACATCACTTGCCACGCACCTAACTTTGAACTGTTATTAATACCCAGCAAAAGATTCGCGATCTTTTTCTCCAGGGGCCCGTCACTCATATAACCGATGGAGTAAATCTTACGAATTTCCAGGTCGGCAATTTTCTTCGTTTCCGAGCTAATATAGACAGTCTGTGACCTTTTTTCATCCAGTTGAAAAACAGCATGGAAATCACCATCATCATCGATTTCATACTCGATTCCGAGCTCATCGAGCAGGACGCTAATTCTACTGTCTTTATGATTTGTGCTTCCCAACATTGTCTAATTCTCTCAATGGATCCTGATATGGGTTTCATCAGTCGCTTCTATGCCTGAACACCGAAGAATAAAAGGCCTTTCTCCGAAAGTCCATCACTATGATGTGGTAAAAATATTTCCAGCATGATAAATAATTTTATCATGACACTCCTGATCAATTATCCAGCCAGCATCGATTGTAAAATTTCAGCATGATAAACTCTTTTTTGCCGGTAATAAGACAACCCCTTTGCGGAGAGTTTCATCTGAGACAATTCACCGCTATTTCAGGTCCTTAATAAGCACCGCTGCAGCATTGTGGCCTGGCACACCGGTAACACCCCCCCCTGGATGTGCACCTGAGCCACACAAATACAGTCCTTTTACCGGCATGCGGTGATCACTGTGACCCAATACCGGCCGCGCCATAAATAGTTGATCCAAAGACAGCTGCCCGTGGAAGATATCACCCCGGGGCAAACCGAACTTTCTTTCCAAATCGAGGGGACTGTGTATTTGCCGGGCAATGATCGACGAAGAAAAATTCGGTGCATAAGCGTTCACTGTTTGAATAATACGGTCGGCGACCTCCTCCCGAACATCGTCCCAGTTCTTATTGTCGGGTAAATCGTAATTAAAATGCTGACAAAACAAACTGGCGACATGCTGACCGGCTGGCGCCAGACTGTCGTCGAGGGTGCTGGGAATCAACATTTCTACAATAGGTGCTTGCGACCAACCGTTCATCCGAGCATCGAGGTAAGCTCTGTCCATATATTCAATGCTCGGTGAAATAACAATACCACCGGTATGATGAAGACCCATCCCATCGGTCGGCAAGCAACTGAATTTGGGAAGTTCCGAGAGGGCGACGTTCATTCGAAAGGTACCCGAACCACATTTAAAATTCTTTATTCGGCGATAGAAATCTACCGGGACTTCTTCCTCTTTCACCATGGTGCCGAACAGCATGGTCGGACTCACATTGGCAGCAATAGCACGTGCCCTGATAACCGAACCGTCCTCCAGGCGCACGCCACAAGCCCTTCCATTTTCAATGACGACCTCCTCGACTGAAACGCCGGTTCTAATCTCAGCGCCAGCGAGGCGAGCCGAACTGGCAAGTGCATCGCTGATCGCGCCCATACCGCCGATCGCGTGTCCCCATGCTCCTTTTTTTCCATTTACTGCCCCAAAACAGTGGTGTAGGAGTACATAAGATGTTCCCAAATCGTGTGGGCTATTTAAGGCTCCCACTACGCCATCAAAGGCATAAGCGGCCTTAATAGCATCGTTTTCAAAATACATATCGAGAAAAGTTGCACAACTTTTGCCGGCCATATCAAGAATCAAACGTTGAAATTCTTCACCCCGTTTTCTGCTCTTCCAACCAAGTTTCGCCAATTGTAATAAGTCTTTGATACCGCCCGAGGGATTGGGAGGATGGGTCAATAAGAGGTCGCGCAACTCATCGGCGACTGCTTCAAGGTCACGTTCGTAGGATTCGATAGCGTCCGCATCATGTTTAGAAAAACGGGCAAACTCTCGGTATTTGTCCTGGCTATCAACGGGAAAAGACAGATAATTATCATCCGAAAGAGGGAAAAAATTGGACATAGCCCGCTCAACCACCCTCAATCCGTGCTCCCCCAACTGCAGGTCCTGAATAATTTTTGCGTTTAACAGACTCACGGTATAAGACGCCGTTGAGTTTTTAAATCCCGGATGAAATTCCTCGGTAACCGCCGCGCCACCGACAATGTCACGACGCTCCAAAACAAGCACCTGCAATCCAGCCTTGGCGAGATAGGCGGCTGTCGTTAGGCCATTGTGACCTCCACCGATGATGATAACGTCGTGTGTCATGGCATTTCCCCAGTAGCAAATTTCAATAGTCGGCCGCCCACTCTGATCAGATGGAAACGACTCAAGAGGCTCAAATAGTGCAAGGCGTATCGATTCGCTGAATATCTGACAGCACTTCTTGGGGAATATCTACCGATACCGATATGGCGTCCGCCAGCCCCCCATACCGTTCTTCAATGTTTCCCACAATCTCATCATAGCGCCCAACAGCGGCAAATAAATGCACCAACTCGTCAGGAATTTCCGCAGTCATCGCCTCCCACTGTCCCTGCTTTGACATCGCATTAAGCTTATGGCCCAGTTCAAGGAGTCCGTGTGCTTCTAAAACAGGCCAATAGGACGGGGTCGAACCGTAAAACCCGATACGCATGCGCACCCATTCAAACATTTTGGCTACCGCTTCGTCGTCCTTACCGGTGGCAACAAATCCACCGCCCGAGACCTCAAAGTTCGCGCGCTTGCGTCCAGATTTTGCCAGCGCTTTTTCGAGCCTCGGCATCGTCGCTTCTTGTAGGTACTTTTTAGTACAAAAAGGGTGAAGCATCACGCCGTCACATTCTTCGCCTGCCACATTCAGCATCCCCGGACCAACAGCGGCAATATGAATGGAGGGTATCCCGCCATTCAGTGGCTCAGGTGTAAAGTTTGGCGTCATCAATGAAAACTGGTAGTGCTCTCCCACAAAATCCAAACGTTCTCCGTCTTGCCAACAGCGCCAGATGGCGCGGACTGCTTTAACATACTCTTTAAGCCTCGGCGCCGGCGCAGACCAGGGGACACTAAACCGTCGAATGTTATGGGCTTTCACCTGACTGCCTAGTCCCAGGGTAAATCGTCCTGCTGAAGCCGCTTGTAAATCCCAGCCAAGATTCGCGACCACCATCGGGCTGCGTGCAAAGGCAATCGCTATGCTGGTTTTAAGCTCGAGGGTTTTTGTTGCGGTCGCCGCAATAGCGAGTGGCAAAAAAGGATCGTGGGAATTTTCCTGCGTCGTTATCCCATCGAATCCGGCCGCCTCCACTATTGCGGAGGCTGCACCGACCGCTTGCAAATCTGCTACCGGCACTGATGTAGTCACTTTCATTTTGGTCCCCACTCTATTTTTATTTTTCGACTTATTATGGCTTAGTTAGGCAACACATTCATTTGTCTATAGCCGCATAAGCTTTTCAGACTGTTCATATTGGCATGTTACAGCGGTGTAGCCGTTCGGCTAGGTCCGGAAAAATCGTAGAATTTTCCTTACATTGCTTAACTCGCGACCATCCGGAAGCTCGTCTTTGCAAGCGGTCCGGTTCGAAGCTTGGACTCGGCAATCTGATCGTTCTAACGGTTTGATAATTATGAATTAATCTAACTCCCAAGATTGCCACGTCGCCACGCTTCTAGCGATGACGATATTTCTGCATAGGCGCTAATCAAGTATTGTTTAACCCTCGTATTCCTTAACACTGCTATTGCTTAGCCCAAGCCCCAATGTTGCCATGCATCCTGTCTAATTAATCGTTTATCGATTTTTCCCGAAGCAATTCTAAGTAAGGGTTTGGGGCTAAAAATGATATAACTTGGGACTTTGAACGCGGCTATACGTTCCTTAAGAAAATCTCGGATTAGCTGCTCAGAAACCTCACCACTGCAATAAATGGTAGCGCCAACCTCTTCGCCAAGACGGTCGTTTGGGATGGCGTAAACACTGGCCTCTAGTATTTCTTTATGCGCCACGAGAGCTCCTTCAACCTCGGCACAACCGATATTTTCACCGCCTCGAATCACCAGATCTTTGATGCGATCGACGATGTACAGATATCCATCAATGTCCATATAGCCCACGTCGCCTGTTTTATACCAACCATCAACAAAAGACTCATTATCAGCTTCCGGTAAGTTCCAGTACCCGCCAAAAAGACAGGGACCAGCCATCTGTATCTCGCCACGCTCGCCCTGCGGTAGCACATTGCCATCCTCATCCGATATTCGAAGATCCATAATAGTGGCTTTCCGACCGGTACTAGTAGGATAATTAACATAATCCCTGCCTGTAACTCCCGCTCCAATCGCATTGCTTTCCGTCATACCCCAACCGGTATAGGGCAGGGCCCGGCCGAAAGTAACGGCGATTTTTCCAACCTGATCCGGAGCTCTTGCCGCGCCACCTCCCCCTACGGTAACAAGACTACTCAAATCGGAAGCCGACTCTCTTGCATACTCCACTAAATCACCGGTCATAGCGGGTGGCGCTGTAAATGCAGTAATATTTTCCTTCGCTATTAACGCCGCAGCTTTTTCCACATTCCACTTATACATACAAACAATTTTACGCTGACTGCGATATGACATCAGAAATACCGAGTGCGAGCCAGTGACATGAAACAAGGGTATGCCCAACAAAACAGCTGCCTGTACCTCAAGCTTTGGCGGAGTGAGGCCAAATTCTACGTTGTTGGCTTTGGCTTCGAGCTCCCAGGACAAAAGTGCGGAGCAAATGTTAGTGTGACAGGATAATACGCCTTTTGGATTACCGGTCGATCCCGAGGTATAAAAGAGTGTTGCAGAATCACTTCCCGCTATTTGACGATCGGGCATTCCTTTTTCAACCGTATTCGACAGCATGGTTTCAAGATCTGTGCAGTTACCAAACAACGGCTTCGTGGGCCGAACCGCCACAACGTTCAATTCCACTTGCGAGAACAGTGATTCGAGTCGATCGAGTCGCTCTTGATCGGCGAAGAGTACCTTGGCGCCACTATCATTCAAGCCGTATACCATTTCATCGGATAACCACAATGCATTCATCGCAACGGCCACAGCGCCGATAGACGTAATGGCAGTAAAGATCATTACCCATTCCGGATAATTTCGCATCGAGATCGCGACCCGGTCGCCTTTCTTAATGCCGTAATTCTCCGCCAACAACACGCCAATTTTTGCAGCCTTATGATAAGTTTCCTCAAAGCTGTAACGTTCTTCGTTGTAGACTAAAAACGTTTCATCGCTGCGGTTCTCATTGTAAAGGTCCCTCAGTGTCTCCGGCGCGTTTTTAAAAACCCGACAGGGCTTTCCCCAAACCTCTCCGGGAACAATTTCATAGGGTTCACCCGGTGCAGTTAGGGATTCAATACAGAATTGCCGGTTTTGTTTTCGAACTATTGTCATGGTTGCTCTTAGGTTAGTGAAAGACACCGCAAACATACTTCTTTTTAAGGGTGCAGTTCAAGAGCTCGCAGGCCGATATAGACTCTTATTCCTCGATGTCCCTTAGCCCTTTGCCAAATATGGAAACGAACACGGCACCGTTGGCCATATACAATTGTTGGTTTTAGCGAGTTCCGAACACGTCCCAAGAACTTAGCTTTTTCTAGAAGCCGAACATCCCATCGAGGCGAAAGCGGTAAACCGTGGGAGTTAAGATAGGAGACTTAGACCCATTAACGCTATCGGCAAGCAAGGCCTGAGTTGATTACAATAAAAACCGATGTCTAAACAATAGCTCTCAAATGTTGACGTCGATATCCAATGAGTCCGTAAGCTGACTTAATTGCTCCGGGTTGATCTCACCGACGATGTTAATAAAGACGGCTTCCTTTCTTTTTTTCTTATTGTTTGCCGTTGCATCGACAACCATCACAACCATGCCGTCGACAATGTCGCCATTTTGATGCATGTAGACTCGAACTTTTTCCAGTTCTTCATTCACACTCACTATGGGAAGCCATTGCTTCGACTTTAACGTTGCAGTGATTGTGTCGACCTGATTCAGCGCATCTGTCGCACTATCGTCTAGTTCATAAACCAATACTCGAACTTGGTCCAGGTTCCTAATCACATCACCGAGCTCTGGATCTTCGTGCTTGGAAATTTTCCCAACAAGAGACAATATTGTCCCACCAAGATTGATTTCTACTTTTGGCTCTCCATAGACACCCTCCAGATTGCCAAATTCCACAAAACCCGGTGATGATTTGTAATCTTCCCGATCCTTGGCCGTGACCGAAAAAGTCATAAATACTATCAGTAAGCTAATCAAAATTTTCATTGTCTATGTTCCTTAATGGTTTTAGGTTTTATCCTGTGATTTTCCAAAAATACCGTTTATTAGGGTATTGTTGACGTTTTCATCGATAATCTTCTCGACATGATTTCGGGTACGGTTGTTGGCAAAGTGTAAGTACTTTAGAGCTGTAGCCAAATCGCGACGTGCTTTATTGATCTCTTCATCTGAGAGCTGGCTGGAGTTTGGTGAAATACCAATGAAGATCATCAAAAATACCGCGGCTGCCGCGGATAAAGAAGCGGTCCATTTCACCACTGGCTGCCGTTTTTTTCCGTTAGGTATTGATACTAATTTTTTGTGCAATGAACTCGGTGCCTGGACCAGCCCGATGTTTTCGAGTCCACTCTGAAATTGCAGCGCATTGATGAGGTCGTCGGCACTCTCATCCACGTCGGCTAGACTTCTTTTCAGGAAGACCGCGTCTGCGCTAGAATGTCGCTCTTTTGCAAGTCTGTTGACGACTTGCTGCCATGATTCCTGTTCTTCATTCATAGCTCAATCTCTCGAAGAATGTCTCGAAGTTGCTGTCTTGCCCGGTGCAGGTACACCTTTACCTGACTCAGACTCAATGACAGATCAACAGCAACATCACCGTAGCTTTTTTGTTGAATGTCTCGTAAAACAATAAGGGAACGATAGGGCTCTTGTAATAATCCAATCGCATCTTTCAGCCATTTACTGAGCTGTTCGTGAGCCATAATTCCAACCGGGCCCTTTGAGTGATCAACCGGTTCATCGCTCAGCTCATCGACACTCACAGCCAAACGCTTTTTCCTTAGACGATCGATACAGGCGTTGCGGGTAACTTTAAGCAGCCACAACTTTGCCCTGTCGTTGTCGATATCCTCGATACTTTCCCAAAGCTTCAAGTAGCTTTCCTGCGCCACGTCCTCCGCTTCGCCGCGATCTCGCAACATATAAAGTGCTAAGGAAAAAACCTGATCCTCATAGTCATTAACAAATGTGTAAAATTTCAAATTCATATTACTAATATACGCGCAGGTTTATAAAAGGTTACAAAACTGGCGATATATTTTCGCATTTTCGATATTTGAATGACTTCACGGTGACTTATACAGCTGTTTCCTGTCGTTCCCTAGCGATAGGCAGAGGCTTTGAAATGTTTCCAATTGAATGGTTTGAGGCAACGGGGGCTCGTTGATATTTTGTCGTCATCACACAATATCATCAGAATAGTAAGCGATTTTTGGAAACTCAGCGTGGATAAAGCGAGGGAACAAACCAAGCTTATTCTGGAAAAATACTAGCAGAGCCTACTCTGACGCTTTTTTGAAGGGTAAATATTCTTTAGCGTTCTCTATATACGCTAGCGTGCTTTGTGTTTCACGGAGAATAAAATCGCCAATGGCGTCGGAAAATTGCTTGTCTTTGATCCAGTGGTTCGACCAAATGGGCGTTGGCGTAAAACCCCGTTGAATTTTGTGCTCGCCTTGCGCCCCCGCATCAAATTTCTTTAGTCCTCTGGCAATGCAAAACTCGATACCTTGATAGTAACAAGCTTCGAAATGCAGCATCTCGAACTCCTGCGTACAACCCCAGTAACGACCGTATAAGGTCGTTGAGCTATAGAAATAAAGCGCACCCGCCACAAACTGATCCTTGGATTTAGCCAACACTAACATCACATGTTCGGGCATGGATTCACTCAGTAAATCAAAGAACTCTCGTTGCAGGTAGCCACCATGGCCACTGCGCTTCGCATAAGTAAGTTGGTAAAAATCATAAAAAACGTCCCACAGTTCTGGCGTGATTTCATCACCCGTCAAAACCTGTAAGCTAACGCCTTGCTCGATGATTCGACGTCTTTCCTTTTTAAGGTTTTTCCGTTTGCGCGACGAAAAGCTCTGCAAAAAGTCTTCAAAATCTTTGTAGTCATCATTAAACCAGTGAAATTGCGAAGTTGTTCGAGTCATTAAATTCTGCTTAGCCCACTCGCTCGTTTCCTCTTGGTCGGGCAGTAGGATATGAACCGATGAGGCATTTAATTCGGTCGCGCGCGCTTGCAAAATTTCAGAAATATAGGGATAAATCAAGCCTTTATCGCATGAGTCTATGCAGGCAAGTCGAGGCCCGGTCGCCGGAGTAAAAGGTATCGCGCTCAATAGTTTAGGGTAATAATCCATGCCGTGGCGATCGTAAGCGCCGGCCCATGACCAATCGAAAATATACTCTCCATAGGAGTGATTTTTAAGATATAAAGGCATCAGGGCAATGGGATTATCTTGGTCGTATATGACGAGATGTTGAGCTTTCCAGCCCGATTTGGTGCAGGCGCTTTCACTTAGTTCCATAGCGGCAATAAATTCATGTCGCATAAATGGATAATCATCATTAACGACTGAATTCCAATCCTGGGCACTAATATCGGTGATCGAGTCGAGGAATACGCTTTTCATTATTAATTATTTTACTCTTACTAAAAATGAGCATTACCGGCCTAAGCCATATGAAACAACATTCTAAAGGGCTGGATTAGGGTTTAACAGGGAAAAGTGACCGCCTTTGTAAATGACTGAAATGGGCAGGGATGCTATTTCAAGTACAGCGCAAGAATTAAAGGTCCCAGAAATTTTTAAATTCGCCCTTTGATACCAAAGACTGGCTCTTCCCTACGAAGTCTCGGTGGACCGGCAGTTTCATCCCAACACTCCCCTACCCAAATCAACTCAACTGCTGGCCTCTAACAAGAATTAATACAAACCTTTAAACACGAAAAGGTTCTGCCCATTGCTACACAGGATTGAATAAAATGTTAGTTTAGCCACCACCAACTCGCGCCAAAAAGTGTTATGTTGAGACTGAAGGGGCTAATTAGAGGGTCCACAGTGAATGAAGCCGGGCTCATTGTGCGCCAAACCGGCTTCGAATTCGGCGCCAGTATAAGCTGAACCATAAAACAAGTAAGCCCAAAATAAAGGAGATATTTCAAGATGGCAGCTGCAGGTTTATTAGCCCTAATAGATGATATAGCAACGCTTTTGGATGATGTTGCAATATTAACAAAAGTCGCAGCAAAAAAGACAGCGGGGGTATTGGGCGATGATTTAGCGCTGAATGCGCAGCAAGTTTCCGACATTCGCGCCGAAAGAGAATTACCTGTTATTTGGCAAGTCGCAAAAGGATCAGCGAAAAACAAACTGATTTTGGTTCCGATTGCCCTACTACTTAGTGCGTTCCTTCCCTGGCTAATAACGCCGCTACTGATGCTGGGTGGAGCTTTTCTGTGCTATGAAGGTTTTGAAAAGATTGTTCATGCGTTGATGCCAATCAGCGACCAGGAAAACAGTCATCACCAGGAAACCCTCACGGCGTTAACCGATGCCTCCGTCGACTTTGTCGTTTTCGAAGAAAAAAAGATTAAGGGAGCAATTCGGACAGATTTTATACTATCAGCGGAAATCGTAGTTATCGCCTTAGGTATTGTCAAAGATGCGCCATTCATCCAACAGGTCTTGGTCGTGTCGCTGATTGCCGCCGTTATTACTGTCGGCGTGTATGGCATGGTGGCTGCAATTGTGAAGTTAGACGATGCCGGATTATATCTATTAAACACTGACACGCAGGGTATGGCGGGTGACATCAAGAAAAAGATTGGCAGCTCAATATTAACCCTGTGCCCCTACTTAATGAAGACTTTATCCATCGTCGGGACTGCGGCAATGTTTTTAGTGGGGGGCGGAATTCTAATCCATGGTATTCCTAATTCGCACGAGCTATTACACTCAGTCAACAACACCTTAGCAGCAACGCCCATCATTGAAAGTATTCCACAGGTTATCAATACCAATGCAGTGAATGCAATCGTGGGCATCGTTGCTGGCGCTGTGGTCGTCGCTGGTGTATCGGGAATTAATCGTATTCGAAATAGATCATAGGCTGATCACCTCGATAGGAATGAGTTCACTGAAAAAAGTAGTGAAGGAAAATGCCCGCAAAAATCATTGCCCCAACCCAATGATTATGGAGAAAAGCCTTGAAGCATTCGTCGCGGTCCCGATCGCGAATGAGATATTGTTGATAAACAAAAAGGCCTGCTGCACCAAAAACCGAAGAGTAATACCAATAGCCCAGAGAAAATTTTCCACCGGCGAGTAGTAATATGAATATAACGACCGCTTGAATAGCGCCGGTAATTTTACGATCGTCGTCACCAAACAATATCGCCGTAGATTTCACCCCAATTTTTATATCGTCGTCGCGGTCAACCATTGCGTAAAATGTATCGTAGGCCATCGTCCACAAGACCACAGCAATATAGATAAGCCACAAGGAACTGGGAAGGTCATTGCGCTGTGCAGCAAAGGCCATCGGGATACCGCAGGAAAAAGCAGCGCCTAGAACGAGCTGTGGGTAATAAGTGTAGCGCTTCATAAACGGGTAACACGCCGCGAGAATTAACGCAGCGAATGACAACAATATCGTCTTGTTGTTGGTAAACAAAACTAAAATAAATGCGGCAACACACAGTATTGCGCAAAAAATTAGAGCGTCCTTTGGCTTTATGAAACCTGCCGCAATGGGACGTTTAACGGTTCGTTTTACCTGGCCGTCAATTTTCCGATCGGCATAGTCGTTGATCACACAGCCCGCTGAGCGCATTAAAAACGTCCCGAGTGTAAAAATCACCAGCAGCTTCAAATCGGGCACACCCTCGGCAGCCAGCCACAGTGCCCAAAGTGTCGGCCACAGCAGCAAGTAGGTACCAATAGGCTTGTCAAAGCGAATTAGATTTAGGTAATGGGGAATGTTTTCCCTTAAGCCGTTCATAGGATGCGGATGCTACTTCGGAAGACGTTAGAATTGTTGTTACAAGGCGCCAGTATAGCAGCAGAAAAAACTGCAAAAAAGAAATTTTAACTCCAAATCCTTTACCGGAGTTTTAACACAATCGATACATATCGGAACAGCTCATAGACAATGAGCTGCAGGAAACACCTCCATTGCAGAGTTATCTCCTGCCTCGTTGGCCTCGTCTATATTGCCGGATACCGATCCGCGTCCAGCCTGTTATTTTTGAGATTATCACACAACGATGTCAATGGTCAGATTACTTGATGGCGAACGACTTCACCGTCAACCAAAAAGATGACGTCCTCGGCAATATTTGTAGCAAGATCGGCTATTCGCTCCATGTATCGGGAAGTTGACAAAAATTCTATCGCTCTTTCCACCGTCTGTGAATCATTTTCCATCTGAGCTCGGAGTGTTTCGTACATTTTCCGATTAATATCATCGACAGCATCATCCATTTCAATAATTGTTCGGGCCAAATCTACATCGAGCTTCACGAGCGCATCGAGACTGCCGTTGATCATGTCACTGATAATCTCAGGCATTCTACCGATGAAGTCCTGTGGTGTGGATAAGGGCGCAAGCTCTGCGAGCGTGGTAGCTCTTTTAACAATGTTAACGGCTAAGTCACCCATTCGTTCCAAGTCATTATTCACTTTTAGGGCGACCACAATAAACCGCAAATCAACCGCTACCGGCTGATGTAATGCAAGAATTTTTAGACAACTTTCTTCAATCCATACTTCCCTTTCATCGATCAGCTTTTCGTCTTCAAAAACTTTCTCGACCACGTCGATGCGCCGTTCATGCAATACCAGCATTGCGTTAGTAAAGGAGGCCTCAACCATGGTTCCTAACTGCAGCAATTCCTTTTTTAGCTGATCGAGATCTCTTTGCAAATGTAATGACATAATTCCCTCTTAAATTCGTATGGAGACTATCTGCGACGTCGTAAATTTCCGCTCCGATTTATCCAAATCGTCCCGTGACATACTCTTCGGTTCGCTTGTTTTTCGGCCGAGTAAAAATTTGATCCGTTACGCCAAACTCAATTAGATCTCCCATTTCCAAAAACGCAGTGTAGTCTGAAATACGCGCTGCCTGTTGCATACTATGAGTCACAATGACAATCGTATAGCGCGACTTCAATTTGAAAATCAAATCTTCGATATGTGCCGTAGAAATAGGGTCGAGCGCCGAACAGGGTTCGTCCATTAATAAAACATCCGGTTCCATGGCTAAGGCTCTCGCTATGCAGAGGCGTTGCTGCTGTCCACCCGATAAACTTAGTGCAGACTCGTGAAGACGGTCTTTAACTTCGTCCCACAGCGCTGATTGCTTTAAAGACCGCTCGACAAGTTCTTCAATTGAATCGGAATAACCGTGGATTTCCGGACCCCAGGACACATTCTTGTAAATCGATTTTGGAAAGGGATTGGGTTTTTGAAAAACCATGCCTATTTGTCGCCTCACTTCTACCGGATCAACGTCTTTGGCGTAGATATCCTGGCCGTTATACGTTAAATCGCCTTCGATTCTGACCTCGGAGATAAAATCGTTCATGCGGTTGAAAGACCTCAATAAGGTACTTTTTCCACACCCGGACGGTCCGATAATTGAAGTCACGTGGTTCTTGTATATCGGAAAAGAAACGTCTTTGACCGCGGGATTGTCGCCGTAACTAATGCTGACGTCTTGAACATTGAGAATGGTTGCAGCGCGCTGATCTTCTACCGCCTTCAATTTCGATTGTTGTAAGTTCATTTCACTTTTTCTCTGCTTTGTAGCGGATATATATGGCGGTTGCGTTCATTAACAACAGAACTCCGAGCAGCACAATAATTGCGCCCGCTGCCAGTTCGTGGAATTCCTGCTGAGGACGAGAAACCCAATTAAAAATCTGAATCGGTAAAACGGTGAAAGCATCCATCGGCCCTTCCGGCAAAAATGCCACATAGGTCAAACCGCCAATCATTATAAGAGGCGCGGTTTCTCCAATTGCTCGGGATAGGGCAAGAATAACGCCGGTCAAAATTCCGGAAAAAGAAGCAGGTAAAACGTGGGCCCAAGCAGTCTGCCAACGCGTAGCACCTAAGGCAAACGCAGCGTGTCTCGTGCTCATCGGAACAGTTTTAATTGCTTCTCGGCTTGCGATAATAATCACCGGTAATATCAGTAAGCTCATGGTAAGCGCGCCAGATAATAAACTACGCTCTAGTCCCATGCCTCTAACAAAAATCGCGAGCCCTATAATGCCGTAAACGATGGAAGGGACTCCCGCCAAATTAGCAATGTTTAGTTCAATCACACGGCTGATAAGACCTTTTTTAGCGAACTCTTCCAGGTACAGCGCGGTTGCGACACCGATCGGAATGGAAATGAACGCCACCATAGAAATAAGCCACAATGTGCCGACCAACGCTGACTTTATCCCGGCTTTATAGGGAAATCGCGAGGGAAAGCTGGTGAGAAATTGCAAGTCCAACCATTGGTAACCCTGCACGCAAACTTGGTAGAGCAGAACAAAAAGTAGTGTCGCGCCCATCCAGGTCACTGTTGCGCAGAACAATGAAAATAGCCTGGCCTTACGATGACGCGCCTCAAGGCGAACCAGATGTTTATTCGCTGCTTCAGAAGAGTTCGTTTCAGTTGCTGTATTCACGCGTCATAAGTCTCTTGATAACGTTTAAGAACCCACTGAGAAATAATGTTAAGAATCAGTGTGATCACAAATAGAAGTGCTGCTACAGCAAATAATGTCTGGTAGGCAATTCCCCCAGCGGGCGTATCTCCCATGCTGACCTGAACAATATAGGCCGTCATTGTCTGAATGCTTTCAAGAAAAGTCAGCGACATATTGGGTGTTGCGCCAGCAGCTAAGGTGACCGCCATGGTTTCACCAATTGCTCGGGAAATTGCCAGTAAAAATGAGGCTATAACGCCAGATAGTCCCGCCGGAACAACAATTTTCGTCGATACTTCGTACGAGGTCGCGCCCAATGCGTAGGCACTTTGACGAAGACTGTCGGGCACAGCGCGCAATGCGTTATCACTGAGTGTCGCTATCATAGGCAACACCATGATTCCGACCACGATAGATCCACTCAATGCATTAAAAACCTGAATTTCGGGAAAGATCGTTTTTAGAACGGGTGTAACAAACGTTAGTGCAAAATAGCCGTAAACCACCGTTGGGATTCCCGCAAGCAATTCCAATAACGGTTTAACGATGGAGCGCATTTTCGGTGACGCATATTCACTCAGAAATATGGCGGTGGCTAAACCAATCGGAATAGCGATAAGGGCCGCGCCGAAGGTTATGGTTAACGTTCCCCATAACAAAGGTAAAACGCCATAGGAGCTAGGCTCGAAAAGAGGAATCCAGGAGGTACCTAGAATGAAGTCAGTAAAAGGCACATGGTCAAAAAAGCTGAAACTTTCCTTCGCCAAAATCGTAATTATTACCACGGTAGTGATTATCGAAATCAGTGCGCATCCAGCGAGCAGCGATTTGATTAAAAACTCACCCCAGTACAATTTTTGACCGCCAAGGATACTGACTTGTTCTAATTCTTTACTCATTCTAGGTGACCGTGTTACGTGGTTTTTCTGGTAAAAAAATCTTCAGAATGCTACTTAGCAACCAGCAGGTCGGCAGCCGTTTTGGCGTAGTACGCCGTGCCTACCTCTCGGTTCTTTATTCTGTTTAAAGCGTTTTCATAGACGTAGGCTGGCAGCGGGATATAGCCGACTTCAGCTGACAGCGTTGGCGCGTTGTTAATATAGAACTCTGCAAACGCTTTTACTTCAGGGCGATCCAGCGCTTTCTCTCTGATATAGATAAATACAGGGCGTGACAACGGAGCGTAACTACCATTGTTTATGGTGGTCATTGTAGGGGCAATAGGCCCCTTACCGCCGTCGATCGGTACAATCTTCAGAGTATCTTTATTGGCTTCATAATAGGCAAAACCAAAATAACCCATCGCAGCCTTGTCGCCTCTAATCCCCTGAACGAGAGCATTGTCGTCTTCACTGGCTGTATAGTCGGGCCGAGATGCCCCAGACTTCCCATTAATGGTTTCTGTAAAGTAGTCGAAGGTCCCCGAATCGGTGCCCGGACCGTAGAGACGAATCGGCGTATTCGGCCAGCTAGGACGAACATCGCTCCAGTTTTTCACTGTGCTGCCCCGCTGCCAAATTTTATTCAACTCACTGACGGTAAGATGATCTACCCAGGTATTATTTTTGTTAACAACAACTGACAAACCATCATAAGCTACCGGTATCTCGAGAAATCCAATAGACTGGCTAGCCGCCATTTCGAGCTCTTTAGCTTTGATAGGGCGAGACGCGTCGTTGATATCAATTTCACCCGCTAGGAACTTTTTGAATCCTCCACCCGTACCCGATACACCGACTGTCACTCTGACTCGCGGTTGAACGGAACCGAACTCTTCAGCGACCGCTTCACTTATTGGAAACACGGTGCTTGATCCATCCAGCGCGACGGTTCCTCTTAATTTTTCAGCCATCGCAGAGTTGGAAAAAGTGAGTGCGAAAACCGATGACAAGACAATGCTTTTGGCTAATGTTTTGAGCTTCATTCGTTTGTTCTCCGTAAAGTAGCAATTCTTTATTTAATGCTATAAGTTAATTTTAAAGACTGAATGTTAAGAAATGATAAAGATCGCAACGGTAAAAGAGATTTAAGTTCCCAGTACCATTGCGCTGGTTCGTTCTGTTAAAACTTTATTTCGTAGCCGATCGCAAGACTGGAGTCATCATCGCTACTGCTGTTACGATCGCGCTCCACGACACTGTAATAGGCGAAAATTTTCGCTTTTTTGTTGAGCTTTTTATCGACACCTATCGACATTTGAGTATCTTCATTGTCGTTACTGTAGTCAGTGCTACCAAGTTGTGCTTTGATAATCCAGCCATCATTGAATGTATGCTGGCCGCTGATTAACAACGAGTCCTCTTCAGAAGAACCGTCAATCTTTTTCGCGTCCTGCCATATAATACCGACCGAGCTATCACCTAATGAGAAATCGGCAGCAATTCGTGTTACATCCTGCGAATCGACATCATCGTTTCTAGCTACAGCTGCTACAATCCAGTCATTTTTGTAGCTAACGGATATTGACGTTCCGTCTGCGGGGCCATCATTGCCAGACGATCCTTTCGAGTCTTCTCCGGGAATCATTGCAACGGTTGCCTGGAACCCGCTTGCAGAAGGCGTGGTATACATAACAATATTGCTAGATCGATCTTCCCCCTCCATATAATTTTTAATGTCACCCAGTACCTGATCATTAAATCGGTCAATTTTTCCTTGCGCCATTTTTAGAGGAGTATCGTGTTTTCCTGCGATTAGCGTTCCGAAAGAACCTTCGAGCCCTGCGTAGATATTGCGTTGTTCGAAAGTATCACTACCCTTGCTCGAACTGCTGGAGCCGTCGTCGATATGGACTTCATACTCCATTTTGAAGATCGCGTTCAGGTTGTCGGAGATCTCATATTTTCCTTTTACCCCAAGTCTCGATGCGTTCGAGTTTAGCTGCCACTCGTCGACATTTGTACTGCGACTCTGTTCCTCGATTTTATTGAGAGTGAGATTAGCCTTGCCATAAATGATCACACTCTGTGACTCGGCAAAACAGTTAGGCATCAGCATCGATGTGGTGATTGCAGTTAATGACAGCCAAACTTTCTTCATATTTTTTCCCCTTTGTTAAGATTGAACACATTATTCTCATCCGCGATTAAGCTTAGATGTGATAATTATCGTCAACTGGGATAAAGAAAAGATTAAGAAAATGTGAAGGAATTATTAAAAAATGAAGATCGTATGAAATTTTAAAGAAATATTTGTGACAAAATGTGATCCGGTAAGAATTCTCTTAGAATCACTTCTACGCCGTGGGCAAGGTAACGACAAAAGTTGATCCGGAGCCTGAATCACTTGCCAGTGAAACAGACCCGCCGTGTTGTTCCGCAATATTTTTCACAATGGATAAACCCAAGCCGGTCCCTCCCAGTTCTCTTGACCTGGCCTTGTCGACACGATAGAAACGTTCGAAAATTCTCTGTTGATTTTGCGGGCTAATACCGATGCCGGAGTCGACCACTGACAGACGAACCCAACCCTTTTCGCCTAAAAGCGACACATCGACATGGCCACCTTCAGGGGTATATTTCACTGCATTGTCTAATAAGTTATCAACCAGTTGACTCAGTTCTTGTTGATCGCCGTTAACGGTAATTTTCTCTGTGTCGGATGAAGATACGTAGCTAAGGATTAACTGTTTTTCCTGGCAAGATGATCGGCACGCATCGACACATCGTCTCACGGTTGCGGAAAAATCAAAGGATTGAAAAGTCCTTTTGTCCTGACCTGATTCCAGTCGCGAAATCGCGAGTAAATCGGTCACCAATGAAGAAAGCCTCATACTTTGGGCGTGAATTTTTCCAACGAAATTGTTCCTGACGCCGCTACCCATACTTTCATCGTCAATAATAGTTTCTGTTAGCCCGCGAATTGCCGTGATTGGAGTCT
This sequence comes from uncultured Cellvibrionales bacterium, assembly GCA_913019905.1. Taxonomy (GTDB): domain Bacteria; phylum Pseudomonadota; class Gammaproteobacteria; order Pseudomonadales; family Dasaniaceae; genus Oceanicoccus. The sequence goes on from CAJVZD010000001.1 coordinate 127,114, forward strand.
TCAGTTCGTGCGAGGCATTGGCAACGAAATCCCGTCTGATTCGCTCTAAACGGTCAATTTCAGATATGTCGTTCAATACAATCACTGCACCAATAGGTCCTTGATCGGTATCTTGCAAAGAGGCCGCATAGATATCGACCACTAGGTCCCCAACCGCTGACGGTTGTCGTAATTGCGATTTGACAACGCAATCATTTTCCATAGCCCGTTCCAGGGATTCATTAATTTCCTTCGCTCGAACTTGTTCCCAGATCGGTCTATCCAAACAATCCTCTAAGGAAAGGCCAAGAAGATTCGCGGCAGCTTGATTGATATGATTTATTTTTTGATGTTGGTCAACCGCGATAACTCCTTCAACCATGCCTTCAAAAATTCTACTAAGCCGGTTATGGTCCGTTGTAATTCTTGTCATTCTTACGACGGAGTTCCGAGCCATACGATTAAAGGCTTTTGCTAAAACACTAATTTCGTCATTCGAATCAATACTAATTCTTTGTTCGTAATCGCCATTAGAAATAGCCTTGGCAACCTCAGTCATTTTGCTAAGTGGATCGGAGAATGTTTTTGCTAAATAGAAACCCAATAAGAGTGCCGATATAGCTGCTACGCCAGCACCAAATAAAACAATGACACGCAGCTGACCTATTTTTTCATCGATGGCTTCCAGTGGTACGGATACCCTAACAAAGCCAATAAGGTTCTCGTTATCGGTAAGTCTCAATGCCCTATACATCATCTGATGATTCAGCGTATCGCTATAGCGTGACGCGCTCGCATAACCTTTGGTCCGCGCATCGATAACTTCCGGTCGTGACGAGTGGTTGTCCATATTGAGCGGCCGTTCTTGAGAGTCTGCGATAACCGTACCATCTGCAGATATGACACTAAGGCGACTTCCGGTATTTTCCCCCAACTCGGTAATGATGCCTTGCAACGAAACAGTTGTCGGATTGTTTTGCGCGTATTCGAGCAACGCAGGTCTCGCAATTTCGGCCAATAGCTCTGACCTTATAGCCAAGGAATAATTGATTTCTTGCAGGCTGTTTTGCGCGACTTGACGCGATATTAACACGCCAACTATTACCGTCGATATGATGATGACCGCAATGTAGCCGGTATAAAGCCGCCAAAATATACGTGAGCGAAACATGTTATTTTAATAGACCTCAAAATAGTTGGTATAAAATTCTCTTTTTGCGCTTTCGAAAAGAACTATGAGATCTCTTTAAACCGATACCCAACACCACGGATTGTCTCGATGTAGTGATTACTCTCACCTATTTTTTTTCTAATAGCCCTGATATGAACGTCGATATTTCGATCCACAACAACGACATCATTTCCGAAGGCTTGATTTAGCAATTGTTCGCGGGAAAATACGCGACCAGAGTGGCTGGCCAGGTAAGAAAGTAAGCGAAATTCTGTCGCCGTCATTTTGATTTCACAATCACTACGGCTAACCTTGTGTTTGTCTATGTCGATTTCTAGATCGTCGATCTTAACGTGATTTTTTTTTCGATCTGCATCGGAAACCTCGATACGCCTTAATACCGCTTTTACTCGAGCAATGAGTTCCTTTGGGCTGAACGGCTTTGTCACATAATCATCGGCGCCCATACCTAGACCGAGAACAATATCACTTTCCTCACCTTTTGCTGTAACCATGATAATAGGAATGTCCTGCGTTTTTACATCCGCCTTTAGAGCGCGACAAATTTCTAAACCATCCATGCCGGGTAACATTAAGTCGAGCAATACCAAATCGGGAATTGTCTTTTGAATCAAATTGAGGCCACTGGTACCCTCTAGCGAAGTGGCGACCTCAAAGCCCTCTCGCTTTAAGTTGTAGCTAAAGACTTCCAGAATGTCCGGCTCATCTTCTACAATAACAATTTTTTTCCGTGACATAATTTACTTGTTAACGATTTTGGATAAAGGGAAAGATTAACATAGCTTTGTGAAGATTAGATTAAGAACCCGGACAAGGAAATTCATGGTTTTCTATGTCTATGTTCTCTTTTAGCGATGGTGTGTTTTGGCAAATGCGAAGCAGAAATGATAAGCTCATTAGATTGCTAAGGGATTCTGTCGATTTTCCCACCAATACTTGACAGGAAAAATCTGGTCTGAACTTCAGTCAGCAGTCTGTCAATCCAGACATACCCAGAGCTCTACATATAAAGATCATCGTTTTTTCCAAACCAAAAGCTGATTGTTGGCCGGCATCACATGATCGTTCAATAGATAGAGGCCCGCTTCTTTTGCCAGTCTATCAATAGCCTCAAAATTACGAATACCACTGTCAGGATCTCGGGTTTTTAGCCATTGGTCGAAGGTGCGATTACTGTCGCTACTGTAATTATTGTTGTAATTGAAGGGACCATATAGACAGAAAATCCCTTGCGGTTTTAATACAGATTGCAAGGATGTAAATAATTTTTCAACTTCCTGCCATGACATGATGTGCACGGTGTTTGCGGAAAAAATTGCCGATGTCGCTGTTACCGGCCAAATATCGTTGACATCAAGCTTAAGCGGTTGCAGCAAATTACTGGGTCCTTCTTGCTCAATCCGGCCAATAAGACCTTCCAGATATTCTTCCCTATCCGTTGGCTGCCACTGTATATGCTTAAGATTTTCTGAAAAATAGACCGCGTGTTGCCCCGTGCCACTACCAATTTCCAATACGGAATCTCTGTCGACAAAACAGCTCCGTAAAACAGCGAGTATGGCTCTCTTATTGTTTTCACAAGCTTGGGAAAAGGGGAGGTTCATAGTTACAGTGTCGCGATATAGCGTGATAGATGCTCCAGCTTGGCCGGGTCATCGTCGACAAAACGTATCATTAATTTTAACACCCCCGCATCAATTCTATTTTCTGCAGCCTGTATGCTGTGAACGTAACCATTGAGTCGTGCTACGTCCTCTCCATCATTTTGGACAATGCTGATAACAACCGTTTCCAGAATAGCGGGTAAGTCGTTGCCTCGTTTTATAGCACCATTCAATTGCTGCAAAGATATATCATTGATGACGCATTGACAGTTAAACCCGGCGAAAGTCAACAAAGCCTGACCGCGAGCTTTTGCCGATTTACCTTTTGAACTGGCAAGCGGTTTAGCGGCACTGCTCGGCATCACTTCCGGAGCTTTATCGGCGTGCGTGATTTTAGCTTGCGGCGCTTTAGGAATATCGGAACTGCCGGTTAACACTGACAAACTCGCACCCCCGAAGCCACTGGCAGACTCCGGGACCAGCGCTTTTGCATCCTTACCGACTTTTTTTAGTGCTTTGATCACTTTGTTGGCTAAGGACTCGGGCTTAAATGGTTTGCCCAAATAGTCGCTAACACCCGCTTCAACAGCCTTGATGATGAAATCGCGCTCTCCGCGACTGGTAACCATAATAAATGGGATGTCCGAATAGTCGTCGCTCGTTCTGATCCACTTTAGAAATTCTTCGCCGGTCATTTCAGGCATTTCCCAGTCACAAAGAATGAGATCCACCCGGTTTGTTTTCAACAGAGACTGTGCTTTTCTCGCACTCGCGGCATCCAGAACCTCACAACCGGGAAACAGGTCCCGCAGGTTTCTTTTTAACAGGTCGCGAATAAACGTAGCATCGTCAACGACTAAAAATTTTATTCCTTTCACAGCACACCCAGTTGGATTATAAAAAGAAATTCTCTATATATTCATATAAGGACTCAGACAGCGGCAGGATCTCGGGTAAAGGTCCAGTCGCGGGCTGACGACAAGCTTTCGTTATATCGATATCCAGCGACGTCAAACTGCTTAATGTCTTCAACCTTGGTAATTTTATTTTTAATAATATACGCACTCATCATGCCGCGAGCTTTCTTAGCATAGAAGCTGATGATTTTGAATTTCTCATTTTTTAGGTCTTTAAAAACCGGGGTAATGACATCACCGTGTAAGGCTTTCTTATCAATGACCTTGAAGTATTCATTCGATGCCAAATTCAGCAATACCGATGACTTAGACACTTTTAATTGCGCGTTGACCGCACAAGTCAGATCGTCGGCCCAAACCTGGTATAGGTTTCTACCACCCGTATATTGAAATTTCGAACCCATTTCCAAACGATAGGGTTGGATCAAATCGAGCGGGCGCAATAAACCATAGAGTCCGGAAAGAATTCGCAGGTGTTTTTGAGCAAACCTAAAATCCTTTGCCGTAAAGGTATTTGCTTCCAGGCCGGTATAAACATCACCTTGAAAGGCAAGTATCGCCTGCTTGGCATTTTTACTATCAAAGGGCGTATGCCAATTTAGAAATCGTTCAAAATTGAGCTGTCCGAGCTTCTCGCTAATTCCCATCAAACTGGAGATGTCTTCAGGTGACAGTTTTCTCAACTGAGCGATAAGTTTTTCTGACTGAGGCAGAAATGCGGGCACGGAAGAAACTTTTGTCGTTGGCAAGGACTCGAAATCGAGTGTTTTTGCCGGTGAAATAACCATTAACATATTTATTGTTCAACTCTGCAGCGGTGACTTTACTTAGGCTTACTCTAACGGTGGCTTCATTCTGAAGCGAGGATTGCCTGCCACCAATTTAAAGGTTCGCCACTTTCCGGATCATAGACGTTGCCGTAGAACCAGGCAGCGTCTCCATATTTTTGTACTCGATCATTGAGTAGTTCCTCAATGGTATTGAATCCGCAACTAACGTGGATACTATATACCAACGCATTGGGTTCTTTGACGTCCAGGTCGCCATCCAGCTTTTCGAATTCCGGGGTTAACAATTGTTCCAATCGGTCGATGTTCTTTTTGCAAAAGATGCGAATACTTAAGTTACCGCCATTTTGCAACATCTTAAATGCGCCCTTCGGACTGTCCATTTTTTCGATCACATCGGCTCGCGCAATGCCTCGGACAAATACAGGTGACTTTAGTATCTGAAAACTATTCGCTTTCTTTTGCGACGACACCAGCACCCTCTCAATAATAACCTCACCGTTAGGATGTTGTCCGGCCAACAATTCAATCGTTTGCTCGCCGCCTATCATACCGGTTTTAGATGGTTTCATCTGAGACTTATCGGCTTCCATAATCATCGCAATGTTAGAGGTTATAAGGACACAGCATTCGCATTTTCAAATTGCAACACGCTGAGATCTTAGGAACGAGTATCTTGAAAGCACTCGCCGAATTGGGCAAAAAAGAATCTTAGTCAGTTGGATAGGCGGCGAAAGAGCATTATTGTGAGTCTTAACAAACGTAGATACCGTTGCTTCGCCGCCGCTCACATTCTCTCTCATAGTTTTTACACACTTGAATCATCGCCGTCGACAGGGAATCACCATAGCAATCTGAAGATTTTGCCGCCAGCTCATCGTCAGGCATGTCTTCCCATTTGCTATTACAGCCAGACAATAAAATGGCTGATATCAACAGGGGGATATGGACTTTGGATAAACATCTTTTTAACATTATCATTTTGTCCCGCAAATAGGTGCTGGTATTTTAAATGATGGGAAGGGCAAATAACCAACATAGTAAAATTTTGGTCTTTGTCAATGACATCAATGGATGACCGCACTTTAACAGATTCGACCAGCCTGTGGCCAGTTTAGTAGTTCGGTGCTTTTATTTAACATTGCGACATAAAGCTTCCGTGCTATGGCTGAGCGGCTCCGCTATAATGCCGCAACAATAAAACAGCCGCTAAACCAGCGGAAATAAAACTATGGCTATAATTCGTACGATCCAACAATCGATCGATAACTTTACCGAAATGTCAGGGCGGCTATTGCTCTGGCTCACAATTCTGATGATGGTCGTCGTTTGTATTGTTGTTACGCTTCGCTACGTCTTTCTTGTCGGTTCAATAGGGCTTCAAGAGCTTACTATCTACTTACACGGTAGTGTTTTTATGCTCGGAGCGGCGTACACCCTCAAACACAACGGGCATGTCCGCGTCGACATTTTCTATCGCAACTTTTCCGAACGGCGCCAAGCGTGGGTTAACAGTGTCGGCGGTATTATTTTTCTATTACCGCTATGTGTTTACATCTTTATCATAAGCTGGGAATTTGTCGCTCAATCCTGGGACATTCTGGAAGTTTCGCCGGAACCGGGAGGAATTCCTGCTGTGTTCTTATTAAAGACCCTGATTCCCTGCATGGCTGTTAACCTGGCGCTGCAAGCGGTCGCTGAGATTCTACGCAACGCTTTGATATTGATCGAGGATAGACACTAAACGCCATGGTTGAATACATTCCCTTAATAATGTTTGCGGTCGTTTGTCTGGTTTTAATGCTGGGATATCCCGTTGCGTTTAGTTTGGCCGGTACCGCGTTGATTTTCGCTGGCGCGGGAATCGTTAGCGGCTATTTCGACTCTTCCTTTCTAAGCGCACTACCTAACCGTGTTTTTGGCACTATCAACAACACCACACTGATAGCAATTCCCCTATTCATTATGATGGGGATTATGTTGGAAAAATCCCGTGTTGCCGAACAACTGTTAAGTAATATGGCTGCTTTGTTTGGCCAATTGCGAGGCGGATTGGCGATTTCAGTGGTTATAGTGGGTATGTTGCTGGCGGCAAGTACGGGAATAGTTGGGGCGACGGTTGTCACTATGGGGCTAATGTCCTTACCCACTATGCTCAATAGTGGCTATGATACAAAATTAGCCACAGGGACCATTAGCGCCACCGGGACTTTGGGGCAAATCATTCCGCCCTCCATTGCCTTGGTCTTGTTAGGCGACATTCTCTCGTCAGCCTACCAACAAGCTCAATTGACGATGGGTATTTATAATCCAAAAACAGTGTCGGTTGGGGATTTGTTTGTTGGCGCATTAATCCCAGGCTTACTGCTCGTGTCACTTTATATACTCTATATCATCATTTACACACGCCTCAAACCTGAGTCGGCGCCATTATCAGAAAGTAGTGAGAAACCTTCAGCCATCGAATTAGCGCAGGGGCTCCTTCCTCCAGTCTTACTGATTGTTGCTGTGCTTGGCTCCATCTTAGTGGGAGCCGCCACCCCTACCGAAGCGGCCGGCGTTGGGGCACTGGGTGCTACTTTGTTGGCCATTCTAAAAAAAGAACTGAGTTTCAATAAGTTACGTGAAGTCGGCGAACAGACATTGCAAGTAACCTGTATGGTTTTTATGATTTTAATCGGTGCCGCAATTTTCTCTCTGGTATTTCGGGGATTTGGAGGCGAAGAGCTCATTCATCATTTATTTGAACAGATGCCAGGTGGTGTTTTCGGGGCAATCGCAACGGTAATGCTGGTGATTTTTTTACTCGGTTTTATCCTCGACTTTATTGAAATAACGTTTGTCGTGGTACCTATCGTGGGTCCTATTCTATTGATGATGGGGGTCGATCCGATATGGCTGGGCATCATGATAGCCATCAATCTACAAACGTCTTTCTTAACGCCACCCTTCGGTTTTGCGCTCTTTTATTTGCGGGGCGTAGCACCATCATCCGTGAAAACTAGCGACATTTATCGTGGTGTTATTCCGTTCATTATCATTCAATTAATTCTTTTAACGATGATCGCCCTGTGGCCCGGATTGGTGACAACTTTGCCGAATTTAATGAAATAGCGACGTTACTCTAAGCGGTTTCTATTACAAAGTTACAAAACACCTGCCAACGGTTAGAATACGCGGTCTGTTGGTCTTCCCCAGTAACTCTCAACAAGCTTGGACTCAAAATGAACGATATCGACTTTGATATAGACCCTACTCCTATTGGCGAATTGGCCTTACAAGTGGTTGCGCTGCCTGCAGACACCAACGGTTTCGGCGATATTTACGGTGGCTGGCTGGTATCGCAGATGGATGTCGCCGCTTCAATAACGGCCATGCAAATTGCCGAGGGGCGGGTCGCTACGATCGCCATAAATGGGATGGCTTTACTCACTCCAGTGCACGTTGGCGCTGTGGTAAGTTGTTATTCCGATGTCGTTGAAATCGGTCGAACCTCTATCGCAATAAATGTTGAGGTCTGGATAAAGCACAAAGTTAACTTTTCACCGATTAAAGTTACCGAGGGTGAATTTGTGGTTGTTTCTCTTGATAGCAGCGGTAGAGCGAAATCGATACCCGCTCATTAAATTGCTGATCTTGCTGCTTTTTCGCTAGTGGCTTACTAGTAGGCATGAGCCGTTGGGATTAGCAGCCGGGCTTACCAGTCAAGATTAGCACACGGTACTAAATCGGAGTACGACGGGAAATTCACATCAGGGTTCTATTCGGCAGGCATTGCTGAACGGCAGACAAATTGTGAATCAATTTACTCTAAGTCTCGGGCGTTAATATAGGCTTGCTCAGATATGTGGTGATAGTCTCTTACGCTGTCGGCATACGCTTTCCATGATTTATATACCTTGGCCGTAAGCTCGTCCTGTCCGGCCAACTCTTCAAGGTATTCCTCTGAAATGCTCTTTAACTCTCGAATAACATCATCCGGTAGTTTCATAATTTTTGTGTCGTAGTTTTTTTCCAAATCAATGAGGGATGAACTATTGCGCGCTGTATATTCATCTAACATATCCTGATTGGCATATCTGGCGGCAATTTCAACAATGGTCTGCAAATCTTTCGGTAGAGTAGCGAAAGCGTCTTTGTTGATGACCAATTCCAAACTCGGTCCCGGCTCATGCCAGCCCGGGTAATAATAGTATTTCGCGACTTCATGCAGGCCCAAGGCCATATCATTATAAGGGGCTACCCACTCGGTCGCGTCGATCAGACCCGTTTGTAGGGAAGTATAAAGCTCACCGCCAGGCATTGTTACAGCTGTGCCTCCGGCCCGGCTAAACACTTCTCCTCCCAGGCCCGGAATCCGCATTTTGAGGCCTTTTAAATCCTCAAGGGAGTTAATTTCCTTGTTAAACCAGCCCGCCATTTGTACACCTGTATTACCTCCCGCCAACGGAATAAGATTGAATGGTTCATAAACCTCTCTCCACAATTCCAAGCCGCCGCCATAGTAAAGCCAGCCATTTTGTTCTATTGCTGTTAAGCCAAAGGGTACCGCAGTAAAAAAAGGCGACGAGGGAATTTTCCCCTTCCAATAATAAGCGCCGCTATGTCCCATTTCCGCCGTGCCTTGCGACACCGCACTAAAAACTTCCATTGCCGGGACTATTTCTCCAGCGCCGTAAACTCTAATGGTCAGCCGGCCGTCGCTCATCGCCTCTACCGCTTGTGCAAAGTGTTCCGGGGCTGTGCCCAAGCCCGGGAAATTTTTTGGCCACGAGGTAACCATTTTCCAGGCAAAATGCTGCTCCGAATTGCTATTGCCCTCGCTTCCGACAGCGGATACATTTTCAGTATTATTCCTTTCTTTTGCAGAAGAATCCTTCTCGATCACATAGAGCCAGGAAACGGAAACCAGTGCAGCAAGCAACACCAGAATAATGGCGGGACTGTAGTTTTTATTTTTGGTCATGCGTATTCCAGTTTACTTGCGCAGATGAAAATGAGCTGATAAAAGCAACCTATAATGCTTCCAGGTTGGCGTATTGAAGAACGAGCCACTTGCTGCCCTCATCATCAAAGTTAACCTGAACCCTCGCAGATGGGCCGCGTCCCTCGAAGTTCAATATCGTACCAACACCAAAAATCGAATGAAAGACTTGTTGGCCAAGACTAATGTTGGTTTCCGGGATATTGTAACCGTCGGAAATTGTCGAGGGCGAGAAGCTGGCCGGGCGCGTAATATTTGTATTGAGCCGGACTTCCTGTACGAGTTCCTTTGGTATTTCCCTAATAAAACGTGAAGGCCTGTTCTGATTAATATCACCGTACATACGTCGTGATTCAGCATACGTGATATAGAGTTTCTCCATAGCGCGGGTTATACCCACATAACAAAGACGACGCTCTTCTTCCAGACGTCCCGCCTCTTCCATCGACATTTTATGTGGGAATAAATTTTCTTCCATACCGACTAAAAAGACCAAGGGAAATTCCAGGCCTTTTGCCGAGTGTAATGTCATCAGCTGGACGCTATCCTCAAATTCATCCGCTTGTGCCTCACCGGCATCTAAAGCGGCGCTATCAAGAAACTCTTGCAGTGGAGAAAGGTTTTCATCTTCAGCTTCGAACTGTCTGGCAGCGACGACCAGTTCCTGTAAATTTTCGACCCGAGCCTGACCCTTTTCACCTTTCTCTTTCTTATGGAAGTCGATGAGCCCTGAAATACTGACAACGTGGTCACATAGGTCGTGCAAAGTCAGTTCGTGGGTATTGGTATCAATGGTATCGATCAGATCCAAAAATTGCTGCAGGGCATTGGCAGCACGATTCGGTAAAAGCTTTTGCGTAACGATATTTTTAGCGGCTTCCCACAAAGATAATTCGTGCTCTCTCGCGTAGGCCCGTAGGGTTTCTATCGTTTTGTTTCCGATTCCGCGAGTCGGTGTATTGATGACTCGTTCAATCGCCGTATTATCGTCACGGTTATTGAGTAAACGCATATAGGCCAGCGCATTTTTTATTTCCAAGCGGTCGTAGAAACGCTGCCCGCCGTAAATCCTATAGGGCATACCCGCCCGGATTAGTCCTTCTTCCAACACCCGCGACTGTGCATTTGATCGGTACAGTATGGCGCTAGAAGATCGATTTTTACCGTCTTTTACCCACTCTTCAATTCGTTCGACGACGAAGCGGGCTTCGTCTTGCTCATTAAATCCCGCGTACAAAGATATGAGTTCACCTTCATCACCGTCGGTCCATAACTCTTTGCCGAGCCGACCGCTATTATTTTCTATAACGGCATTTGCCGCCGACAGTATTGTGGAAGTCGACCGGTAGTTTTGCTCCAGGCGGATAATATGCGTATTTGGAAAGTCTTTGGAGTATTGTTGAATATTCTCAATTTTTGCGCCGCGCCAACCATATATCGATTGATCGTCGTCGCCGACAGCAACGACAGGAATTTTCTTTCCTGATAACACTCTCAGCCATGCATATTGAATCGTGTTGGTATCTTGGAATTCATCGACTAATATGTGCCCGAATCGTTCTTGATAGTGTTTTAGAATAGCCGGGTTCTTCAACCACAATTCGTGGGCTCGCAGCAAAAGCTCCGCAAAATCCACCACTCCCTGACGGTCACACGCCTGCTCATACGCAAGATAGACTCTCAGCATCATCGTATGATTGAGATCCTTGCCGTAGTCTTCAATATGCGCAGCGCGACGACCTTCATCTTTCTGACCATTAATAAACCACTGCGATTGACGCGGCGGCCAATGGGTTTCATCCAGTTCTAATTCTTTATGGATGCGCTTGATTATACGTAATTGATCGTCGCCATCGAGAATTTGGAAGTTTTGCTGTAAGCCTACCTCTTTCCAGTGCGCTTTCAAAAGGCGATGGGCAATACCGTGAAAAGTTCCAACCCACATACCTCGGGGGTTGCCGATACTGCCACTCGACGTGCCCAACAATTCATCGATCCGAGAGCGCATTTCCCGCGCGGCCTTATTGGTAAAAGTGACCGACAGAATGCTATTAGGTGAAGCGCCTTCTGCTTGAATTAACCAGGCAATTCGATGCACCAGTACTCGCGTTTTCCCGCTTCCAGCACCCGCCAGAATCAATAGATTACTGGCAGGCGCTGCTACTGCTTCACGCTGCGGTTCGTTTAAATCATTGAGAATATAAGAAACATCCATAACGGAGAAGTTTAACAGAACCTTGCTTCAGATAATAACTACATCCTGCCTATACTTAATTGAATTCATAAATAATGCCACCTGGCAGGTATTGGTTCAACTAACTAGTGCCTGTCCAGAAATATAGTCCAGAAATATAGTCCAGAAATATCGATTTAGAATTCGAGCGTCTATGGCTGGTACGGGTTTTAACCCGACAATCGGACCGTTCTCGTAGATTTTCATGCCGGGTTAAAACCCGGCCTACAGAAAAACCGGTTTCTGAGCGGGGGCCAACTACTGCAATAAAGTCATTCATTCACTAACTTATGCGAAGATTGATTTATCGACCTGGGGACTTTCACAGGCGGCAATCGTAAAAACCGACACCTTTTTATCCACCCTTTCCAGACGCCACTTGATCACTACGTTAGGCCTTAAAGGCAGCGCTCAGCTTTTGCTTTTGCGGATTAGGTAGGAGTGCATTATTTAGGCGCGGTAAACGCAAAACCCTGAACTGCAATATTGCACCACCGGCTGGTTCAGTTTGTCACGTTTTTAAGGTATTTTTGGAAAGCACGGCAGTCCTCATTCCAGACTCAAAAAATCTCCCCAACAAGGTCTGCCCGAGAGTAGGCCTACCGCACATACTAGTACTTTAAAGCGAAGCCATTACTGCACCGAACAATCCACCTAGTAGCAAGGCTACGGTAGCCAACATGCCGATCAGGAAACCTGTACCACGATTTTTCGGGTCAGCTAGATAACCTCGACAATATAACCCGCGTCCAACAATAAAAGCCAAGCCTAAGATGGCACCGTACGTTTCACTCATGTACAGTCCGAACAACCATAGAGACGGTATCACAACTACGATTTGTTCCAGAGTATTAAGCTGCACTCTTAACATGCGTTCCAATCTAGGATCACCTGTCATCAGCGGTGCGGCAATTCCAGACTTACTGCGCGCTGCGCCAACCATCATTGTAAAGACATAATACTCCACCAATATTAAACCAATCACTACTGCCACAATATGCATTATTCTCTCCTAATTGTTTGTTTGATTGTTTTTGCGTGATCGATTTAAACATGATTACCGAACAAAAAAAAATTTCGCTATCAGTCGGGCCTTTCTTTTTCAATTAGGCAAAGCTTCTCTTGACATATTAAAAAGATAAGACCAATATTGCGCCTCTCAATTACCGATAGAATCATATAACTTACTATGAATACCATTAACCGCTTACATAATCCAGTGCGTACAACGCGTTCGAGCATTTCCTATATGCTCTGCGGCGTGCAGCATACACGGAGCCGTTCCTAAGGTATAAACATCGATAATTATTGATTCAAAAAGCCTTCGAGAACTCAGATTCCGGAGGCTTTTTTCGTTATGACTCTTCTTTCTTTTTGATTCTAAACCAAAGCCTCTTTTTCTGACTCTCTTCGGCAATAAGTTTTTTTGTTAGCCCAATGAGGAGTTCGTCATGGAAAAGACGTTACAACGCAATATCATCAGAATTTACCTGATGGTTTTTTTTCAATCGGCCATGATTGTCACGGCGGTGATCGTGCCGCTATTTCAACGTCACGGTTTAAGTATGGCGCAAGTACTGCAAACACAAGCCTTGTTTGCAGCGATCGTTGCTGCCTGCGAAGTTCCCAGCGGTTATTTAGCTGACTTATGGGGAAGAAAAAATACCATCGTATTAGGTGCGCTGATTTGTCTCATTGCTTTTTCATGGTTGACTCAAGCTGATAGTTTTATCGACTATCTCTTTTACGAGCTACTCATGGGAATTGGTATTAGTCTACATTCCGGAGCCGATCTGGCCCTGGTATACGACACCCAAAACGAGCTAAACCAAATTAGTAGCAAGTTCCAACGTGACAGTGGCAAACACGTCTCTCGCTTAACAACGATTGAGGGTATCGGCGGCGCGGTCGCAGCAATTTTCGCTAGCGTCGTTAGCCAGTGGTCATTAGATGGGATCTTATGGGCGCAACTTTCCATCAGTGCGATGGCGTTGCTCTGCGCTTCCAGATTAACGGAAACACCGAGAAAACGGGCACAGGGTAGCCATCGGGAAAATGCAGGTCAACTGCGCCGGGAGCTTATTGAAGATCCTCTGGTGCTGTGGACAGCGGCGGCAATCGTGGCTCTGAGTTTGTCAGCATTGTTTTCTTTTTGGTTGTACCAAAAGTACTGGCAGATTCAGCAAATTCCGGTAACTTGGTTCGGTTATGTGTGGGCCGTGCACTGTGTTCTTCGAAGTATCAGCGCTCACTACGCAACTACGGTCGAGCGTATACTCGGCCCAAGAAAACTGATTATGTTGGTTGCCTGTCTACCAATCCTGGGTTTTCTGGGAATGGGCTTGTTTAACGGTTGGCTGGGACTGGCATTTTGCTTAGCCTTTCCTATTGGTCGCGGCTTAAGTCTCGTGGTGTTCTACCAAGCGCTCAATAGGCGTTTGAGTACAGAATTTCGCACAACGGTAAACTCACTGGTAAGTTTGGGAATTCGCGGTGTTTTTATCGTAACAGGACCGCTGCTGGGGTTTCTGGTCGATTTTCAAGGTGTTCAATTTAGTTTGTTGGCTTTGGGAGCCATTTTTATTCCAATTTACGCACTTGTATTGGTGCCATTGAGCGGAAAAATAAGGCAACAAAGTGCTAAAGAAGGAAAAGAGCAGCTGTTAAGCAATCGAGCCACAACTTGATGAACCAACTGAGGCAGGCAATTAAAAACGTTAGTTGCCTGCCTCCTATTTGATGCTCCATGTTCAGCACTGAAATGTTTTATGCAGGAGGGCACTATCTTTATATTGAGTTTGTTGAGCGCTTGCGAAATGGTTCTATTTTAATGGTGTAAAACCATCGGCGACGGTCCCGTGTCCCGCGTAAGCTTAGATCAAGAGACCCTGCTGGGAACACATCAAGCTGTGATACACCTTAAGGTAATTCTTTACCCTCACCCTCACCCTCGCCCTCACCCTGGCCAAAAAAACCGGAGAGTAAATCGCGCTCTTCCTTACTGACAGACGCCGCGGAGCTTATAACTTCTACCGTGCCGTGACAAACGCGATTACGGCCTGCTTGCTTAGCCTCGTAAAGATACTTATCAACTCTTGCGACCAATTGTTCGGGAGTATCATCTTGTTTTTCGTTATAAAGATCGACGCCCAAACTCGCCGTCAGTTGAATGTTCTTACCGCCAACCATAACTGGGGTAGATTCTATATTTGCTCTAATTCTTTCGGCCACTTGTAGACCTATCAGCAAATCAGTAGCGGGTAAGATAAGCGCAAACTCCTCCCCACCGTAGCGGCAAGGAATATCAAGACGTCTGACCACTTCTTGAAGTTGTAGGGAAGTAGATATCAATGCCTGATTACCTACTTCGTGGCCCCATGTATCGTTAACAAGCTTAAAATGGTCCAAATCGAGCATTATTAGTAGAGTAGGCTGCCCTGTGCGTCGGGTACGTTCCATCTCTTGTTCTAGAGAAAGACGGAAATGTCTGAAATTATACAGTCCCGTTAAGGTGTCTTTGCTTATTTGCTCGGTAAGATCATCGATTTCTTTACGCAATGCCAACGCTTCATCAATAACACCACAAGAGCTTTCTCCTACAGGACAGGATAGAACTGCTTCTTCATATTGTTCCGTGATGTTAATGGATTTTTGGTTAGTCACTTAAAAACCTTGAAATGATACAATGACGGTTTGCGTCAAAAAGCTATTCTATTTTAACCAAACCTGCACAGAGGTCGAGGAAAAAATAAGGAATCCATGCTCTGTCGTAAAATCAGTGGAAGCATAAACCTAAAAGCGATGCTTAACGTAAAAACAGTGTCGGCTTTTGAATTTCATAGATGGCATCCTTTATCGTTTCAACTCGTTCTTCCAGAACAACTTGAGCATCATATAAGCCTCGATTGTAAAAATAGGGGCCAATTTCCTCGGCAATAAAATCCAGTAAAAAACTTGCGTCAAACTGACCAATATCTTGATCGAGCTCCTCACTAAAATAGAGTTGGATTTTTTTGCCTATAATTTCCTTTTCGTCCTTTGAAAACTCAATTTCAGACATCTTATTGCCTTCCTCTTCTTGCCTCTTTTTGCAATAAGATAGCAGACTTAACGGTACATTAGAATAATTGATTAAATGGTCTTGACTATTTCCTGTACAGGATGATTTACGAAAAATCATCCATCAATTCCAGCGTGTTGACAAATAAATCAGGGGTTTCAATAGCTTCCAATAATAACCCGTCTGGCAGGCAAGTTGGCTTCGCATATTGAACAAGTTCGCGAGTTGCGTCACAAAATAGAATATCGAAAGAAAAACGATCTAATCCATACAGACCGCGATGAACCATGTTTGCCGAAAAAACGAGTAAATCTCCTACATCGAGTGAAATGTGTTTGGCGGATGATAGGTTATCGAAGCGCTGTCTACCATTTATCTCATTGCGGACACTAAACTCCTCTTCTGTATCCCAGCGAGTATGGGTACCCGGAATTATCTCCAAGCCAGGCTCAGGCTGCAGTGGAATACGAAAATGAATAACATTAACATCCACCAACAATTTCTTCTGCTCTTCGACACTCACCGGATTGTATTGCAGATCACGATGCCAGTAGTTTTTTTGTTGACTGTCTTTCGGGTTAAAGAAGAGCTGCGTATTCATGAATGCCGGCTTATTCGGGAATATTTTCTCGGCAATACCCAGAATCTTTTGACTGCATATGAATCGAAACAACGATAGTCGCTGGGCGTCGTCCAGGTATTTCGAATCGGTAATGTAAGCACTATTCACCGCTTTCGCGTTGTAAAAATTGATATTATCTTTTTTCCAGCGCTCATGAAATATGGACAGAACCGCTCGTAAATTCTCTATTTCGGACGAGCAAAAAAGTCCCTTAATCACACAAAACCCATTTTCATGGTATTCCTCTTGTGGATCCATTTCGTCCTCTTCTTTTAGCGGAATGACGTCTAAGGCGTCTTTCACTTATTTACAATAAAGATTATCAACCCCATGCGCGAGCTCCAACGATAAGCGTCTTTTGCGAGTGAACGCTTTGACTACCAATTCATAGGAATGGTCAATCATACGCTCAATTTCTCCACGGGGAATGGAACCGTCCAGGTAAATAGTATTCCAGTGACGTTTGTTCATATGATATCCGGGTACGACCGATTCAAAAATGTCTCGTAATATGAAGGCCTGATCCGGATCGCATTTCAAGTTAAGGTTAGCAATGCCATCACTCGAACTCGACAAGGCGAACATTTTCTTGTCAATTTTGTATACAGAAACATCCTTGCCGAAAGGAAAGTCCTCCCAGGCCTCTGGCTTATCCAATAGATACTTTCGAAACGGAAATTGGTCCATTGTTAAATGGCTCCTACGACTTCGGGGAAAAACTGGTGCAAATTAATATACGCGATCGAAACACTGGCTGCTAGGGTCTCAATCATCTCAACCTTAGAGAATGGCGAAGAAACGATAACATAGCTTTTACACCGTCATTTGCGCATAATGAAGTTAAAGGAATCAATCGATTAAGCTCAGTTAGCGACTATGTACCACCAATATTTTGGTTTGAAAGAAACACCTTTCTCTATCGCGGTTGATCCCCGGTACTTGTTTATGAGCGCGCGCCACCGCGACGCTCTAGCCCATTTATTGTATGGGGTCGGCGCTGGAGGTGGCTTTATTCTACTTACCGGTGAGGTAGGTACGGGAAAGACGACCGTTATTCGTTGCCTGTTAGAAAGACTACCAGAAAATACTGACCTGGCCATTATCCTGAATCCCGCGCTAGATTCTGTAGAACTTCTTGCTACAGTATGTGACGAACTGGGTATTCATTACAATACCGGCGAGGCGAGTCTAAAAGTTTATACCGACCTTTTACACACGTTTTTACTCAACAATTACGCGGAAAACAGAAAAACCGTGTTGCTAATTGACGAAGCACAACACCTGCAATTTGAAGTGTTGGAGCAGGTTCGCTTGCTGACAAATCTTGAAACAAACACACAAAAGCTATTGCAAATAGTGTTGGTTGGTCAACCGGAATTGCGAACACTGCTTAACAAACCAGAACTAAGACAACTTGCCCAGCGAATAACCGCCCGCTATCAGTTGAAACCACTAAACCTTCCAGAGACACAGGACTACATTCGTCACCGCCTGCATATTGCTGGACTTCCTAATTCACAGCAATTATTTCCCGATAGAGTAGTAAAACTTCTGCATAACGTTAGCCGTGGTGTGCCGAGGTTAATCAACATACTCTGTGACCGTTCGCTATTGGGTACCTACGCTAAAAATAACGCAGCAGTCGATCGCCAGACACTCAAACAAGCCATTATTGAAGTGATGGGTGAAAAAGAAGAGTCGGTGACATTTTTGCTACGGGAACCATCACGGTATTTCGTCCTTGGCATTGTCATTTTCTGCGTTGTTTTATCGAGTATTGGCACCTCTTACTATATTCAATTTAATTCAGAGAATAGTCAAACAGGGAGTTCAATCCCGCAACAATACTCGGCTGTCCTTGAAGAACAACGTGCCGCAAGCGATGCCGCTCAATATGCTCCGAAAACACATAGATTAAAAATGGATGAGCAGTCAGCTAGTATGCTGTTCTCAAAACCGGAAACAGCTTATGACGAGCTGTCTACCGCTTTGAATTTAAAGACCATTGACTGCACTAATACACCGTCTTCGGTTTATCATTGTGTAAAGGAATTTGCGACATCATGGCAGGATTTAATCGAGTTTAACCGCCCTGCGATAATAAAATTGCTAACCCCTGCCAAACTCATTCGTTATGCCACTGTCATTTCTATTAACGGCTCACATGCCACAATAGTTTCGGAAGGAAATTTTCAGGCCGTACCACTAAAAGATCTTGGGGAAATGTGGACCGGAGATTTTACGTTTGTATGGAAGCCACCGACCCATTATAGCGGCCGGATATCCAAAGGCGATTCCGGGCCTATGGTTAATTGGTTAGCTGATCAGTTTGCAACTATTGATGGGCAGAAAAACAAGCTAACTGACTTCTTTTTCAACGAGTCCTTATCTCGGCGAGTCAAAATATTTCAATCGGATAACGGTCTGGACATTGACGGTGTTGTGGGTCTCAAAACCCTATTGGCGGTAAATCAACGAATCGGAAAAGCCCTTACACTGTCAGATCCGCTGATGGAAAAGTCTAGTGGAATAAAAAAGCGTGCTGGAGGCGAGAGCTAGCCTATGTCTCTAATATTGGATGCCCTTAACCGCGCAAATAGGGAAAGAACCGAGGAGCAAGATACAATACTGTATTCCGAAGTGCGTCCGCCCGCTCCGCCTCAAAGTTATCCTGTTAGACGATGGGCAATAGAAGCTGCCATTATTCTAGGGGTCGGTATTTTTCTATTTTTTTATTTGCGAGAAAGTAACTCGGTCATCGTCACTCCTAAATCCCTCGGCGACATTTCGGAGCAATCAAAGACTGAAAATAGAGATTCCCTACCGGTAGTTACTAATTCCACCAAATCCGAAGAACAGAAAGCTCCAAACGACATCGTTGCCAAAAGAATTCAAGACAAAACTGAGCCGACCAATACCATAGCCATTCAACCTCTGGATCCCAACATCAACGCTCTCTACAAAGATTCCGCAAAAAGAAAGCTGAAAAAAACGGTGATAACATCAGTAAACTCTGAAGATACTGAACCGACTATATCTGCAAATATCGAACCGAGTGAAAGAAATACAATCGACAATACTCAGTCCATCCTGCGGTCCATACCAACGCTCGCTCAATTTCCACCACGATTTCGAAACTCGATACCGAATCTTGACTATACGGTACACGTATTCGCTGAAAACGGAGGCTTTGTTGTACTTAACGGAAAAAAATATAAAACCGGTAACAAAGTAACAACGGGACTGCGAATTATTGCCATTTTGAAAAACAGTGTTGTTCTCGATTATCGAGAACAACACTTTAGATTAGATGCATTGAACAGCTGGGTTAACTATCAGTAGTGACAATTTACCTTGTCGAGACCAAGGGACTATAACTCCAGGAAATTGAGCGGATGTTTTGTCCCTGGAGTATCCACATTGAAAAGGCTGTTCGCTTTCTATATCGGTGATAAACCACGTAATTGGCAATCGAAAAAACAATGAAGAAAAAAAGTATACCCACCATAAATATTGAACCAGAAAACGAGCTTGCAACAGATTCTTTTTCTTCCTGGCTCATCGCCACGGGGGACGCGTATAAAAATGGTGGTAGCGCAGACGTCCCTTGCGGAGAATGCAATGCCTGTTGTCGATCATCGTACTTTATTCATATTACTCCCAACGAAAAAGAAACACTGCAACATATTCCTAAAGAGTTACTATTTTCTGCTCCCGGGTTGCCGAAGGGAAATGTGTTGATGGGATTCGATCAGGAAGGTCGTTGTCCAATGCTGTCGAATAATAGATGTTCAATCTACCAGTACCGACCTTTAACCTGTCGTAGCTATGACTGCCGGGTGTTCTCCGCAACGGGACTCGTGGAGGAAGAAAGAGACTTAATTTCGCAACAAGCATCGCGGTGGAAATTCAAATTTCAGAGCGAAGAAGACCGGGTTCTTTATTTTTATGTGCGCGCTGCTGCGGACTTCATTATCGAAAATCAATCGATGTTTCCTGACGGTTTTGTACCTGGTAACCCTACCCAGCAAGCAATGTTAGCCATACAAGTTCATGATTTTTTTCGCGGTTACGAAAAACACAAAACCGATAAACACCTGCTGGTAGAAAAAATACTGACCGCAGTAACCCATCGGTAATTGCTATATTCAGCTTCCTGCAGAAATAGAAACTGTCCTCGGTATTTTTCTTACCGGCCCGATAATATATTCCCAATTCCTCCCAGGGAGTCGACCAAGGAACCTTCTCCTACGGATCCACTGCCTCCAGATTTTCGCGGCAGTGCGGAATCCAACTTACTCGCAAGACGACTAAAGGGCATTGACTGCAGCCAGACGTTGCCCGGGCCCGTGACAGTAGCAAAGAAAAATCCCTCTCCACCGAACAAAGCGCTCTTAATTCCGCCCACATACTGTATGTCAAAATGTACCGATTTCTCCAGTGCAACGAGACACCCCGTATCGACTTTTAAGCTCTCTCCGGGAGAAAGTTCTACATTGTGAATCGTTCCTCCCGCATGAAGAAAGGTTAAACCATCGCCCCTCAAATTTTGCATAATAAATCCCTCACCTCCGAACAAACCAACGCCGAGACGTTTTTGAAAGGCAATATCAATAGTTACGCCCTTCGCGGCACATAAAAAAGCATCTTTTTGACAAACAATTTCACCGTCAAATTCTGCCAGATTTAGAGGTAGAATTTTCCCAGGATAAGGCGCAGCAAACGCGACACGATGTTTCTCTTTTCCCTCATTAGTAAATATGGTCATAAAAAGGCTTTCACCGCTCAACAGTCGTTTTCCCGCTCCGATTAAACTGTCGACAACGCCACTTTGTTCGCCGTGGCCAAATACCGTTTCCATTGCGATCACATTGTCCATATACATCATCGCACCGGCTTCTGCGATAGCCGCTTCTCTCGGGTCCAGTTCAATTTCTACATACTGCATATCATCGCCGTAAATGCAGAAATCGATGTCGTGCACTAATTCTCGCTGATGAAAAGTGGCCTTCGGAATAGGTCTTTTCGGCAACATGCCCTCTTCCTGGCTAAAAAGGGGATGCCAGCTAACCGGTTCCCATTTAGCCATTCCGGGACCAAATAACAGCATGTCGGATGTCACTTTGTGTTGTTTAATACCCGCTCTAATCTGTGCTTCGGAATAAGGTCCCTGTGGCTTTCCCGCTACGTCCAAATACCACACCTTGCCGCCACCGTTGGAGACAGTTCCACTATTCAATTCCATAAATCACCGTGAAGTACATTAATGTTAAAAACTAATCTTAGCAGTTATTATTGGAAATTTTGAGATTGGGCGAAACAGAAAAAACCTTAGAGATCAGCTAAAGCGTTTGGCTCTTACATTAGAGCCGTTTGGAGGACTTGGTTTTAGACGGAAGGTTTTGCAGGGGTAGTTTCTTGTGACTTCTATTTATCGGGAGTGGCTTTAGTTTATCAGGCGTTAAGAAGTGCTATTTCAATTTGGCATATTTCAGTCAGTTTCTTTCAAGGATTATGCGAACCGGCATACTTTGTATTTTTCATAACTCATATATTTTTAGGCACCCAGACTCCCAATCTGGATACCTCCATCCATCACTGTTTTTAAGCAAGACTATCCTCAGCGACAAAGTACTGAGGGTCTTCAATCACGTTGACCTCTACCATACTTCCAGCTTTAGCGAGTAGTTTTCGGCATTCCGCGCTCAAGTGAACAAGGTGAAGCGTTTTTCCGGCGTTGAGATACCGTTCGGCTAAAGTATCGATCGCCTCCAACCCGGAATGATCGGCCACTCTCGAACGTGCAAAATCAATAACAACATCGTCGTTATCCTGCTGAGGGTCAAACCGGTCCAGAAATGCGGTGACAGAACCAAAGAACAGCGGTCCAGTTACAGCGTATACCGTAGATCCTTTATGATCCTCACGCGATTCGATTAGTATGTGTTTAGCGTGTTCCCAAGCAAAAACTAGAGCAGAAACAATGACGCCAACCACAACGGCGACTGCCAGATCTGTCGCGACTGTTACCGCTGACACTAAAACTAAAACCATCGCATCGCTACGTGGGACTTTGCCGATAATTCGAAAACTACTCCACTCAAAAGTACCGATGACAACAATAAACATCACGCCAACAAGAGCGGCGAGTGGAATATTCTCGATCAATGGTGACGCAACCAAAATAAATAACAGTAAACATATCGCGGCTGTAATACCCGAAAGCCGACCCCGTCCGCCGGAATTTACGTTAATCATACTTTGTCCGATCATCGCGCAACCACCCATGCCACCAAACATGCCGGTGACGGTATTTGCGACGCCCTGACCAATACATTCTTTATTGCCCCGTCCGCGAGATTCTGTAATTTCGTCCACTAACCGCAATGTCAGCAAAGATTCGATGAGGCCGATCGCGGCCAAAATAATCGAGTAAGGTAAAATAATAATAAAAGTTTCAAGATTGAAAGGCACCGAGGGAATATGGAAAGTAGGAAGACCCCCTTTTATCGAAGCAATATCCCCGACCACACGCGTATCGAGATTCAGGCCAAAAACTAATAGACTCACCACTAATATAGCGACCAGCGAAGACGGGACGGCGGTTGTGATTCTAGGTAAATAGTGAATGATGACCATAGTCATTACAACCAAGCCGATCAACATAATCATCTGGCTACCTTCAAGCCAGGCAATATCGACTATCGTACCTTCCATAAACGTACCGCTTAACCATCCCGGGTCTCCGGCGATACCAAATTGACTCAACTGAGCTAATAGGATGACGATCGCCAGGCCATTAACAAAGCCAAGCATAACCGGATGGGGCACCATACGAATGAATTTCCCTAACTTAAGTACTCCGGCGAGGATCTGTAGTATTCCCATCAAAACAACGGTAGCAAATAGATACTCCACGCCATGATCTGCCACTAAAGCTACCATGACGACAGCCAATGCACCGGTTGCACCGGAAATCATACCCGGCCGTCCACCAATACAAGCCGTAATCAAGCCCACCATAAAGGCAGCGTATAAACCGACCAACGGCTCTACACCGGCCACAAACGCGAATGCAACCGCCTCCGGAACCAAAGCCAAAGCTACAGTCAGACCGGATAACACATCATTTTTAATTGTGGCTACTTTACTGGGGTGAAACTCAAACATGGCAAACTCTCAGATTACATTAACGCCTGCAGCAAAAGCTTATGCGCGGACGGAAAAATCCTACACCAATCGAGGGGGTCAAAAATTGAGCGATGGGCGGGCGGGGCGCGTATACTATCGAAGATAGCCGCGTAATACAAACGATCAACTTTTAGAAGGGTCCCATATTCTCAACGCCATTAATTACACATTCCCAACATCAATGATCAAATACATCTGAAAATGGCGATAACATCGTTATTTCCGGTAGCCGAAAACTCCTCGCCGGTAAAAAGACGGAGAGTTTTAATAGAGTCCGTCTATATACCTCTCCCTTCCGGTATGGAGTTTGTATCCTTCTGTAAAAACACACCTTTCACGCCCAAAAAGGCGGACTTCTGTGTTTTGAGCATCAACTAGTTCTCACCCGTTGCTTTGTCAGCATGGTCTGCGGCCTCGGTGACCGGTAACTCAGCCGTCTTTTCTTCATGTTTTTTTTCTAACAAACGACTTTGTAACTCCTCAACCTGTTGAGTCAAGTCTGCTACTTGCTGCTGTAACACCGTAAAATCGTTACGACTCGACACTCCCATCCAGTGCAGCGTGTTGGTCCTGCCTTTTCCTAAGCTATGCTCAATACTGGTTTCGAGGTTGTGTATTCTATCAACTGCTCTTGGTTTCGGGTTTCTTTCCGCCTTTTCTTTTTTCTTAAGTTTTTCGCTAGCCCTTAATTCATCGGCAGCTCTATCTTGTGTGTTGCTTTGATACTGATAACGAGCGCCTTTTTCAACCAGCCGATTAAACCATTTTGCAGTCCGATGTTCGATCGTAATAACAGCACCGACAGTTGCGTGAACGACTGTAGTGCCCAGTTGCTTAACGGTTTTGAAAAATGGACTGCTAATTTCTTTCTCATGTTCACCCTGTTCTATCTCCACCTCGTCGACTTCCGCGACTGCCTCCATATTCTCAGTTTCAGGTTCCTGGTTCGTCATTTTAGTTTTCTGCTTAATCGCCATGGGATTACTCCGATACGTAGCTTTTATTTGAGTTCTTATCGAGAAATAAAAACTTCACTAATAAAATATATATCACGCTCCGCAATTGTCATTGTGTTTTTAAGACCAATTGGCAGCAAAAGAAATACCCCTAATTGCCTAACGAGCACAGAGTTTGAGCCACTTGTTAATGCCCTCGCTTTGGTATTTATCTTTTCGCAAGATAAAGTAAAAAGCCCGGGATAAATCTCGATGAGGAATCGCCAAGGGTACTAAACTTCCGCGCGCGAAAGAATCTTCCACAGCAATGCTTGATAGACAGGAAATACCCATGCCGGCTTCCACTGCACGGATGATTGCTTCGGTATGTTGCAGTTCCAGTGTGATATTTTGATGGGGAATAAGCCCGTGCATAGCCCGGTCGAACCCTTGCCGGGTACCGGAGCCTTGTTCACGTAATATCCATTCAGCATTTATCAGGTTTTCATCACTGAGCTGCTTTTTGGAGGCCCAGGGATGATTCTGTGCACAGAAAACAACCAGCTCGTCGTCACGCCAATGGTTCACCTCCAGATCCGGGTCCTGTATTTCGCCTTCTATTAGACCAATATCAAGTTCGAAATTTAGCACCTGTTTGGCGATGGAGGCGGTGTTGGCGACTTCCAAACTCACTTGTGCACCGGGCGTTTCTTTCATAAATTCAGCGATCAAACCAACGGCTAGGTAGTTGCCGATGGTGAGAGTTGCGCCGAGCTTTAAGCTTCCAACGTCCTTGTGCTTAGCAAGCTGTTGTTCCAACTCCTTCGCCTGTTCGAGTAAAGCCTCAGCTTTGGGTCGCAAAAGGCGTCCCAACTCGTTTGCCTGTAAGCGTTTACCAACCCTGTCAAAAAGCAACACGTCAAATTGCTGCTCCAAATCTTTTAGAGCCCCACTCGCTGCCGATTGGGACATCGCCAAGCTGTCTGCTGCCCTCGTTACGTTTTGGAAATGTGCTGTAGCTAGAAAAACCTCCAGCTGCCTCAAGGTATATCGCATTCAATTGTCACCTTTTCAAGAACCACATTAAATCTGTAAATCCGATTATTAATATAAGAATAACCCATTTTACAGATATATTGAATTATCTTATTCTCACAGTCAGATTTACGAAAACCGGAGTGGGGTATCTACTATGAGTAATGTACTAAGAGAACAAGTTACGGAAGTTAATCACTGGACTGATACTCTTTTTAGTTTCAAAACCACGCGTCAGCCGGGGTTTAGGTTTAAAAATGGACATTTCACTATGATCGGGTTGGAAACTGATGGTAAGCCGTTAATGAGAGCTTATAGTATTGCCAGTGCAAACTATGAGGAACAACTTGAGTTTTTTAGCATTAAGGTGCCTGACGGTCCTTTGACTTCACAGCTACAGGCGATCAAACCCGGTGACGAGATCCTCCTTAGCTCGAAACCCACGGGTACTTTGTTACTTGATAATCTATTGCCGGGCCGAAATCTCTATTTGATCAGTACTGGCACTGGCTTAGCTCCCTTTATGAGCATTATTAAAGACCCGGAAACCTATGAGCAATTCGACAAAGTGATTCTGACCCATGGCTGTCGCTTCGAGGAAGAACTCGCCTACCAAGATACCATTAACCAAGCGCTACCCAATAACCCGTATTTTGGCGAACAAATTCGAGAGCAATTAATCTACTATCCGACAGTGACGCGAGAGCCCTATCGAAATACAGGCCGACTGACTGATTTATTGCGCAGTGGGAAGTTAGCAAATGATGTCGGTTTGGAGCCAATAAACACCGATGTTGATAGATTTATGATTTGCGGCAGTCCTAGTATGTTAAAAGAAACAAGCGAAATTCTTAATCAAAATGGATTCGAAGAGGCTCGTCGCGGAAACTTGGGCCACTATGTTGTCGAGCGCGCTTTTGTCGAGTAATCGATGACTGAACAGTTAAGATTCAGAAGAGGGAATAGAGCAACCTAGGGAAAGATAAGCTGGGTTTGCTCTGGCTCCCACGCTGGATATTTTTTCATAATCTTGGAGAACGTTTCCCCTTCTATCTCATCATATAACCAACGTTTTACCTGATGATATTCACAATCATCGAACCATTTTTTGTCAACGTGTGCAAACTGGCGAATAAAGGGCATGACCACAATGTCGGCGACAGTCCTTTTATCGCCAATTAGGAACTTCGTTTTTTCCAGCTTCAACTCTAATGCACTGATAAATGACAGGCAATGCTTTTGATATTCTTCCCGTGTGCCTTCCGGGTGACGATCAGCGTACTTATAGCGGTCCAAATGTGATTTAAATATATAGTCGTTTTCTCCTTGCAGGCTTTGTACTTCATCTGTTTCTCTTTTTGACAGGCCGCTTTTTAGCTGTTCAGGATCATGGACAGATAGAGCCCAGTTAACGATATCAATGCTTTCATCAATGACCCGACCATTCTCAAAAACTAAAACAGGAACAGACCCCTTTTTAGAGTAATGGAGCATGCTCGCCGGTTTGTTTTTTAGTACCACCTCTCTTAACTCTACGCTTATTCCACAGACATAAAGAGCCATCCGCGCGCGAATGGCGTAGGGACAACGTCTGAATGAATATAGAATCGGAAGCCTTTGAGTCAACGTCAACTTAGCAAATCTCTAACCGTATTGATAAATTTGGAAGATTGTATTCTTTCAACAATTAATAATTGTTCAGCCAAACGCCCTCGGCCCATTGCCAGACATTTGACCATGGTTCATCCTCAGTGACTTCACCGTCCTTCCACAAAATCACTTCTCCCGCTTCATTAGTGCAGTAGTAACTTCCTCGGTCCTCACACAAAGGAATTAACTCCCGTGAAACCCCGAGCGACCAGGCCATCGCAGCCACTTCCGGCAAATAGGTATGTGAATTAGGATCGGCTACCGTTACAGGCTCGAGTGTACCGTAAATAACATCACTGACCGTCAATAAAAACTGGCGGAACTCTCCGTCTAATGACAGCATGATTTGTTCTTCTGCGTCGATTATATCGTCCATGTCCGGTAATTCTAAGGGCACGGGTACCTTTTCGTTACAGGCTCTTAACTCTTCAATTACTGATTCCATCGCAAAATCCACTGTGTTTTATAGAAAAAGATGGGCAAAAAATTTCGTGGACAATTTATCACGCCAAATTTCATTTCAAATAGTCTTCAATATTTTCAACAAAAGATTTGATTTCATCCCGAACATTACGATAACAATTTAAGATCTCTGCTTCAGAATTCGCAGCCAAAGCCATTTCTGGTGGGTCATTAAATACCACATGAACCTTTTTGGATTGCGCTTCGAGTTGAGGGCAATTTCTGGCGGCGGAGGCGCAAACGGTCACGACAAAATCAGGGATTACAGTCAATTGTGATAATTTTTTCGACCACTGTCGCGAGATATCAACACCTTCGTCTGCCATCACTTTTACAGCGAGCGGATCAATTCCACGGTTCTCGATACCCGCTGAATAAGCAACAAATTTCTCCGCTTTTAAATGGTTTAACCAGCCTTCAGCCATTTGGCTACGACAAGAATTTCCAGTACAAAGGAAAAGGACTTTAGGCCGGAAAATATCTTCGCCCATCGCTAGTTTTTCCTGATATTAGGTATCGAGTGAAACCAATAACAGGCACCGAATATTGCTATTCAACCGTTACAGATTTCGCCAAATTACGTGGTTGATCTACATCCGTTCCCTTCAAAACCGCTACATGGTAGGAAAGTAATTGCAGCGGGATTGTGTATATTATGGGAGCGATAACATCGGGGACGTTGGGAACGCTGATCAAGCTCACGTCATCACTGCTACTAAAACCGGAAGCTTTATCGGCGAATACAAACAACTCACCACCTCTTGCCTGTACTTCTTCCAAGTTAGATTTTAGCTTTTCCAGAAGTTCATCATTTGGCGCGACAGCGATAACCGGCATATCGGAGTCAACCAGAGCCAGAGGACCGTGTTTCAGTTCACCAGCGGCATAACTCTCAGCATGTATGTAGGAAATTTCCTTGAGCTTTAGTGCCCCCTCCATTGCGATAGGCCACTGTGCGCCACGGCCTAGAAATAGAGCGTGGTTTTTTTCAGAAAATGACATCGACATTTTTTTGATGTCTCGATCAAGCTTTAATGTTTCTTCTAACATTTCAGGTAGTTTGCGAAGTGCGTTTACAATCTTTTCTTCTTCGCTGGGTTCAAGCCCTTGCCGACGGCCTAGAACAACTGTGAGTAACAACAGGCCCACCAACTGTGTGGTAAAAGCCTTCGTTGATGCCACGCCAATTTCAGGTCCAGCTTCTGTCATCAACGCGAGGTCAGATTCCCTCACCAACGAACTCTGCGCCACGTTACAAATCGTCATCGTAGATGCATAGCCTAATGTTTTTGCCAGGCGTAATGCGGCCAATGAATCAGCTGTTTCGCCGGATTGTGAAATGGTTAATAGTAAGGTGTCATCCTGTACAACAAACTTGCGATAACGAAACTCACTGGCAACCTCTACTCGACACGGGACACCGGCTATTCCTTCAATCCAATATTGAGCGACCATCCCAGCATGATAACTTGTGCCACAGGCAACAATTTGAACGGCTTTGGTTTTATCAAATATTTTTGCAGCTTCAGTTCCAAACGCCTGCTCTAAAACACGATTGTTTCCCAGGCGACCGCGCAGTGTATTTCTAATAACCTCCGGTTGTTCGAAAATTTCCTTAAGCATGTAATGCCGAAAGTTTCCCTTATTCGCCGCTTCGGTCTTATCGGTTAAGCGTAATATTTTTCGCGCGACTTCCTTATGTTGAGCATCCCAAATCCGATAGCTATCGGGAGTGATTTCTGCAAAATCCCCTTCCTCAAGATATATAAATCTATCAGTGACTTGGCGCAATGCCATTTGATCAGACGCTAGAAAGTTTTCTCCTAGACCTAATCCGAGTACGAGTGGACTGCCGCTTCGCGCACAGATTATTCTATCTGGTTCGTTTTTATCTATGACCGCTAAGCCAAAAGCACCTTCGAGTTTCTTAACCGCTGCGTTAACGGCTTCTAGCAGACCGAATCCCTTAGATACCTCTGAATGGACCAGATGAACAATCGTTTCAGTATCAGTTTGGGAGTTAAACGTGTAGCCTTGTGCTGTTAGTTCTTCTCGAAGAATTTTGTGGTTTTCGATTATACCGTTATGAACTAGGGCGATTCGATCGCCTGAAATGTGTGGATGCGCATTCTCTTCTGAGGGCTGACCATGGGTTGCCCATCGCGTATGTGCGATACCGGTCACGCCGCTCAAAGGGTTAGTTCGCATTGCTTCGTCCAACACTGCGACTTTACCCATACGTTTGTGAGATCCGATCAAACCATCATTGTCAATAATCGCGACGCCCGCGGAATCATATCCACGATATTCCAGGCGCTTTAATCCTTCAACCAATATAGCAGAGACTTCTCTACGAGCTGCCGCTCCGACTATTCCGCACATAATAAATCCTTATTTGTTAACTCTTTACCGGTTTTTTCCAACCAGCAATATTTCTCTGCTTGCCACGGCCGATCGCGAGTTGATTACTTGGTATGTTTTTCGTTACCGTTGATCCAGCGCCAACGAATCCATCGTCGCCGATATTAATGGGCGCCACTAAGGTGCTGTTAGACCCGATGAAAACATTATTCCCCAGGGTCGTTTTGTATTTGTTAGCACCGTCATAATTACAAGTAATTGTTCCGGCACCAATATTACAAAAGCTTCCTAAAACTGAGTCACCCAAATACGCCAAGTGATTGGCTTTACTGCCCTCGCCCAGCACGGTATTTTTTACTTCCACAAAATTGCCTACTTTGACCTTATTCGCCAACACAGATCCCGGACGCAGTCGAGCAAAAGGTCCTATGTCGCAGTTTTCAGCCACACTGGCATTTTCCAAAACGCAATGACTTTTTATGACAGTGCCTTGGCCAATGCAAGAGTTTTCAATGATGCAGTTGGGTCCGATCGTGACATCGTCAGCGATCGAAACCTCGCCTATAAAAACACAGTTGACATCGATAAACACGTCTTCCCCAACGGTCACGTTTCCTCTCACGTCAAAGCGATCTGGGTCTGCAAGCGTTGCGCCCTCCATCATTAAGCGGAGCGCCTGCTGTTGTTGGTAGCTCCTTTCTAAGGCAGCGATTTGTAAGCGATCATTTGCACCCTCTACCTCCATCACTGAGTCAGGGTGCTGAGCGATGACTTTCATTCCGTCTTTGACAGCCATCGCAATAATCTCAGTCAGATAATATTCTTTTTGGGCGTTGTCTGAGGACAATCTGGGAAGCCACTCTTGCAGCTTTTCTGCTGTTACCGCTAGGATTCCTGTATTAATTTCTTGTATCGTTCGCTGTTCTTCATTGGCATCTTTTTCTTCAACAATAGCGCATATCTTACCGGATTCACGCACGATACGACCGTAATTCGAAGGGTCATCGAGAAATACGGTGAGTAAAGACAGGGTGTCTTCGTCGGCTGATTCTATTAGCGAAGCCATTGTTGATGGTTTCACTAAAGGAACATCACCATAGGCAATTAGTACGATAGAGTTTGGATCGACACTAGGCATCGCTTGAGCGACTGCGTGACCGGTTCCGAGTTGCTCGGCTTGAGTAGCCCAACAGATAGCAGGATCATCGAATTCTTTTTTTACCAGATCTGCGCCGTGACCGACAACGACATGTACCTTCGCCACATCGAGCTCTTTTGCACTATCGATGACATGGCCCAGCATCGGTTTACCCGCTATACAGTGCAAAACCTTCGGTAACTTGGAGCGCATCCGTTTACCTTGACCGGCGGCTAGTATAATTATCTCGGTTATTGTATTGGTGTCCACTAGACTTCCTTTTATTCTATAAGTGCTCGTTATTATTATAGCTTCTTACGCCAGTTTTTTGTGTTGCCTTTTTTTGGAGGCACAAAAAAGGGCAGCCATAGCCACCCTTTTTTTGTACCTGTTGTGTACTAATGTAAAAGGGTTGTTAGCCATCTTACATCTGATCAAATCAAGAAACTATCCAAATCCGGGCAATAGCCAAATTTGGACACTAGCCAAACTTTTTCCGAATAGCCTGAATTGTACGAAGTTGAGCCGTTGCAGCAGCTAGCTGTGCAGAAGCTCGGCCGTAATCAAAGTCGCCGGTCTGATTGACAAGGGCATGTTCCGCTTCTTTTTGAGCAGCTAGGGCCGAGGCTTCATCAATGTCGTCGGCGCGAATGGCAGTATCTGCTAATACACTGACAATACCGGGTTGAACTTCCAAATAGCCGCCCGAGAGATAATAGACCTCTTCTTCGCCATTTTGTTTTTTGATTCGAATTGGACCTGGCTCTAGCGAGGTTAGCAATGGCGCATGGCCATAACTAATCCCGAGATCTCCCAGAGAACCGGTAGCAACTATCAGCTCCACCAACCCTGCGAAAATTTCTTGCTCTGCACTGACGATATCGCAATGAATAGTCATAGCCATAAAAGGACGCCTGTTTAATTTCTTTTCTATTTAGTTCCAAACCACTTTCAGTAAAAAACAGGGAATACCGAGTACTCCCTTTGTTTATTACATTGCCTTGGCTTTCTCCAGTACTTCGTCAATTCCACCACACATCAAGAAAGCCTGCTCGGGAATATGGTCGTATTCGCCCTCTAAGATACCTTTGAAACTAGAAATTGTTTCTTTTAAAGTAACGTATTTTCCGGGTGAGCCAGTAAAGACTTCAGCAACGGTAAAGGGTTGTGACAAGAACCTTTCTATTTTACGGGCACGGTTAACGGCGAGTTTATCTTCTTCAGACAATTCGTCCATGCCTAAAATGGCGATAATATCTTTCAATTCTTTATAACGTTGAAGTACGGACTGTACGCCACGAGCGGTATCATAATGCTCACTACCGATAATCAAAGGATCGAGCTGTCTGGACGTAGAATCCAAAGGATCGATTGCCGGATAGATACCCTTCGATGCAATATCTCGACTTAACACAACGGTTGAGTCAAGGTGAGCAAAGGTGGTAGCCGGTGACGGATCAGTCAAATCATCTGCTGGTACGTAGACCGCTTGGATGGAGGTGATCGAACCAGTCTTGGTAGATGTAATGCGCTCTTGCAATTCGCCCATTTCTTGAGCGAGTGTCGGCTGGTACCCAACCGCTGAAGGCATACGGCCCAGCAGTGCTGAAACCTCTGTTCCGGCAAGAGTATAACGATATATATTGTCGACAAACAACAAGACATCTTTACCTTCATCACGGAATTTCTCCGCCATGGTCAATCCTGTTAATGCAACACGTAAACGGTTTCCAGGAGGCTCATTCATCTGACCGTAAACCATCGCTACTTTAGATTCAGAAGGAGTTTCGACATTAACAACGCCCGCTTCCTGCATTTCATAGTAGAAATCGTTACCTTCACGAGTTCGCTCTCCAACACCGGCAAACACAGAAAGACCACCGCCAGAAACAGCGATGTTATTGATCAATTCCATCATGTTAACTGTTTTGCCAACACCAGCTCCGCCGAATAGACCCACTTTACCGCCCTTAGCTATTGGACAGACAAGATCAATAACTTTAATTCCGGTTTCTAATAGGTCGTCAGACGCAGACAACTGATCATAGGCTGGTGCTTTACGATGAATCGGAGCACGTTCTTTCTCTCCAATCGGTCCGCATTCGTCGATAGGATTGCCGAGCACATCCATTATACGACCTAGCGTCTCAATACCAACAGGTACGGAAATCGGTGAGTTTGTATTATCGACTGATAAACCTCGGCTTATACCTTCTGAAGCACCCATAGCAATCGTACGTACGATTCCATCGCCTAACTGCTGCTGTACTTCAAGGGTCAAGTCCTTTTCGGTGACTTTCAGTGCATCATAAACCTTAGGTACTGAATCACGTGGAAATTCCACATCGATTACCGCGCCAATGATCTGAACGATTTGTCCGCTACTCATTTCCGGTTCCTCTCTAGGATTTTTGGGCCGCGTTTGTATCGCCCGGCCTTCAAAATTAAATTCTGTTTGCATTTTCTTCTTTCAAGCCAGCACCAATTGCCTGACTTCAACCTGAGCTCGAAGTCAGTTTTTAGTACTGATCCGATCGCTTTTAACTTCTTTGCGTTATCAGCTACTTATAGCCGCTGCGCCACTAACAATTTCAGACAATTCCTGTGTAATTGCAGCCTGTCTGGCTTTGTTGTAAACAAGTTGCAAGTCGTCGATCAGATCGCCCGCATTTTCGGTGGCGTTTTTCATTGCCAACATTCGGGAAGCCTGTTCGCAAGCGCCATTTTCAACAACCGCCTGGTAGACTTGTGACTCCAAATAACGAGTCAATAAACCTTCAAGAAGCTCTTTTGCATCGGGTTCGTATATATAATCCCAATAGTGCTTCATCCCTTCGTCTTGTTCAGCGACCAAAGGCATTAATTGTTGCACCGTAGCGTTTTGAGTCATGGTATTGACGAACTCATTAGAAACCAAAAATAATTGGTCGATTTTCCCGTCAGCATATGAATCTAACATGATTTTTACGCTACCGATCAAATCAGCTATAGCAGGATCTTCACCGATGTCCCGTTTCGCTGCGACAACATTTCCACCGTAACTATTGAAAAAAGCTGAGGCTTTCGCGCCTATCAAACACAGATCAATTTCAATGTCTTTTTCGGCAAATTCTCGCATCGATCGAACGGCTGTCTTGAATAGATTGATATTCAAGCCGCCACAGAGTCCGCGATCGGTAGAAATAATAATAAACCCAACACGTTTTACTTCACGCTCTAACATAAACATGTGTTTGTGTTCAGGGTTCGCGTTCGCAATGTGCCCTACAACCGATCGAATACGGTGAGCATAGGGTTTGCCCACTTGCATTCTCTCTTGCGCTTTACGCATTTTACTCGCCGCAACCATTTCCATGGCGCTAGTAATTTTTTGCGTACTTTTAATACTCGATATCTGAGTACGTATTTCCTTTCCGCTTGCCATATTTTTACCTACAAAAAGCTACTCATAAATAGGGGTTAGAAAAATCCTACCCCCTATCTCAATCAAAAAGTTTGAGTGGATTTAAACTTCTCTACGGCCTCTTTAAATTTCGCTTCGTTTTCATCGTTCCAATCACCTGTCGCAGCAATGGACTTCATAAGTTCTGAATATTCGCTGTTGGCAAAAGATAATAACGCTGCTTCGAAGTCACCTATTTTCTCGACGGGAATGTCGGCAAGATGACCTTGGTTAGCGCAGAAAAGCATCAAGCCCATCTCAGCCACATTTAAGGGAGCATACTGCTTTTGTTTCATCAGCTCGGTTACACGAACACCGTCATCTAACTGTGCTTTTGTCGCCTCATCAAGATCGGACGCAAACTGTGAGAAAGCTTTCATCTCGCTATATTGCGCCAAGGCAGTTTTTATACCACCAGACAGCTTTTTCATGATTTTTACTTGAGCAGAACTACCAACACGTGACACAGAAATACCGGTATCCATCGCTGGACGATCACCGGCGTTAAACATATCGGCTTCCAGGAATATCTGGCCGTCCGTAATAGAAATTACGTTCGTTGGTACGAAAGCTGACACATCACCAGCCTGAGTTTCGATGATAGGTAGTGCTGTCAATGAACCGGTCTTTCCTTTAACTTCGCCGTTCGTGAATTTCTCCACGTAATTGGCGTTAACTCGTGCAGAGCGCTCTAGCAAACGAGAGTGCAAATAGAATACATCGCCAGGATAGGCTTCACGACCTGGTGGACGGCGAAGCAACAAAGAGATTTGACGATATGCCCACGCTTGCTTGGTTAAATCATCATAGATGATCAAAGCGTCTTCACCGCGATCGCGGAAGTATTCGCCCATGGTACATCCAGCAAAAGGTGCCAAAAATTGCATGGCTGCCGGATCAGATGCTGTTGCAGCAACAACGATGGTATGATCCATCGCGCCGTGCTCTTCGAGCTTTCGCACAACAGCTGCTACCGATGAAGCTTTTTGTCCGACCGCAACATAAACACATTTGATGCCTGAGTTTTTCTGATTAATAATGGCATCAATTGCAATTGCGGTTTTTCCGATCTGGCGGTCTCCGATGATTAATTCGCGCTGACCTCGACCAATAGGAACCATCGCATCAACAGATTTCAAACCGATTTGAACCGGCTGATCAACTGACTGACGCTCGATTACACCAGGTGCCACTTTTTCCAGAAAATCGGTTTGGGTCGTGTTAATAGGACCTTTACCGTCAATCGGGTTCCCGAGTGCGTCGACAACACGACCTTGTAATTCAGGACCCACGGGAACTTCAACAACACGGCCAGTACATTTACATGTTTGACCTTCCGCCAAGCTCTGATAGTCACCTAAAATAATCGCGCCAACAGAATCGCGCTCGAGGTTCAACGCCATTCCATAAATGCCGCCTTCAAACTCGATCATCTCACCGTACATCACATCGGTAAGTCCGTGGATACGAATGATACCGTCGGTGACCGACACAATTGTACCTTCGTTTTGAGCTTCAGAAGACACGTCAAGTTGATCGATGCGGCTTTTGATTATTTCGCTAATCTCAGATGGATTCAGCTGTTGCATTGTCGTTTCCTCAATCCTGTTATAGGTGCAGGAGTGCCTGAACTATAAATTTGTCGTTAACAATTTTTAGAAATCTTAGCTATTACATAACGCCGAGATACAGTGTAAAAAAATTAGGCGTTCATATTTTCTGCAAGTTTTGCCAGACGTCCACGAATACTTCCATCAATAACGATATCGGCAGCGCGAATAATAACTCCGCCAATAAGTTCTTTGTCGATAGCTGTATGCAAATTTACTTCGCGTTCGAGCTTGCGACTCAAAGCTGTGTTTAGTTTTTCCTGAATGGCGTCATCCAGTTCAAAAACAGACGCAACTTCAACATCGACGCTTTTTTCCCGATTGGACTTAAACTGTTCAAATAGCTTCACTATCTCTGGTAGTAAGGGTATTCGTTTGTTCTCGGCCAGTACTTTAATAAAATTTTGGGTACTGGCGCTTGTCTCTTCGCCACAAACATCATTAAATTTTGTAGCTTGTTCAGTGCTAGTCAAAGAAGGTGAGTTTAATATGTTCTTCACCTTTTCGGCTTGAGAAACAGCAGCGGCTAAGGATAGTTGATTTGACCAACCATCTAAATCGCCGGTATTCACTGCAACCTCAAAAACGGCCTTAGCGTAGGGTCTTGCAAGAGTACTTAATTCAGCCATACTTTCCTCGCTTAAAGACTCGCAGCCAGTTTTTCAACCAGAGCTTTGTGAGCATTTTCATCGATAGAGGCTTCTAGCACTTTTTCAGCCCCAGCTATTGCTAAAGAACCAACCTGGCCACGCAACTGCTCTTTGGCGCGATTAACTTCTTGCTCTATTTCAGCTTGTGCAGCTGTTTTAAGTCGATTACCTTCTTCACGAGCCTGATCTTTTGCTTCTTCCACAATCTGAGAACCACGTTTATTAGCGGCTTCAATAATTACGGAAGCTTCTTCTTTTGCTTCGTGCAATCGTTTGGTAGCGCGTTCCTGCGCTAACTCAAGATCTCTTCCAGCACGATCTGCCGCTTCAAGGCCGTCAGCAATTTTAACTGCACGTTCTTGCATAGCGGCTACTATCGGTGGCCAGATATACTTCATGCAGAAGATCACAAACAGAGCAAAAGTAATCATTTGCCCAATTAGCGTTAAATTAATATTCACGCTATGCTCCTCACAAAATGCTTATTTGGAGATTATTAAAAAACATAATCCGTTCGTTCAAACTATTGGTGCAATACCGATATTTACGCGAGTAAATGTCGGTGGTGGTACTGATTATGCGGCGGCCGGAGCAACAACAAATATCAAGTACATCGCAATACCAACACCGATAATGGGAATCGCATCAACAAGACCTGCGCCCAAGAAGAAAGTAACCTGTAGTTTTGGAGCTAGTTCTGGCTGTCGCGCTGAACCTTCGAGCAACTTACCACCCAACAAACCCACTCCGATAGCAGCCCCAAGTCCACCCAAACCCATCATAATGGCGGCAGCAACGTAGATTAATTCCATAGTGTTCTCCTAATTAAAAAATTAAACAAATAGTAGTTAAAATAATATCAATGGTCTTCGTGGGCCATGCTTAGATAGACAACGGTTAAGACCATAAAGATAAATGCCTGCAAGGTGATAATAAGTACATGGAACAAAGACCATCCCATTTGCATCAGGCCGGCGGGAACAAACCACAATGCCCCGGCACCGAATAGTGCAGCAATAAGAATAAAGATCATTTCACCCGCATACATATTTCCGAAGAGACGAAGACCCAAAGAGAAAGGCTTAGCAATGAAGCCGACAACCTCCATAAACAAGTTGATCGGTATAAATAGGGGATGATTGAAAGGCGTCATCGTTAATTCTTTGACAAAACCAAACCCCTTAACCTTGATGTTGTAATATAACATCATCAGGAATACTCCGAGAGCCATACCCATGGTGATATTGGGGTCCGTGGACGGTACAATTTTTTGATAAGGGATGCCAATTAGAGCAAATAGTTCGGGTAATAGATCGACCGGCACCAAATCCATAAGATTCATTAAAAATACCCAGACGAACACGGTCAGAGCTAAAGGGGCAACAATGGGGTTTCGCCCGTGAAAGGTGTCTTTTACGTTGCTATCAACAAAGTCGACAATCATCTCAACGAGGTTTATTACGCCGGACGGTACACCGCTACTGGCTTTTTTAGCCACAGAGCGAAACAACAAACAAAAGATTAATCCCAAGCCAATCGACCAAGCCATGCTGTCGATGTGTATCGCATTAAAACCCATAGCAGAGGCTTCGTCGCCGCCATGTGCCATTGTCCAGGTATCCTGCTGAAGAACCTGTTTTTCGCCATTGTCTTCACGAACGTAACCCGCTGGCAGCTTGCCATAGGTTAGGTTTGTTAAGTGATGTTTGATATAACCGTTAACTGTTAGGTTCTCACCTGACATAGTGTTCTCTCGAAAGATTTATTCAACACAAAGAGCAAACTTGCTAAATCTTGCTCATTCGAAGCACTAAAACCAGGTTTAGCGCTGTCATAAAAATAAATGACGTAAAAAGCATTGCGGTCGACAGCGGTTTTATCAGCACAAATACGCAGGCAAACAAAACGGCTGTCAGTACAAACTTTCCAACTTCACCGACGTAAAGCGAGCTGGTTACATCGTTGGCCGCACTAGCTCCAGTAAAACGGAATGCCAGTCGGGCAAAATATATATTTGGGCCTATTGAAATGATTCCGCCAAGTAAAGACGAATAGGCTATAACACGGTCAGCGAACAATAAAACCGTCGATATGCATACGAGCACAACGCACTGACTTGCATAAATACGAAGAAATGGAGGTTTTTGGATCTTAGCGCCGTGCATAGTCTTTATACCTAACTGCACTGCATCCTCTTAGGCATTCGTCAAAACACCAAAATGTCTTGTAAAAAAGCCGTTCAATCGTCTAATAAACGCGGGCGCATTATAGGGATAATGCGCGAGGTATTCAACCATATTATCGATGATCGCCGATTAAAGGTTGGTAGTCTTATCGAACCGATTCGACTCGGATTCAAACTCGACCCCTTTGATTTTACACAAAATACATCATCCGGGAATGTTTTAAAGAAACGACTACCATATGTTGTGCTTTAAGGAAAACTTGAGGCTATTTCTGGCCACGCCGTTTATTTGATATGGTTTAGAATACCGTCCAGTTCGTCGAGGTTATTATATTTTAAAACCAGCTTACCTTTTCCCTTAGCGCTGTGTTGTACCATCACAGGAACGCCAATTTTTTCGGAAAGCTGGTCTTGTAGATGTTTGATGTCAGGGTCTATCTTTTGATCAGATTTCGTTTTACCCGTGGTGATTGAACTCAACAAGGAGCGAATCAAGGCTTCAGTCTGGCGAACTGACATGCCTTTGCTCACCACGGTATTTGCAGCTTGCGATTGGTGTTCAAGAGGAAGACCCAAGAGGGCTTTTGCGTGTCCCATTTCCAGATCACCATATTCAAGCATGCGCTGCACATCTTCACGCAAAGACGTTAAGCGCAGTAGATTCGTTACAGTAGTTCGCGATTTACCAACGGCTTCAGCGACTTGTTGGTGAGTCAGTTCAAATTCCTGTTGCAGCCGCGCTAGTGCCATTGCTTCCTCGATAGGATTCAGGTCTTCGCGCTGAATATTTTCGATCAAAGACATAGCAATGGCCGCTTCGTCCGGTACGTGACGAACCAATACGGGAATCGAATCCAATCCCGCTAATTGAGTGGCGCGCCATCTTCTTTCGCCCGCGATAATCTCATACTTATCGGCACTGATGGGACGAACAACGATTGGCTGCATGACGCCCTGGACTTTAATACTTTCCGCCAGTTCTTCCAGTGCTTCCGGTTGCATATCCCGTCGCGGTTGATATTTGCCGCGCTGTATCATTTCTACCGGTAATTTTCGAAGATCACCATCTTTTCCAACGCCGACCGCTTCATCTTCTACCGTTGATTCTGGCAAAGTGTTCGGGTGTTTTGTTGCGGGCGATGGTCCGCCTAATAAAGCGTCTAACCCACGACCTAAGCCACGTTTTTTTGTTGCCATCGAAACAATAACCGTTTTAGTTTAATCGATATCAGAAAATTTCCTGACTTTGTTAAAGGAAGCAAAATAGAAATCTTACTAGCTGCTATTTTTATTGATCTTCTTCACTTTTTTCAAACCAGCCATTATATCAATTAACAGCCAGTTCTTCTGTAATTTCCCGGTCGCTTTTGCGGAGCATTTCGCCAGCAAGCGCCAAATAG
The DNA here is from genome assembly GCA_913019905.1 of uncultured Cellvibrionales bacterium. Taxonomy (GTDB): domain Bacteria; phylum Pseudomonadota; class Gammaproteobacteria; order Pseudomonadales; family Dasaniaceae; genus Oceanicoccus. The sequence goes on from CAJVZD010000001.1 coordinate 167,552, forward strand.
GCTTTCGCCCCCTTGGATTGACGATCATAGTACAGGGCTGGCATTCCATAACTGGGAGCTTCCGCCAGTCTTATATTACGTGGAATTACCGTGCGGTAGACTTTGTCGGGGAAATGCTCATGCAATTGGGCCGACACGTCATTAGTAAGGCTATTACGCGGATCATACATTGTGCGCAACAGCCCTTCAATTTCCAAATTAGGATTCAGTACTTGCTGAATTTGAGTAATGGTGTCTAACAACGCTGATAAACCTTCAAGCGCGTAATACTCACACTGCATAGGAATAATCACGCCATGAGAGGCTGCTAATGCATTGACGGTGAGCATATTCAATGACGGTGGACAATCTATAATGATGTAGTCATAGTTATCCTGCTCTGTCGCCAAAGCCTCTCGAAGTCGATATTCCTTTCCCTCGATCGCCAGCAGTTCTACCTCTGCCGCTGTCACATCCGAATTGGACGGAACAATATCATACCCCGATGTTTCGGCCTTAATCCTGACATCAGTTATTGGCGCGGAGTGAACTAGCACATCATAAAGACTCAGCTCTACATCATGTTTATCGACGCCACTGCCCATTGTAGCGTTGCCCTGTGGATCTAAATCAATCAACAGAACCTTTTTCTTGGTTGCCGCCAAAGATGCTGCGAGATTCACGCAGGTTGTCGTTTTACCCACACCACCTTTTTGATTAGTTACTGAAAAAATTTTTCCCAACGATATATACCTTTACTGATAAATTTTTACTGGTTCCATTTGATTGGTACTAATTCTTACCGATAACAACTAAATGACGTTCTGCATTTTCACCCGGGACTGTTAGGGGACAAATTTCTTTCACCGTATATCCAGGCTCCATTTGCTTCAATTGGTCAATTTCACTGTCCGGATAAACGCCTTTCATCGCGTAAAAATGTCCAGTTTCTTTCAGCAGATGATTACTGCCTTTCACCATATCATGAAGTGTCGAAAAAGCTCTGGAAAGAATACCATCGTATACCGGACCCACTGAATGATGTTCTACTCTACATTGAAAAATTGCAATGTTATCTAAATTTAGCTCTGTTTTTACCTGGAAAAGAAATCGAGTCTTTTTCCCGTTACTATCTAACAAATCAAATTGCCGCTCCGGATACAATATAGCCAGAATTACGCCGGGTAATCCTGCGCCCGTTCCGACGTCTAGAAAATATTGGCCATCAATACGCGACGCAATACTTAGGCTATCCAAAATATGTTTGGAGACCATTTCTTCAGGGTTACGGATTGCCGTTAAGTTGTATGCCTTATTCCACTTAATGAGTAGTTGAAGATAATCCAACATTAAGTCAACTTTAACATCCATGTTTTTCGGTAAGTTGTTAAACTGGTCTATTCCAGATAACAGTGTTTTTCTAAACATGATTCAATAATTCTCTACCGGAACATCAAGCGGTCTTAATACTTTCATCAGTTTCTTTTTTTCTCTCCAACATGCCGCGCTTTTTAAGAAAAATGAGTAGCAAAGAAACTGCAGCAGGCGTGATTCCGGATATTCGGGAGGCTCTCGCTAATGTTTCTGGGCGGGCGTCCGTCAATTTTTGCTTTGCTTCGTTTGACAATCCTTCCACCGAACCATAATCGAAGTCAATGGGCAGCAGGGTGTTTTCGTAACGACGTAAACGTTCGATTTCGACAGATTGCCGATCGATATACCCAGAGTATTTGATTTGAGTTTCTACTTGGCTTGCGACTTGTGGATCAATCACAGCCTCGCCACCTTTTAGCTTAGCCACATCGGCGTAGGAAAGGTCGGGACGTTTGACAAAATCAAGTAAACTGTACTCCCTTGTAATTGGCTTATCGATCAGCCGATTTACCTTTTCTGCTTCTTCAGTGCCCGGTTGAATCCAGGTTGAAGATAATCTATGCGTTTCCTCGTCAATACTTTTTCGCTTTTTATTAAAAGCATTCCAGAAATAGTCGTCAACTAAACCGAGCTCCCGGCCTTTTTCCGTTAAACGTAAATCGGCGTTGTCTTCGCGAAGCAATAATCGATATTCAGCTCTCGACGTGAACATCCTGTAGGGTTCAATCGTTCCGCTTGAAATTAGATCGTCTACCATAACACCGATGTAAGCTTCGTCTCGCCGGGGACACCAGGCTTCTTTCCCCTGAGCTTTCAACGCTGCGTTCAATCCAGCCAGTAAGCCTTGAGCAGCGGCTTCTTCATAACCGGTCGTGCCATTAATCTGGCCCGCAAAAAATAGACCTTCGATGAATTTCGTTTCCAATGAATACTTTAGATCGCGAGGATCAAAAAAATCGTATTCGATGGCGTAACCAGGTCGAGAAATATGTGCGTTCTCAAACCCCTGGATGGAACGAACCAATTCCATCTGAACATCAAAAGGGAGACTCGTTGAAATACCGTTGGGGTATAGTTCGTTTGTTGTTAGGCCCTCCGGTTCAATAAATATTTGGTGGGAGTTCTTGTTGGAAAATCGATGTATTTTATCTTCAATCGAGGGACAATAACGTGGGCCAACTCCCTCAATCACGCCGGTATACATCGGCGACCGATCTAACCCCTGTCGAATAATGTCATGGGTTTTTTCGTTTGTATGGGTAATCCAGCAGCAGGTTTGGCGCGGATGCTGGGCTAAAGAACCGGAAAATGACATGACGGGTTCTGGCTGATCTCCCCACTGTTCCTCAAGTCCTTTGAAATTTACAGAACGAGCATCAATACGGGGCGGCGTGCCTGTTTTCAACCTGTCAACGTTGAAGGGAAGCTCTCTCAAGCGCTCGGCCAAAGCCAAAGATGGTGGGTCGCCGGCCCTTCCACCACTGTGGTTGTCGAGACCGATATGAATTTTTCCACCAAGAAAGGTGCCCGTGCAAAGCACGACATTTTCCGCAAAGAACTTGATACCTATCTGCGTGACAACACCGATAACTTTTTCGCCCTCAACAATGAGATCAACAGCGGCTTGCTGGAAAATACTTAGACCTTCCTGATTTTCGAGTGTTTCTCGAATGGCCGCTTTGTACAGAACTCGATCTGCCTGAGCGCGAGTTGCTCTCACGGCAGGACCTTTTCTGGAGTTTAGGACCCGAAATTGGATACCACCAAAATCGGTCGCTTTAGCCATGGCGCCGCCCAGGGCGTCGATTTCTTTCACAAGATGACTTTTACCAATACCGCCAATTGCCGGATTACAAGACATTTGACCCAAGGTCTCGATATTGTGGGTCAGCAACAATGTTTTGCAACCCATACGGGCAGCTGCCAAACAAGCTTCTGTGCCTGCGTGACCGCCACCAATAACGATTACGTCAAAACGTTCTTGATAGTCCACTTAAACCTCGAACAACGATGGAAGATAAAAAGGGCGTGGAGTATAAGGCAGCTTTGCTTCAGTAGATAGGTGTTGGCGAAAAAATAATCAGCAAAATTGTAAGATTATTTTTAGTTTTTTTATTCCGTTAATTATTATAATAATTAAGGTATATATATTTATGTATATATATTGTTTTCTAATATTATTGTTATTATTAGGGTCCTTCTTTTCTGTTATTAACTAGATAAAAACCTTTACTATCAATTAGTTAACTATGATTGAACCACAGCGTTTGCCTATTGATTTGCTGCGTTTAAGCTAAGGATTAGGCGTGGATAAGTAGCTTGGTTATCCACAGGAGCTTCAAAAGGCGGTTTTCAGCTGTTTTCTATCCTCGCGCTGCAAAAGGCTTTTCAACAGTCTTTCGGGGTTACTTATCCACAGAATTTTTTTCCGAAACTATTAGTATCGAGTAGAGCCGATTTTTGACAAACGGACAGCTATTTTAGCGCTAACATGGGAGCGCTTTGTTGATAAGTTGTGGGAACGAAGGGTGAGCGTCTATTTAGGCGGCACTGAAATCGTATTTCATGACTTTGTCAGTTCGTCACTGCTAAAAACATGAGAGCAAAAAAGTGGTTTTGCTAGTAATTTTTTGCGCTCGCAGTGGACGTTACGGCCAATGATGAAGCATTCCAACGCCACGCCATCGACCTGAAAAATACCTGATATTGTGTTTATATCTAGAATGCAGTGTAAATGAAGGAAAAAGTTTGAAATTGATATCAACCTACTTTTTCTAGATCGACTATTTACCAATACAGAAACTGGAAAAAATTTCCCCTAAAAGGTCGTCAGAGCTGAATTCGCCGGTTATTTCATTGAGAAAGTTTTGGCATTGACGTAAATCCTCTGCCAATAATTCACCTGCACCATAGGATTGGAGTTGGTTTTGCCCAGCGTGGAGGGAATCACGCGCGCTTTGTAAGGCATCCAGATGTCGTCTCCTAGCAGTAAAGCCACCCTCAGCGCCTTCAAAGCCAACACTGTTTTTTAGATGCTGGCGCAGGAGATCGATTCCATCACCTTTTTTAGCTGAAAGACTAATAATGCTGGGAGTACCGTCGATGATACCCGTTGCAAGTCCGGAAATATCACACTTGTTTTGAACAATAGTGATATGTTGCTTTGACGTGGTCGAGATTTCTTCTAGACCTAAATCTTGATAAAGTTTTGCGGGATCGTCTTCCCTGTGAGAGTTGCTGTCGACGACGAGTAAGATGCGGTCCGCTTTTTCGATTTCATTCCAGGCCCTGCGAATACCTTCTTTTTCGACAATGTCCGGGCTTTCTCGTAAACCAGCCGTGTCGATAATATGTAAAGGCATGCCATCGATTTGAATTTTTTCTCGTAAGACATCTCGTGTCGTTCCCTCAACTTCTGTGACTATCGCGCTTTCCCTTCCAGATAAGGCATTGAGTAAACTCGACTTCCCAGCGTTTGGACGACCAGCGATTACAACGGTCATACCTTCTTGTATTAAGGTTCCTTGTCTGGTCTCTAAAAATACTTGTTCTAGGTTGCTAATAATTTCTGTTAAATCTCTTGCAACCTTACCATCGGCGAGAAAATCAATTTCCTCTTCAGGAAAATCGATTGCGGCTTCTACATAAATTCTGAGTTGAATAACGGAATTAACAAGTGTTGATATTTTTTTACTAAACTCTCCTTGTAAAGATCGAACTGCATTTCTTGCAGCTTGTTCCGATGAGCTATTAATTAAATCGGCGATAGCCTCTGCTTGAGTTAGGTCGATTTTGTTATTTAGAAATGCTCTTTCAGAAAACTCTCCGGGACGTGCAAGGCGTGCGCCTAGACGCAGAACTTCTCTTAGTAATATATCTAGCAATAATGGACCGCCGTGTGCCTGTAGTTCAAGTACGTCTTCGCCCGTAAAGGAATTAGGTGAAGGAAAAAAAATAGAAATTCCATTGTCTATCTCACAACTAGCTAAATCGTTAGGCTTTTTTCCTGACTCGAAAAAGGGTCCGAAGTGAGCAAATCTAGGAGCAAGGTTTGAATCTGTTATGGATGAAGCAATAGGCTTTGTGTTAGGTCCTGAAATTCGGATTATGCCGACACCGCCACGTCCTGGCGGAGTGGCTATAGCAGCAATAGTATCGGTTTCAATGTCCAAAGTATTCATAGCTTGTAGGAATAGAAAAGGCCGTATATAGCGGCCCTTTTTTTACGCGTTTTCTATGCGCTTAGTAATAATGTATTGCTGGATTATAGACAAGGTATTATTAACCACCCAATACAATACCAGACCAGCAGGGAAGAACAGGAAGAAGAAGGTAAACATCACAGGCATCCACTGCATGATCTTTGCCTGCATTGGATCTGGCGGCGGTGGGTTAAGCCGTTGCTGTATAAACATAGATACGCCCATGATTAGAGGCAAAATAAAGTATGGATCCATGACCGATAAGTCTTTTATATATAGGATAAAAGGGGCGTGACGCAATTCCACGCTTTCCATTAAGACCCAATAAAGAGATATGAAAACAGGCATTTGAACGAGTATAGGAAGACAGCCGCCGAGAGGGTTTATCTTTTCCTTTTTGTATAAGTTCATCATTTCTTGGGATTGCTTCTGACGATCATCGGCATAGCGTTCGCGCAGTTCTGTTAGTTTCGGCCCGACCTTTCGCATGTTAGCCATAGACGTATAGGCTTTGGCGTTCAGTTGGAAGAAAGCTCCCTTGACGAGAACTGTAACGGCGATTATAGCGAAGCCCCAATTTCCCAGGTAACTGTGGAGCTTAGTTAGCAACCAGAAAAGAGGCTGGGCGATCCACCAAAGCCAGCCATAATCAACTGTCAGTTCTAGACCTTCGGAAATATCCTGAAGTTTGTATTGATCTTTCGGACCTGTGTAAAACCGTGATTTCATCGTTGCTGTTTCGCTCGGCCCGACGGTTAGCTGGGGGCTGGTAAAACGGATAATGTTTGATTTGTCGCGACTCACTGCTGTCGAGTAAGTATGTGTTTTGGTGGGATCGGGTATCCATGCATTCACAAAATAGTGTTGCAAAATCGCTATCCATCCGCCTTCGATACTTTCTTTAAAGTCGCTTTCGGCAATATCATCAAAACTGATTTTTTCATAAGGTTGATCTTTTAGGTGAATAGCTGCACCGAGGTAAGGAGCTAATCCCATACCCGAGGAATCCGCGGAGGGATCTTCTGTATGGTCGCGCTTAATCTGTCCAAACATGCCGGCAGTCCAGTCCAGCTGTCCGGTATTGTTGATGACATATTCGACATTGACTACATAGTCACCTCGGTGAAAACCGAAGCGCTTAATTATTTCTACACCGTTTTCTGCTTGGAATATTAGGTCAACCTGCAACTCATCTTTATCGTCTGCAAGAGTAAAGCTGGGCGCGCTGGCCGTGTATTGGGCTCGACCTTTACTGGTATCAATTCCGTTAACGCCCACTAATCCACTTTGAGCGATATAAGTTCTTATGTTCGACTGTTCTAATAGCGTGAAAGGAACGTCGGGAGTATCAATTTCGGCAAAATGCCTAGGAAGAGCCGAGTAGATAATGTCGCCGCCGAGTGTATTAATGTCGAGGATTAATGAATCTGTTGTAACGCGAACGACGTTAACGTTGCTTGTGGTCGAGGCAGTTGGCACCGCTTCTGTTTGCACGATAGGCTGAGCGGTCGGTAAATCGTCGACTCCTACGCTAGTGTTATCGGTAACGGTCGCGTCGGGCAGGGAGACGTTGGTATCTGACAGACTGTCATTTGTATTGGCGACTGTCTGCTGCCGATAAGTGGCGGAAGAAGTCTCTGCCTTTTTTTGTTCTTTAAACTGCACCCATTCTGTCAATAACATGAAAGACAAAATGGCGATTGCCGCGATTAAAATATATCGTTGAAAGTCCATAATTATTGTGAGGTATGCCCGTGGTGGTTAGAATGGTTGTCCGGAACTGGATCATAGCCACCGGGATTAAATGGATGACACCGTAACAAGCGTCTTATTGAATAATAACTTCCTTTAAATACGCCAAACCTTTCAATGGCCTGAATAGCATAACTCGAACAGCTTGGATAGAATCGACAATGGTTAGCCATTAACGGGCTAATCATATATCGGTAAAATTTTATGCAAGCTATGAGTATACGGCGCATGGTTCGCCTTTTGAGGTCTACGAGGTTAAGTTATTGCCGGCAGTCTTTGAAGTATGGTTTTCTGATTTATACTTAAGCTGCTGCCAAAGCTGATTAAACATTTTGTGTAAGGCAATATTATCTAGTTTATCTAAACCGCGACGCGCAAGTACAACGGCATCTACACCGTGCAGTTGTTCTTGTTGCAATCTGAAGCTTTCACGCGCAATTCTTTTAATTCGATTGCGCTGTGTTGCGTGTTTTGCATTTTTTTTGGCAATAACCAAACCAAGTCTGGGTGCTGCCTTATCGTTCGGACGAGCTAGCAATAATATTTCTCTTGCGGAGATTTTAAATTTAGCATCATCAAAAACTGATTTGTAAGCCTTGGCATCCAGCAAACGGAGTGATTTACCGAAACTATGACTAGCTTCGTAATCGGGCATGTGCTGAGCCAGTTTGACCAATTACCTTATGCTGCGAGACGTTGACGACCTTTAGCGCGGCGGCGATTAATTAACGCTCTGCCACTTTTGGTTGCCATGCGTGCGCGAAAACCATGAGTGCGTTTGCGTTTTAGTACGCTGGGTTGAAATGTTCTTTTCATGACGATTATTCCGAAAATATTAACTAGTGGTAGTATGGAATTTAATTGGCGGAAACCGAATTCTTGTAACCCCATACTTTGGGACCGCGCATTCTAGTGAATTTAGCGACTAATATCAATTTCTTTCTTCTGCGTGAAGCCGGTGATTGGATACATATAAATGAAGGAAGACTTTGAGAAAGCAGATAAAATTGTTTTTAACGGGTTTTTGACATCATATCAAGATGTTATCCACAGCTTTTTTGTGTACTTATGCACATATCGACTTAATGGAGTTTTTTTCGTTTTTTAGTCAGGTTTTTCATTTTAAGTTGTTGATTACTAATGATAATTTTCTTTTCTATAATATTTCCTTAATTGTGGTTTTTTTGTGGATAAGTCTATAATCTGAGAGTACAATGCACAGCTTGATGGCATCGCGTGCGTGTAGTTCAGTCGCCTCGTGGTTTCAGCAGGTTTGCGGACATGGACGTTAGTTTTTGATGTGTTAAACATGGATGTTTAAAACTTAATAATAAATTCGGTGACTAGTATTTTTAATGCACAGTTATCACCATTATATAATTTGCAAGTTTTGAGGATTCTTCATTGCCTAATTCAACATGGCAGCAATGCGTTGACTGTTTACAGGTGGAGTTACCATCCCAGCAGTTTAATACGTGGATCCGGCCTCTTCAGGTAGACTCGGAAACAAGTTTGGGTCAGCTCAAATTATTTGCTCCGAATCGGTTTGTTAAGGATTGGGTCAATGATAAGTTTTTACAGAGAATAGAAGAGATTGTCTCTGAAGTGTCGCCCGACAAAAAGTTAAATGTATCTTTAGAGATCAGTCAGGTCAAAGTAGCAAGGCGAAACATTGTCGCCACTGTTCCGGCAATGAACAGGCGAACGACGCCCGTTGCAGGAAGACAGCCAGGCAGTGCAAGCAAAATAGTCACGCCACATCGCAATACTGACTCCCGGTTTATTCCTCCACCGAAACGAAAAGTAGAGGTAGAGGGCGGTATTCATCATCAAAGTTATTTAATCGAAAATTATACCTTTGATACCTTTGTAGAGGGTAAGTCAAACCAACTAGCACGAGCAGCGTCTCGGCAAGTCGCTGAAAATACCGGTGGCGCTTATAATCCGTTATTTCTATACGGAGGTGTGGGCTTGGGCAAGACTCATCTTATGCACGCGGTAGGAAATGCTCTCCTTCAGAAAAATCCGGACGCGAAAGTCGTGTATCTACATTCTGAGCGATTCGTTGCGGATATGGTAAAGGCACTTCAGTTGAATGCTATCAACGAATTCAAGCGATTTTATCGATCTGTCGACGCGCTGTTAATTGATGATATTCAATTTTTTGCAGGTAAGGAGCGCTCTCAAGAAGAATTCTTCCACACGTTTAATGCGTTGTTGGAAGGTGGTCAGCAGATGATATTGACTTGTGATCGTTACCCGAAGGAAATAAAGGGCTTAGAAGAGCGTTTGAAGTCAAGGTTTGGGTGGGGTTTAACTGTTGCGGTTGATCCGCCCGAGCTTGAAACGCGAGTTGCTATATTACTTAAAAAGGCTGAGCAAGCTAAGATGACTCTCCCTGCGGATGCGGCGTTTTTTATTGCCCAGAAGATTCGCTCTAATGTAAGAGAGCTTGAGGGCGCCTTAAAGAGGGTTATAGCGAGCGCGCACTTTACCGGAAAACCGATAGATATAGACCTCATTCGTGAATCTCTAAAAGATCTATTAGCTTTGCAGGATAGGCAGATTAGCCTCGATAATATTCAGCGAACAGTAGCTGAATATTATAAGATCAAACTTTCAGATATGATGTCCAAACGACGTAGCCGTTCTGTGGCAAGGCCTAGGCAAGTGGCGATGGCGCTTGCGAAAGAACTGACAAACCATAGTTTGCCCGAAATTGGTGAAAGTTTTGGTGGTAGAGACCATACTACTGTCTTACATGCTTGTAGGAAAATAAAAGAACTGCAAGAATCGGATACCGATATTCGAGAAGATTGTAAAAACTTACTGCGTTCACTGACGAGCTAAGCATCACTAATAATTTATTCGCTAAAAGATAAGGATAAAGATTGACATGAAATTTGTAATTTCCCGCGAGAGCCTTTTAAAGCCACTAAACTTGGTAGCTGGTGTTGTTGAGCGGCGTCAAACCTTGCCTATATTATCAAATGTAATGCTTGTGCTTGAAGGTAGTGAGTTATCAATTACCGGTACGGATCTTGAAGTGGAGTTGGTAGGACGTGTCAATCTTGAACAGGCGCCTGATTCTGGTGGTGAGATAACGGTACCAGCGCGTAAGCTAGCCGATATTTGTAAGTCTCTTCCAGATGGCAGTGATATTCAGTTTTCCCTTGAAGATCAAAGACTTATCATTAAGTCTGGGCGCAGCAGGTTCATATTATCTTGTCTTTCGGCTAGCGATTTCCCCAATGTTGAAGAAGGACCAGGCAACCAGGGATTTACTGTTACGCAGGGCGTTCTGAAGCGTTTGATTGACAGAACCAGCTTCGCAATGGCTCAGCAAGATGTTCGTTATTATTTAAACGGGATGTTATGGGAGATTCGGTCGGGTCAATTGCGCCTCGTTGCTACTGATGGACATCGTTTGGCTGTCTGTACCCTACCGGCAGATATTACAGCAGAGGAAAACCTGCAAGTCATTTTGCCTAGAAAAGGTGTGATAGAACTTGCTCGTCTGTTGATGAATGAAAATGAGAATGTTGAAATTGTCATTGGAACTAATCATATTAGGGCCACAACCACAGAGTTTACTTTTACTTCAAAGTTGGTCGATGGCAAGTTTCCAGATTATGACAGGGTTCTACCCAAGGCAAGCACCAAAGCTGTTTTCGGAGCGCGTGATGAATTACGCCAGGCCTTTACCAGGACGTCAATTTTGTCTAATGAAAAGTATCGAGGCGTTCGTCTATTATTGTCTGATAACAATCTACAAATAGTGGCTAATAATCCCGAACAGGAAGAAGCTGAAGAAACGGTTTCTGTTGATTACCAGGGAGATACCCTCGAAATCGGGTTTAATGTCAGTTATCTTCTTGATGTTCTTGGAGTTTTGAGTGGTGATCAGGTAAAGATTTCGTTGTCTGATTCGAACAGCAGTGCCCTACTTGAAGAGGCTGAAGAGAGTGATTCGATGTACGTAGTTATGCCGATGCGACTATAAAAATTTAGAGAGTGCTTATACGACGATTAGATATTTCAGGGGTTCGCAATTTGGCCCCTGTTAGTCTCACAGAATTTGAGCCTGTTAATATATTTTATGGTGTCAATGGCGCTGGCAAAACCAGTGTTTTGGAATCTATTCATCTGCTGTCTTCAGCTCGATCTTTTCGTAGCCACAAATTAAATCCATTAATAAACAATTCCTTAGAAAAATGCGTTGTTTTCGGCGAAGTTTTTTTGTCAGGCAGAGGTTATCTGCCCGTTGGTGTAGAACGTTACAAAGCAACGGGAAGGTCTGGCGCAATAAAAGTAGCCGGTCAACCTGTAAGCTCCGCAGCTGTCTTGGCTGAAAACTTGCCGGTACAGGTTATTTCTTCTGATACCTTTAAGTTGCTGGAAGGAGGCCCTGTCGTAAGACGGCAGTTTATTGATTGGGGAGTGTTCCACGTGGAACAAAGCTTCCATGCGGTGTGGAGAAATGTTCAACGGGGACTAAAACAACGGAATAGTCTGCTGCGTCATGGTAGAATTGATCAGCAGCAATTGCATGCCTGGACGCTGGAATTAATCAAGTACAGCGAACAGTTGGACGCTTTAAGGCTCCACTATTTCCAGCAATTTCTACCTGTTTTTGAAAAATTGCTGAAGCGTCTGGTTGATTTGGAAGATCTATCAGTATCTTACTTCCGAGGCTGGGATAAGACACGCGATATAGCTGACATATTTGAAGAAAATTTACTCAAGGAAATAGACAAAGGTTATACAACGGTTGGGCCGCATCGAGCTGATCTGCGACTTCGCTATAAGGCAATGGCAGCTTCAGAGGTGTTGTCGAGGGGGCAGCAAAAACTCGTTGTATGCGCAATGAGGGTAGCGCAGGGTTTGCTTCTGTCCACGTTAACTGGAAAGCAGTGCGTGTTTTTGGTTGATGACTTACCTTCAGAGCTTGATTCAATGCACCGACAGGCTCTTTGTGAGTTGCTGGAGGAAATAAATTGCCAGGTTTTTTTAACCTGTGTAGATTGGAAGGATGTAATAGATTACTGGTCGTCCGAGAATAAAGTTAAGTTGTTCCACGTGGAACATGGGAAGATTTCAATAAATGATAGTCGTATTCGGTGAATCCATCGCTTAATACGCGCGTCGTCGTTGAAACAACGGCTACCAAATGTGCTAGATGGAAGACAGCGATAGCCGATAATGAGCAAAAATAGGTTGTAAAGTATGAGCGAAGAAGAGAATAATTACGATTCAACTAGTATTAAAGTACTCAAGGGGTTGGATGCAGTACGGAAACGCCCGGGAATGTACATAGGTGATACAGACGATGGTACCGGCCTGCATCATATGGTGTTTGAGGTTGTCGATAACTCAATCGATGAAGCGTTAGCCGGGTTCTGTTCAAAGGTAATGATCACCATTCATCCTGATGAATCCGTGTCCGTGTCCGATGACGGCCGTGGCATACCGACAGAAATGCATGAAGAGGGTGTCTCTGCTGCCGAAGTTATACTGACGGTCTTACATGCCGGCGGAAAATTTGACGATAATACGTATAAAGTGTCCGGTGGCTTACATGGTGTTGGAGTTTCCGTTGTAAATGCTTTATCTGAAGAACTCAAGCTAGTTATTCGGCGAGGAGGGAAAGTTCATGAACAAATCTATCGCCATGGTGTTCCAGATGCCCCCTTGGCTTTGGTCGGAGAGACGGATTTAACAGGAACCAGCATTAGGTTTAAGCCCTCTTCGGACACGTTTACTAATATCGAATTTCACTTTGAACAGCTAGCAAAACGGTTGAGAGAATTAGCTTTTCTTAATTCAGGCATTCACATCGAATTGAAAGACGAGCGATCGGGAAAAATAGAAAACTATAACTATAGTGGTGGCCTGAAGGCATTTGTTGAATTTCTAAATCAGAATAAAACGACGATAAACAAGCTTTTCCATTTTAGTACGATGAGCGAAGATGGAGTAGGTGTCGAAATAGCATTGCAATGGAATGATAGTTTTCAAGAAAGTATCCATTGTTACACAAATAATATCCCTCAACGTGATGGAGGAACCCATCTTGCGGGTTTCCGCGCTTCATTAACGCGCAGTTTAAATGGCTATATAGAGAGAGAAGGCTTTGCAAAGAAAGCTAAAGTGTCGACTAGCGGAGATGACGCACGAGAAGGCTTAACAGCGGTCATATCGGTAAAAGTGCCCGACCCTAAATTCTCTTCGCAAACAAAAGATAAACTGGTTTCTTCTGAAGTTAAGACCGCTGTCGAACAGACAATGAATAAGATGTTCGGGGATTATCTCATCGAAAACCCCTCTGAAGCTAAACTCGTCGTTACAAAAATGTTGGATGCAGCGAGGGCACGCGAAGCCGCAAGGAAAGCGAGGGATATGACCCGACGAAAGGGCGCCCTCGATATCGCCGGCTTACCGGGTAAGCTTTCTGATTGCCAGGAAAAAGATCCCGCTCTTTCCGAGGTATATTTGGTGGAGGGTGACTCTGCTGGAGGTAGTGCAAAGCAGGGTCGTGACCGCCGTACGCAGGCAATTCTTCCGTTGCGGGGGAAAATACTCAATGTAGAAAAAGCTCGGTTTGACAAAATGCTGTCTTCTGCTGAAGTAGGAAATATGGTGACCGCCTTTGGTTGTGGAATTGGAAAATCAGAATTTGATCCTGACAAGTTACGGTATCACAGTATCATCATAATGACCGATGCTGATGTTGATGGCTCCCATATCAGAACGCTCTTACTGACTTTTTTCTTTAGGCAAATGCCCGAACTGATAGAACGGGGACATGTTTTCATCGCTCAGCCACCTTTGTATAAGATAACGCGTGGTAAACAGCAGCAGTATTTGAAGGATGATGACGGATTAAATCAATATTTAACACAGGGTGCATTGGAAAATGCGTCGCTGCATGTAAATGCCGACGCTCCGGGTATAAGTGGCCAGGGCCTGGAAGACTTGGTAGTGCAGTATCGTTCGGTCCTGGCGACCATTGAACGTCTATCTCGTGTATATCCGCCAAGGCTTATGACTGAGATGATTTATTTGCCAATATTATCTGTCGAGGATTTACTGGACCAAGTTAAAGTGAGAGCGTGGCTAGATCAGTTGCAAGGTCAGTTAGAAGACAACAACAATGGTCAAAGTTACGATATGTTTGTGCAAGAAGATAAGGAACGACATCACTTTCTACCTGCTATTAAGTCGACAGCCCATGGTGTTGAGACAGATTATCTTTTCTCTCGTGATTTTTTTGCATCAAATGATTACAAAGCGATCGTTGAACTGGGTGCCGAGTTAAATGGGTTACTTGAAGATGGTGCGTACATAAAACGGGGCGAAAAAATAGAAGAGTTTAGCGACTTTTCCGATGCTCTAGAATGGCTAATGGGACAGGCTGCAAAAGGCGTGAATATTCAGCGTTACAAGGGTCTGGGGGAAATGAATCCCGATCAACTTTGGGAGACGACCATGGACCCTGAAGTAAGGCGTATGTTATGTGTCACGATTGAAGACGCTATCGCGGCTGACCAAATATTTACGACCCTGATGGGTGATCAGGTAGAGCCTCGACGTGACTTTATTGAAGAAAATGCATTAAAAGTCGCTAACCTGGATATATAATCTAAACCTCGAGCCTTTGTTTTTTGTAAATATTCTTTTAAATCAAAGGCTTAGCTTGTTTTTCTGTAGAGGCGATGGTGATTTCTGCTAGTAAGCGCCGACTAATTGATTGCTTGCTATGATTGAATATAATTCTGCCTATGAGCCGCTCCCAAAATGACCGACTTGATAATTGAAGCTAGCGAATTAGAAGAAACCCTAGGTCAGCACTGTGTTTTAGACTGTCGTTTTTCTCTGACAGATGCAGCTTTAGGAAGAACACAATATCAACAAGGACATATACCGACAGCGCAATATATAAACTTAGATTTACAACTTTCCGGTAACAAGAAGGAAACAGGCGGTAGACACCCTCTTCCTGAATTAGCGACATTCGCACAAATCCTAGCTGACCTTGGGATTACCCAGGCCAGTTCAGTTGTCGTCTATGACAATAATAAACTCGCTTATGCGTGCAGAGCGTGGTGGCTACTAAAGTCGGCTGGTGTCAAAAACGTGCGTATTCTCAACGGTGGATACGACGCGTGGATTAACGGGCGTCACAAAGTTGAAGCGCTTGTCGGTTTAACCGAAGTGAACGCTGTTCGTACCGAAATTGGTCAATGGGAACTACCCCTATATAACTATAGCGACGTGTCCGATGCTGTTAGCGGAAAAACTATAAATCTCGTCGACTCCAGAGAAGAAAAGCGTTTCAGAGGTGAACTAGAACCGATCGATCCAGTCGCGGGACATATTCCGACCGCAATTAACAAGCCCTGGGCTGAAGTGACAGATGAGCAAGGTTTCATTAAAAATGCTCAGTTTCAGCGGGAACGATGGTCGGATCTAGCACCCGACAAACCCCTAGTTATTTATTGCGGCAGCGGCGTTACCGCCACGGTAAATATCTTCTCCGCTTATCTTTCAGGTCGTGAAGCAGCGCTCTATGCGGGGAGCTGGAGTGACTGGTGTAGCCGACCGAATGCGATAATTGCGACAAAGACCGATTAATGATTATTTACTAGTAACCACAGATTGATAGTTTATTGAATAATCGTAAAACCAATCGAGATAAAAACACCCATTTTCAAACTCTGCCGTTTGACGGGCGGGCACCATCACCATAATGCCGGAACTCGGCGGTGCAGTGACTCACTATTTATTCTTGCCAGCGCCGATTTCGAAACTGGGACCGTAACCTTTGTAAATCTTTTCCTTACTAAATATGCCACTGGCAGCTTCCTTATGACAGTCTTCACAGGGACTAAAAAAGCCAACAGGCAAGCTGGCTCCTCCAAGTTGTCGAACTGAAGATTCATGTTCTTTATGGAACTGAGGTAACTCCGATATACGGATAGGAGGCTCGACCGGCACGTTTTTCGACAACTTACTAATGATCGGAGAGGTTTCCTTCTCCAGTGAGTTTCGCAATAAATAGTTAGTAAGGTGCCCTATTTCTTCAGAACCCAGCTCAGCATTTTCGCCGAAATGGTCTTCCAATCCCAGTAATAGCCGTTGCCAGCTTTTGGCGGGTAACAGCCCGGGCGGATAAGCTAGGTGGCAGGAGCCACACTCTTCATCGTAAATAGCGTCGACTTCAAAGGTCCGCGGGGTCTTATTATCATAACTACTTCGATCGCCTGCGTAGCGTTGCGCTGAAACTGTCAAACTAAAAAGTCCAACTGACACTAATAGGCATATCACCAAAAATCGCGGACTGATTTTGCTAGTGCTGGTCATAGAAATTTACCTGTTCTAATTATTAGTCGATAGCGAGGGCATTAACTCACTGCTGGCTTAGCCATAAGAGAATGTTGCCCTTTTCCTTTGTTGTACACTCTCTTCCAACGGTCCATTTACAGTTTCGTAGAAACCATTTATTGACCTTTTTACGGCTTGTAAGCCGCTCCGGATTTACCGACGGAGCCATCGGCTCGAGGATTTTTCCGGTACGTTCATGTCTGCCTTTTATCAGGACTGAATCTGTATGACAGGTGGTGCAGCTTCTGCCGTTATTATCTTTGTACCAGAAGAGTCTACCGGCATCCGATGAAAATGGGATAGGCTCTTTTAGCTGATATTCCTTTAACATGGTATCCGTTAAATCGTTAGCTTCGACATTAAACGACATTAACAAAATGAGGCAATGAACCAAAAGCTTAGGGAGCTGATACTGATGGACTCTCACGGTTTTCCTGCCCTTGGCTAATAGTTACCCATTTCTAAGTGTATAGTAACCGGAATCGCCAATTCATGTTGAAAAGCAGAATGGACTGAAATACCTATTACGCGGGACTAAAAGCATAAAAGCCAGCTGACTAAAAGTCTAGCCAAAACTGGCAGAGTTGACTCATCCCTAAAGAGTTGACTCATCCCTAAAGAGGTGACTCACCCCTAAAGAGGTGACCCATCCCTCCAGAGGTACCGTAACGCAAATGAGATGACTTATTCCTTGAGACTGACTTCTCGTAAAAATAGTGCGGTGATTGTTACAGATTCTTGCCACCATCAATATAGCCTAACTAAGGAAAGGTTAACTCCCGGCATTTGTGTAGTTAAAACCGGTAGCGAATCTTCGCAATAACCGAGTCAGCTATCGGCTCTTGCCAACTCTTTTCGAGCAGGCTTAATGAATGCGCGCGGCTGACATTGTCTTCAACGTATCCTCCGCGGCTGTAGACCAGGAAAATATCTGACAGAGGAGCGAGTTGATACCGGTAGCGAACCTGTAGTGCAGTATCGCTAATAGTGAAATCCGACACCGACTTTGGAGACTGACGCAACTGCCCTCCTTCGCTCAAACTATAGGCTGCTATTGCATCGGCACTAATCGCTACCCATTGAAACTTTAGTCGAACCTCTTGGCGAGTTGAAGGATACCAGTCCAGACGCAAATCTGCCTCCAGATGCTCTGACTGGTAGGTCGCCAGTTGCAAGCTGTCAAAGTCCCACAATAACCATTCTTGAAAGTACTGATACTTCAGCGTACCGCTAATTGTAAAAGTATCGCTTAAATAGATTTGGGGCTCTATTTTCACTCCGCCCGACAGCTTCTCTGTTCCGCTAGTTTCGTAGAATACCGTGGCGTCGAAGGTAAGCTTCCCTCCCCTCGCATTCAGATAGTGCACGTTGCCCCAGTAGGAGGCTGGTTTCGAATACAAACCATTACCCCGGGTGATTCGATCGTCTGTTACAGCGGTATTGTATCCAACTTCAAAGTTAAGTTTACGGCTTGAATTAAAGGTGTAACTTTGAACTAACTCTCCCCACAGCATTAAACGCTCTCCTTGCGTATTCTTCTGATAGCCGTAATTGAATTCGGTGTAGCTCGACTGTAGGGAGGACGATCGTCCGTATCGCAGCGTGTTGTGACGATGACTAAGAAAAAGCTCGTTCATGTCGTTACGTTTTAGAAATCCGAGGTCGTTCATCTCGAATTCAGCACCATAGTGGAACAGTTCTATTATATGCTTCCACTCATCTCCGGAAGAGTAACTCCACTGGGTCCATCCTGCATAATCTCGTTTATCGAGGTCTTGCTGAGTATTATACCCGTTGGCTTGTTGACTGATGTCGCTATAAAGAATTTGACCTCTAAAGCGTCCCCAAGACTCCGATCGCCAATCGGCATCCACTGCATGAACAGTGGCTTCTCTATCTAATGATGGTTTGTCTACATGGGTCAAGCTGTGTCCGATCGTCAGATTTTCCATCTTTCTCTGTAAGCGTGTTGCGAGAAAATCGCGCCCTTCACTGGCAGAGTTGTCGTCCTCGGTTACGGCAAATATACCGTAATCGACGGATTTTCCGTAGTGGGTAAATTTTCCGGCCACATTAACATCATTAATGCCACTGTCACTGACATCGCCAGCCGCACCGATGCGTCGTGTGTGCAATAGGGTATCGCCGGTGGGAATATTGCTGCTGAACAGTGCTTGATTTTCTGTGAAGAATGGTCTTTTTTCGGACCGGAAAGTTTCGAAGGCCGAAAAGTTAACCACCAGATCATCGCTTTCAACTTGACCAAAATCAGGATTGAGTGCGCCGGTAATCTGGCTGTTACTGTTGGGCCGCCAAATCACATCGATCCCAGCCTTCAAATCATCGTCATCCCGCAATCGGTCATTTGAATAGCTGAGGTAAGGGAACCAGTCAAGGGTTGACGTTTTAACCTGGTCGACCGGGATTAAATGCCATTCCTGAATAAAGGTCGGTCGCTCAGATGACGCATTGGGGTAGGAAAACCGTAAGGATTCATCAAACACGACGCGCGAAAACCACATCGACATTTGCTTCTTGCCATTAATAGAACTGGTCATGGGCGCCACAGTCCAGGGAATGTGAATTTCGGCATACCAGTAGTTTTCGTCGCCTGATGTTTGAGAGTACCAAGTACCATCCCAGTCGCCGGACCAGCTGCTGGCGTTAAAAATACCGTCTTGTTGGGAATTGGCTGAACCCACAGTAAAGTCATAACCAGATAACCCCGAGCCGTCAAAAT
The DNA here is from genome assembly GCA_913019905.1 of uncultured Cellvibrionales bacterium. Taxonomy (GTDB): domain Bacteria; phylum Pseudomonadota; class Gammaproteobacteria; order Pseudomonadales; family Dasaniaceae; genus Oceanicoccus. Next base: position 186,983 of record CAJVZD010000001.1, read on the forward strand.
CTATCCCGACGACATTACGATCAGCTGCAATATGAGAGTCTCTTGCAAAACGCCGATGCACCCGATTAACGGATTTTGGTTGATAGTTAATAAACCCGACGAATATCCCTTCCTTATTACTGACGACCTTAACTTCGGTCGCATATTTTGCCGCTTCACTACTTAAGGGTTCAGTTGTTACAAACTGCTTAAAGCTTACTGCATGCTTCCATTCTGGATCATCGAGTACTCCGTCAACTTTAATGTCTGCATGTGCAGGAGCTAACATCAATAGTGATAGTAGGAAGACAAAAAGCGCAAGCGGTGAACGCCCGGCGAGGGATATTGTGCAAACCATGTTAGTTACGCTTTTTCATTGTCCGAACCTGATCTTCTATCCAGACTCTGGCTTCTTCGGTAATTTCCCGGCTTGTCTTTGCTGTTGACTCGATAGGCTTTCCTATGGATAGGGTTATCTTGCCTGGATACTTCAGTAAAGTGTCCGCCGGCCAAAATTCTCCGGCGTTGAGCGCGATCGGTACCACTGGAACACCGGATGCAACAGCAATATTTGCACCACCGCGGGCGTATTTTGCGGAGGTATCGGCTTGTGTGCGGGTACCCTCAGGGAAGATTAATATGGAAATATTATCTTCAAGATGTGCCTTACCTTGTTCCAGCGTTTGTTTTAGTGCTTGCTTGGGGTTGCTTCGATCAATCGCGATGGGATTAGTCAGACGCAAACCCCAGCCAAAAAAGGGCACGTTAAGAAGCTCGCGTTTAAGGACAATAGCAACAGGCGCCAAATAGTATTGCAAAAAATAGGTTTCCCATTGACTTTGGTGTTTCGAAAGAGCGACATAGGGAGAGGCAGGGAGGTTTTCGGCGCCAATAATTTCAAACCGCAAACCGCAGATCCAACGGGCGGACCAAATCACGTATCGGTTCCATAATAGTATATAACCGGTTCGAATTCGGTAAGAGGCAAAGCCGAGAAATAGAATTCCTGTTGTACTGATCCAGACTATCGTTAGTGCAAAACCGAGATAGAAAATCATCATTCTAACAATTAGAATTAGTGAGCTCATGTTAGTGGTTATTTATGATAAAGTTAGTGGCGGCGGCGAGATCATCAAAGATCGCCAGTTTATTAATCTTTCCATTGTCACTTGTGTTAAAAATATCGGTAGTATCGAGTTCTTTTACTGTTTTTTCGCCTTTACCTGTTTTCACCAGGATAGGCCTGCACTGTTTAGCAACGGCAGCTTGAAGATCGCGTAGTGAGTCGCCTACAAAAAAAGCGTTCCTGGCAGTCGTACAAAACTCGTTTTCGATGGCGTCTATCAATCCTGGTTTAGGCTTTCGGCAATGACAGTTGTCATCTGGATGGTGAGGACAGTAAAAAATTCCTGCTAATTCACCGTCAGCATCTTCAACCAGTTCAATCATTTTTTTATGCATTGCTTCAAGATCATCGAGATCAAACAAATTGCGACCCAGTCCAGATTGGTTGGTAGCTACAACAACCGTAAAACCGGCTTTAGATAATCTCGCTATTGCATCAATACTACCTTCGATCGGAACCCACTCGTCGGCAGATTTTACAAAAGTGTCAGAGTCAGTATTGATAACTCCGTCTCGGTCCAGTATTACCAGTTTCATTTTGTTTGAACAAGTACCGAAATATCAGCGACCTCCAAAAAGAGACCTCTTAATTTTCTTAACAAGGCCAATCGATTATTTCTTATTGCCTTGTCATCGACCATGACCATGACATCGTCAAAGAAAGCATCGACAGACACACGTAGGTTCGCGAGTACAGCTAAAGCCTCTTCATATTCGCTATTTTCAAATAACGGTTTAACTTGTCTTTCTTTTTCTTGAACCAATCTAAAAAGGTTTAACTCAGCGTTGTCTATCAGTAACTCTTCGTTGATCTCATCACTTAAATCTTCGTCATCAAGTTTTGCTAGAATGTTTGAAACACGTTTATTTGCAGCTGCTAAGGCCTGTGCTTCAGGCAACTGATTAAAACTGTTAACTGCTTTAACGCGTTTATCTATATCTAGTGGAACCGATAAAGCTTTTACTGAAACTGCTTGAAAAACCTCGGCGGAAATTTGATCGTCGATATACCCAGCGCGAAAACGTTCCACCATGTAGTCAAAGGAACTGCTAGCTGTTGTTTCTACATCTGTGAGAATTGCTCCATAGTTGGCGGCTGCCAGCTGCAGTAACTCTAAAAGGTCGAGGGAAAAATTCTTTTCAACCAAAATGCGCAACACACTTATACTGGCACGGCGTAATGCAAACGGATCTTTGGAGCCGGTGGGCTTCTGGCCGATGCCAAAAATTCCGGTGATCGTATCGAGACGGTCGGCGAGAGCCACCGCACAGCCCGTTAAACTTTCGGGTAGCTTGTCTCCAGCGTATTTCGGTAGATAGTGATCTTTTATAGCGTTGGCAACTTCAACTTCTTCGCCATCATTCAGGGCATAATAATAGCCAGCAATTCCCTGCATTTTGTCAAATTCTAACACCATATCCGATAACAGGTCCGCTTTGCATAGTTCTCCAGCGCGTGCAGAATATGTCGGATTTCCGCCAATTTTCTCCCCGATAATCTCTGCGAGGGATTTAACTCTTTGCGTTTTGTCTAATAAGGTTCCGAGTTTATTTTGAAAGACAATGGTGTTCAGTTTTTTAGCGCGAGTGTCCAATCTTGTTTTTTTATCTGTTTCATAAAAAAAGGCTGCGTCTGCGAGGCGAGGACGTATCACTCGTTCATTACCACTAATAACCTGAGATGGATCGTTGCTACGGATATTTGCAACAGTGATGAAATTTGGCATGAGTTTGCCGTTTTTGTCGACGATGTGAAAGTACTTCTGGTGTTCTTTCATCGAAGAAATTAATGCCTCAGCTGGAACGTCCAAAAACCGATTTTCAAAACTACCGGTTAAAGCTACCGGCCATTCGACTAAGCCGGTTACTTCGTCTAGCAGGTCTTCATCGATAACGGTTTCGCCGCCAAGTTTAAAGCCTTCTGCTATCACTGATTCTCTTACTATTGCCTTACGATCATCGTAGCTGGGAATGACGTGGCCGCTCTCTTGCAACAACGCTGGGTACGATCCAGCATTGCCGATATCTAAGGAAGTGTCACAGTGAAAGCGATGGCCACGAGTTATGTTCGCGGCTTTTATGCCGAGAATTTCGCAATCAATAACATTGCTTCCAAACATCATGACTATCCATTGGGCTGGACGAACAAACTCAATTCTGCTGGTTCCCCAGCGCATACGTTTTGGAATCGGCAGCTTTTCCAAAGCAGTTTTAACGATGTTAGGTAGTAGTGCGGTGGCTTCTTTTCCTGCACTAACACTGCGAAAAATGAGTTTGTCTGCCTTGCCATCATTCTCAACTGTTAGTTGATCAATACTGAGGCCATTTTTTCTAGCGAAAGCCTCTGCTGCTTTTGAGGGCACTCCATTATCATCAAAAGCGACTTTCTTCGGTGGGCCCCAGATAGTGAGCTCTTTTTCTGCTGTCATTTCATCGAGCCCGGATACCAAAACTGATAGGCGTCTTGGCGTAGCAAAGCTCTCTATTGATGTGAAGCGTAATTCTTCCGCATCAATACCCTGTTTGATTTGCTCCGTAAAACTCTTGGATAATTTCAATAAGGATGTCGGCGGTAGTTCTTCTGTTCCAATTTCTACCAAAAAGTCATTTGACATCTACACGTCCTCCGAGCTGGCGGATAAAGCTTCATTGCGTAATGCTTCCGGAGCGAGGGGGAAACCTAGTTTTCTTCGAGCATCAAAATAGGTCTGTGCAACACCGCGAGATAAGGATCGAACGCGCAATATAAAACGCTGACGTTCCGTGACGGAGATCGCATGTCGAGCGTCCAACAAATTAAAAGCGTGGGAAGCCTTCATCACCATTTCATAAGCGGGAAGCGCTAAACCTTGTTCGATCAAAAGTTGGCTTTGTGTTTCACAATGGTCGAAGGTTTTAAACAATTGCTCGACATCTGCCTTTTCAAAATTAAATGTCGACATTTCAACTTCATTTTGATGAAAAACATCACCGTAGGTGACAATGCCCTGGGGGCCTTCAGTCCAGACCAGATCATAGATACTGTCAACGCCCTGCAAATACATCGCAATACGTTCCAATCCGTAGGTGATTTCCCCGGTGACCGGATAACATTCCAATCCGCCGACTTGTTGAAAATAGGTGAATTGGGTGACTTCCATACCGTTGAGCCACACCTCCCAACCGAGGCCCCAAGCGCCCAGTGTTGGCGACTCCCAATTGTCCTCTACAAACCGAATATCGTGAACAAGAGCGTCGACTCCTAACGAACGTAAAGACTCGAGGTATAATTCCTGAATATTACTCGGGTTGGGTTTCATAACGACTTGATATTGGTAGTAGTGTTGCAATCGATTGGGGTTTTCGCCATAGCGGCCATCGGTGGGTCGCCGACAAGGTTGTACATAAGCGGCGTTCCAGCTTTCGGGGCCAATTGCGCGTAAAAAAGTCCCGGGATGAAAAGTCCCCGCACCCACTTCCATGTCCAGAGGTTGCAAAATCACACAACCTTGTGCAGCCCAATATTGTTGCAGGGCTAGTATGAGGCCCTGAAATGTTTTAACGTTTACTTCTTGCGTGACCACGAAATATTGCTCTCGTTATATAGGTAATGGGTAAGAGTGATGCCAAAGAACGACTCAATTGACAAAGGAGCGCATTATAGCGTGACTTTGGCCCTAGAAGTAAGCGCGAAAAGTGGTTTACTGCGTATCAGAACACGGTATCATTTCGCTCTCGGTGCACGGTACATGAACCGTATACTACAATAACGTCCTCAAACTCTGTCTTGGAACAAATGTCCGGTAAATAATGCCTAATAATCTGCGCTCGTCAATATGAAGAATTTCGTTTCTGTTTTTGTTCCAGTAGTGTTCCGACTGTTCTCAATGTTACCGCTGTCTGTTGCGCACGGTATCGGCACGTTATTGGGCCGCTGTCTTTGGTTGGCGAATGGTCGGGTCCGTAAAGTAACCGAGAAAAACCTGGAAATATGCTTTCCAGATATGAACCGACTCGATCGGCAAACTTTGGCGAAAAAGAGTCTTTGTCAATTGGGGATGATGACGATTGAGTTGGGTGCTTCATGGTACTGGCCAGTAGAGAAACTACTGCTCATGATAACGGAGGTAGAAGGTCTAGAGTATCTTCAACAAGCCCACGAGGAAGGGAAAGGTGTGGTTGTATTAGCCCCGCATCTTGGCAACTGGGAAATACTCGGATTGTATTTAGCGAGTAAATACAAAATAACGGGACTGTATCAGCCACCGGTTTATGCATCGATGGACAAAATGATGTACCAAGCGCGGGGCCGTAATGGCATTCAGCTAGTGCCCACAAATACATCGGGAGTAAAGTCTTTACTGAAGGCGCTTCGGCGTGGTGAAGTTACCATGATACTACCGGATCAAGTCCCTCCGAAAAACAGTGGAGAATTCGCCCCATTTTTTAATATATCAACCTTAACTGCCACGTTGGCCCAGAACTTAATAGCTCGAACACGGGCAAACGTTGTGGTGGCGGGGCTTCTCCGTTCTGAAAAAGCCGACGGGTTTCGATTGGTTTTTGGGCCGGTGACTGAGGACATTTACGCTGATGATATGGTCATAGCGTTAGCCGCGTTGAACAAGGGAGTCGAAGAAATAATAATGGAATCTCCTGCTCAGTATCAGTGGGAATATAAGCGTTTCAGACGCGTGCCAGCTGGGGATGTGCAACCCTATAAATAGTACGAGGCATGCTACGACGAATAGGCGCGCATAATTTTTACTGAAAATCCGCTGACTATTTGGATGCGGATAAAAATAGATTTACATCTTTTTTGCTAAAACAATTTTCGAAAATAATTTCTGTAAAATCGTAATTTGGGAGTGTAAGAGTGGTATTTGGTAAGTTGATCGGTGGTGTGATTGGGTTTTTCTCTGCGGGAATTTTTGGTGCAGTAATAGGCGTTGCCGCTGGGCATTTTTTTGATAAGGGCTTCGGGCAGGCACTAGGTTTTGACTTCGGTGCTGACCGGGAGCGTTTGCAACGTTTGTTCTTTGAAACAGCGTTCATGGTTATGGGTTATTTGGCGAAAGCCGATGGACGGGTCAGTGAAGAGGAAATTTCACAAGCGGAAGCGCTAATGGGGCGATTGGGGCTAACCCCCGAGCATCGCCAAGAGGCGATTGAACTTTTCAAGCAGGGATCAAAAACTGATTTTCAGTTAGAACCAACGATTTCGAACTTCATTAGCGAGGGTGGTAGACAGCACAATTTACCCACTTTGTTACTGGAATTTCTATTTTCAATCGCTTTGGCCGACGGAGTGTTGCACCCGGCCGAACAGGATATTCTTGCTCGAACTGCTTCTTATCTTGGTGTCAATGCTCGCCAATTCGAAAAGCTTCTGTCGATGTTAATGGCGCAGCAAAGTTTTGCCGGTGGCCAGCAGAGCCATTTTCAACAAGCGCCGCGTCTCGATGAATTGGAGAACGCCTACAAAGCGCTCGGAGTGGCCAGCAGCGATAGCGACAGAGAGATAAAGAAAGCCTATCGGCGATTAATGAGTCAGCATCATCCGGACAAACTCATAGCACAGGGTGTTCCCGCCGACATGTTAAAACTAGCAACGGAAAAAGCACAGGAAATTCAAGTCGCTTACGATTTGGTTAAGAACGCGAGAAAATAGTCATTATTGATAGCGCTATCTTTTACTTTTTTTAAAGAAGTGCTGGCTATTACCGAGTGGTATTTGCCAGCACTTATTGGGTCTAACCAATGCCACTTAGTTGGCACTAAAAAGGAGTCCATGAATATTTCAGCGTTCTCAATGGCCGTATGGGCCAAGGGTGACACCTCCCTGTGCCATTTCGTCGACCAGAAAAATGTCTGATACTACATTTTTCAGGATCGACTACTTAAACAGCATCCATCACTTCGATTTCTGGTGCTCCCGCCATGCAAGCACCCATTTTAGCGCCTAAGCTGCGGAAATGGTCGGTTTTACCGTGTGCCGCCAGCGACTCTTCGTCGGCATATTGCTCGAGCACTATATAGGTCTGGGGATCAGTTCGGGACTTGTGTAAGGCGTAAAAATTACAACCGCTCTCTTGGGTATTAACGGCTTCCATCAATTCGGTAAATATGGCTTCGAACTCTTCGTTTTTCCCGTCTTGAATTTTTAGTTTTGCGGTGACTCCAATAGCCATGGTATTTCCTCATTTTATTAAAAATTTAATTACTAGCTGCTAATCTATTTCTAGGCAAAGCTGCCAATTTGATTGTGGACACCGGAGTGTGCCACTAGTCTTTGTTTTTGTCAGCAATAAATCTGCAGAAAATTTAGCTAAAAAGACGTTTTGCCCAAACAGTTAAACCGGCGGCAACGCTACCGAAATGATCGCCATCGACCACTTTAATAGCGCCTAGTTTTTTCTCGATCGCAGCTCTAATAACGGGTGATTTCGCAGAGCCACCAGTGAGATAGATTAAGTCAGGCTGACATGCGGCTTGCGTAATGGCGTCATCGATAAGATTCATTACTTTATTTAGGGGGCTCTCTATCGATTCTTCAAATTCTCTTAGCCGGATGTCACAGCTAAGCCCCGGTTCAATGAAATCTAAGGAAAGTTGTTCTAGTTGTTTGTCTGATAACGCTATTTTTGCCAACTCTGCGCCCCTGACCAGTTGATAGTTTTGTTTTTCTTTGCGTAATTTAATGAATCGTTGCAAGAGTGTGGGTTCGCTGGTATCAACGAGTAAGCGCTGCAAACTAAGGCCCGTTTGCTGACTGTTAAAAATGGTTTGGGCGCCAACGTCGTTGGTACTGACGGCATGCCAAAAGGGCTGTGTTGGCATTGGTAAGCCGTTCTTAAGGGTGGAATTCATGCCGAATAAGGGCATCAACGCTGTGGCAGCTAACTGAATATCCATATCGTTACCACCAATGCGCTCGCCGCTATGGCCCAGAAAATCGATTGCACGTTCATTGCGGTTGCGTCGACCGGGACCCATCAATACCATAGCGCAGTCAGTCGTACCGCCACCAATATCTACAACTAATACCGTTTTATCTTCGGTTAAGCTTATTTCGAAATCCAGTCCCGCCGCCAGCGGTTCGTATAAAAACTCTACGGACTTAAAACCCGCTCTCTTCGCTGAAATATCAAGAATTTCAATCGCTTGCCGATTACTGTCTTTAGCATTGATACCTTGAAAATTGACCGGCCGGCCAACAACCGCATGCGTGATCGTTTCATCTAACTGAAGCTCCGCTCTATGCTTGATACCCTGCATCATAGCTGTAACAATATCTTCAAAAAAGTGCACGAACTCTTTGCGCAAACCACTGGCACCCAAAAAAGATTTTGGTGATTTGACGAAATATCCTTCACCGGGCAAGTCGAGGTATTGGCCAAAAGCCTCCGTTCCTAAAAAGACCGTTTGTTCCGCGGTGTTGATGTTTTCTTCACGTCTTATCCTCTGTGCTTGTGCCAGAGCGTTAGTACGAAGATCAATATAATTTGATTGTTCTGTCTTGTTGCCAATATTGTGTCCGACAGATTCACATATTAACTCGCGCTCGGTCGCGTAAAGTACCGAAGGCATAAAGGCACGTCCCTGATCGATAGGCAGTAGCTCGGCACTCGCTACACCGTTGGATTCGTGCATGATGCCTATCGCGCAATTAGACGTACCGTAATCAAAGCCTGCAAACATTAGGTTCCTCTTGTAAACTCTTGGAAATCGACGGTACTGTCCGACATCGGATGGAAAATAGCTGAAAGTGAGCTGTTAACACAGCTGGAATATGGTTTCGGAGAAGGTTGCGAAAAATAGCATATTGGTACTCGGGAGGCTAGTCGCTATTGCGGCGTATTTGAAGCCCGCCGGTCTAAAACTTACAACTACGAGATTTATTAAACGAATTGGATAAAAACCGTCGAATTAATACGGGCAGCACCCCGTTAATCCTATGCACCGGCGCTTACCTAATAGACCTTACTTTATACCCCGCCGAATATCGTCGCACTCCCGCACTCCGATAATGTCAGCGCTATCGGTTTTCGCAGATGTGCCTCCTTATCGACTGGTGGCCATTGTTAAAACCCTTACTTTTTTAGCCTTACGGACGCAAGTATTGGGAAGTTTGTTTAAGATTCATTCCACCAGTACACTATTGACTTATCGATGACAAATTGAGTCCATAAAAATCAGGGGTGCCGAAGCTGGTCGCAGCTTTCGTAGGAGAACACAGTTGTGATCTACAGTAGTTACCTGATCTACTGTAGTTACCTGTTGTAACAATCTAGTGTAACAATCTAGTGTAACAATCTAGTGCAGTAATTTATTCTAGTAATCTATTGTTTTAGGATCGTAGGCATCGACAATGGATGACTGAAGAACAAGGACTATTTTAAATAACCTTAAACGCCAAAAATTAGGGTAGAAGTAATATGAACGATGATATTGCACTCCAAATAACGCCTTCGGCTGTTGGTTTGGGCGCTGAAATTTCCGGTGTCGATTTGAATTCATCACTGAGTGAAAAGGCCATTTTGGAAATCAAGAAGGCCTGGTTTGACAGCGGCGTGGTTTTTTTTCCGAATCAGGATCTAAATCCATCGTCCTTAGAAAAATTTACCTTAGCTATTGGTGAGTATGGAAAAACAGATTTTATCGTGCCAATGGATGGTCACCCCAATGTGCTTGAATTGCGCAGAGAACCCACTGAAACAGCTTCCCATTTTGGTGCGAGTTGGCACTCGGACTATTCGTTTCAAGAGAGCCCACCCGCAGCCACAATTCTCTTTGGTCATATCATACCTCCCGTTGGCGGCGATACACTATTCGCCGACGGACGCGCCGCCTATTTAGCGCTTTCCGAAAAAATGCAGGACTTTTTGGCGGGATTGAATGGAATACACAGCGCTGCCCTTCCGTATGCTAAAGATGGTTTTTTCGGTAAAGATGACGATCCGTCGCGCAGCTTGAAAATCATTCCATCAGACAGAGCTAAAGAGTGCCAAACACATCCGATCATTCGCACCCATCCTGATACCGGTGAGAAAATATTGTGGTTGAGTCGCAATTACACATTGGGCATTGAGGGCTTGCATGAAGACGAAAGTAAGCTATTGCTCAATTTCCTGTGTGATTTCAGTACAAAAGAAGAGTTTGTCTATCGGCATAAATGGCAAAAAAATATGTTGACTATGTGGGACAATCGCCGAGTGCAGCATTTTGCCGATGGCGGCTTTGACGGACAGCGTCGAGTGATGTGGCGCACGACAGTTGCCGGAACTGTCCCCGTTTAAGTCTGACCTCAAGAATTGAAATTATCAATTTCGGTGTGGAGTAATTATGGAAAATTCAGCAAAAGAAAATCAAGAACCCTATTTACAGGTCGAAAACTCAGGCCGAGTGCAATGGCTTTTTTTGAATAGAGCAAAGACTCGTAATACGCTTTCCCTCGAAATGATTCGTACCTTAAAAAACGCTTTAGAAGCAGCATATAACGATAGTGCTATAGGTGTTGTGGTTATCGCGGCACACGGCCCGGTTTTTAGTGCGGGCCACGACCTGCATGAAATGCAAAGCCAACAGCGAGAAGTCCTGATCCATTGCGCTGACATGATGATGAGCATTGTTCATGGAGCCAAGCCGGTCATTGCTTGTGTAGCGGGAATAGCAACAGCCGGTGGTTGCCAATTGGTATCGTCTTGTGATCTTGCGATAGCTTCAGAAGAAGCACAGTTTTGTACTCCGGGAGTTAACAACGGCGGGTTTTGCACCACGCCATTAGTTGGTATTGGAAGGAAAGTTCAACGCAAACACGCTATGGAGCTGGCGTTAACCGGTGACATGTTTTCGGCTCAGGATGCCTGGCGTTTTGGTTTGGTTAACAGAGTCATAGCACCCGATTTGCTTGTTATTGAAACTGAAAAACTTGCGCAAAAAATCGCGTCTAAATCGAACGTCGCTATCGAGTTAGGAAAAAAAGCGTTTTACCAACAGGTTGATATGCCGATTGAAGAAGCCTACGTATTTGCAACAGAAAAAATGATTGAAGCTCATAATACCGAGGATTCCGCCGAGGGCATTAAGGCCTTTTTTGAAAAACGTAAACCGCACTGGAGTGGACGTTGAGTTTTATGCCATCGAAGATAGACATCAATATTGCTGAACTTTTACAAACGACTAAAACTATTGCCTTAGAAATTGCCAGCCCTAAACAGCATAGAGACTCGAACAAGATTTTGCGTTTTTTGCTCGACTACGGGTATGACGTCTATCCGATTAATCCCGCGCACGAGGGCATCCAGATTGCAGGGCGGAAAGTCTACGGAAGTCTTTCCGATGTGCCGGTTCCCATCGATCTTGTCGACATTTTTCGACGGTCTGATGGCGTTACACCGATTGTTAGTGAGGCGATTGAACTCAACGTCAAAGCTGTCTGGATGCAACTGGGCGTTATTAACGAAGAGGCAGCTGCTCTCGCTAAAGCGGCAGGTCTGCAAGTGGTGATGGACCGATGCCCGGCCATAGACATTCCGCGCTATCAATCTTTAGGTTTATTGTAAAAATCCCTAAAACGCGTAGCCGCTTTCATCGTCTCTTATCACTAGTGCGGACTGTCCATGGCGAGTCGTTGCCTGCTTCCGTATTTCTCCGGACAAAAAGAGGCCGTTGGCTTTGATTTATCGTGACGTGAGTTCTGACATGGAAGGTTTGTCTTCGGCATTGCTACCGCGAGATAGATATTCGGTGATTTTGAGAAATGAGTGCTTAAAACCGTCACATTCTAACTAGTGAGTGATTTTCCTGAAATAGTTAGGCGTCGGTTTTTCGGTTTGGGGCGTTAAATATTCGAATGCTGGTAACATGATTACGAAATGGTCCCTTGTTTTATGAAGTTGCTTAAACCGGCTTTTTAGACGTTTAGGATAGACTTGGCTAAGGCTCAATTATTGCCATCCAGTTCAGAAAAATAAACACGAAGGAGTAGAACTTTGAAAGCTATTCGCCAGTATACTTTTGGAGAACCCGACGTTCTACAAATCGACGAAGTCCCGGATCCCCAGGCGGGAATCGGTCAAGTCGTCGTACGCTTGCATGCTATTGGCATTAATCCCGTTGAAACCTATATTCGGGCGGGAATTTATCCCAAGCCTCCCACGCCCTTTTGTCCTGGCAACGATGGTGCGGGGATCATAGAAAGTATTGGAGAAAATGTTACTGAGGTCGCTGTCGGGGCTCGGGTATATATCGCCGGGTCGGTCAGCGGAACCTATGCCGAAAAGGCCTTGTGTGATGTTTCTAATGTCCATCATTTGCCGGAGCGAACGTACTTCGCACAGGGCGCAGCAATCAACGTGCCTTATGCAACTGCGTATCAGGCACTGTTCAACCGCGGCCGAGCTGAAGCTGGAGAAATCGTATTGGTACACGGCGCCAGTGGCGGCGTGGGTATTGCTGCGGTACAACTAGCGCGCGCAGCGGGTTTACAGGTCATCGGCACGGCCGGCACCGACCGAGGACTCGACTTGGTCCTGTCCCAAGGTGCGAATTACGCTTTAGATCATACTAAAGAAGGTTATTTGGATAAGCTGTCAAAGCTCACCGCTGGCAAAGGAGTCGATCTAATATTGGAAATGCTGGCCAATGTCAATCTGGGTAACGACCTTAATTTTTTAGCACGGGGCGGTCGTGTCGTACTCATTGGTAATCGTGGAGAGAATAACCAAGGCATTGTTGAAATTAATCCAAGAGCGGTGATGGGAAGAGACGCCGACATATTGGGCATGACGCTCTATAATGCCTCGGCTTCGCAACTACGAAGCCTGCACGCTGCGATTGTTGCCGGTTTGGAAAACGGCACCTTACAACCGGTTATTGGTCAGGAGTTTTCTCTGGACGCCGCCGCCGACGCACATCGTGCCGTGATCGACAATCGAGCCTATGGAAAGATAGTGTTAATTCCATGACCAACTATCCTTAGTGTTTTTCGCAAGAGAGCTCACATAAGCGGGCCACATCTTTAATACTTGGAGAGGGCCGGCTTCGAGTAAGAATGGCGATGAGATTTTAATCAAAAGAAACAAGGTAATAGTGACATGTTCCATCCAAAGGCACGCAGCCTGCAACTTCGATCTCTCCGCCATTCAGCACTCGCTGGTGAGTGTTCGCGATGAACAAATCTGCATTATTGTTCATATTTTTCACGGCTTTATTAGATTCGATTGGCTTCGGGATCATCATCCCAGTATTACCCAGCCTTCTTACCGAAATTACCGGTGAAACACTATCGGTAACCGTGCGCTATAGCGGCTGGTTAATGTTTGTTTTCGCGATCATGCAGTTTTTCCTTTCCCCTCTTGTTGGGAACCTTTCCGACCGCTTTGGGAGAAGACCCGTTTTATTGCTATCGCTTTTTGTTATGGGTGTGAACTATATCGTTATGGGTTCTGCTGAAAGTCTATTCGTTTTGTTCATAGGTAGAATAATCTCCGGCCTGGGTGCCTCGACAATGAGCACCTGCAATGCCTATATTGCCGATATTAGTCCAATGGAGCAGCGTGCCCAGAATTTCGGCGTCATCGGCGCCGCTTTTGGTATGGGTTTTGTCATCGGTCCGGTTATTGGTGGCTTCCTTGGAGAATATGGCTTGCGTGTACCTTTCTATGCAGCGGCCATCATTACCTTCTCGAATATGTTGTTTGGGTTTTTAGTTTTAAAGGAGTCTTTGAGTAAAGAGAATAGACGGCCGTTTGAGCTAAAACGTTCGAACCCCATTGGTACCTTGCTTCAGCTGCGGGTTTTTCCTGTTGTGATGGGAATCCTGAGTGTCATGTTTCTTATTAACTTGGGCCATCATGTTCTGCCGGCGACTTGGAGCTTTTGGGCGATTGAAAAATTCGACTGGTCGCCAAAAGAGATTGGCTATTCTCTGGGTTTTATTGGTATTGGAATGGTGTTGGTGCAGGGTTTTCTCATTCGCTGGGTGTTGCCTAAAGTGGGTATACGCTTGGCGGGTATGGTCGGCATGTGTTTTAGTATTACCGCCTATATGGGGTATGCATTGGCCAGTCAATCGTGGATGGTATACGTCGCCTTGGTGCCAGGAGCACTGGCAGGTTTAAGCGGCCCTGCTATGCAGGGTATTGCATCAAGTCAGGTCGGCGCAGATCAGCAAGGGGAATTGCAGGGTGGTCTGGCGAGCATGATGAGCCTGACGTCTATTATCAGCCCTTTGATGATGACGCAAATATTTGGTTTCTTTACCTCGTCTGAAGCACCGGTTTATTTTCCTGGGGCGGCCTTTATGCTGGCTGCGATTCTCACACTCGTTGCACTATTATTGTTTGTCAAAGCGACGGTTGGTATTCCTCGACATTTGCCCAGTGACAGTTAGTCAGTTATCCCTATCACTTATCGTGATCTAGTGATATTTCTTCTGCCGGCGTATTCGCATTCGGAATACATCAGTGATTAAGTCGCGCTGCCGGTTTGGACTTTACGAGAATGATGGTGTTTTCATTTTTGATAAGCTTGCAGAATCTCTGACAACGGCACAGTTTTCGGAAAAGCTGTACTCATTTGCGGTTTATAATAGAGCCGAACTATTCCCGAGTCCGCAACCGACTCTGCCCCACTATTTTTAAACAGCGGTAAGAAAATGAATCCTAAGGAATCATCAAGGTCACAGGAGACTAAAACCGCTGCTGCCGACGCGCCAGTGACAAAAAGGCCGCCTGCGGGAATCGTTTTTTTCACTGAAGGCCCTGTCGGTCATCATATTATTCGCATGGCGATTCCGATGACTTGGGGAATGTTAGCGTCGGTGCTGGCGGCGCTTGCCGATACCTATTTTTTGGCGCAACTAGGTACCGCCCATTTAGCAGCAATCACCTTTACTTTTCCAGTTGTCATGCTCGTGATGAATTTATCGTTGGGATTAGCGAGTGGTTTTTCCTCTCTCTTGGCGAGAGCCCTCGGCGAGGGCAATATGATCAAAGTCGAGAATTTAACCATCTCGGCCATGTTGATGTCGGGGCTCATCGTTTTTGCCTTAAGTGTCGTTGGATATTTGACGATTGATCCGTTATTTACTGCCTTGGGAGCTGGCGAACAAACGTTGCCGTTGATTCGGGATTTCATGAGTATTTGGTACTTCTCGATGATTCTCGTGGTCACGCCAATCATTGGAAATTTCGCACTACGAGCGACGGGGAATCCCAAAACGGCCAGCTATGTGATGATTGTCTCTGCATTGGTCAACGTACTATTGGATCCAATTTTTATTTTTGGCTTTGGTTTCATTCCAGAAATGGGAATAAAAGGCGCGGCGTTGGCTGGTGTGGTTTCTCGCTTGGCGGCCTTCCTTGTCATGTTTTACATGTTGACCTACCGCACTCGTCTTATCACGTTTAAATTGCCTGATCTCACAACGATGCTGGTGTCCTGGAAAGAGATACTGAGGATCGGGGCGCCGCTCGCAATGACGAATATGGTGACGCCCCTTTCCATTGCTCTAATTACTCGCTTGCTTGCTCAATACAGTGAAAATATTGTCGCTGGATTTGGGGTTGCGGCGCGTATTGAAGCGTTGGCCATTATTCCTCTCATTGCTGTCGGTTCAAGTTTTGGTCCGATATCCGGGCAAAATTTTGGTGCCGAAAAATACGCGAGAATCGTTGAACTGATTAAATATGGATTTGTTTTTGCGGGTATATATGGGTTGAGTTGTGCTGCTTTGATGGCAGTTTTCCATCAAAGTCTTCCGGGTTTTTTTGATGCTAATCCGGATGTGGTTTATACAGCGGGCCTCTATTTGCTGGTTGTACCTATCGGCTATATTGGCCTCGGTATCACCATGGTTGTCGGAGCGAGTTTTACCGGTATGGGTAATCCTCGGCCCTCGATGATCATGTCGCTGCTGCGCCTTTCGGTGGTCTACTTACCGCTCGCTTATATTGGTGCCAAGCTATTTGGTCCAATAGGCATCTTCGGCGCAAATGCGCTTGCTAATTTGAGCGTTGCCCTGGGCGCTGGGATATTTATCGCACTCGAGGCGCGACAAGCGGTATTGGCAGGTAAGATAGATTACTCTACGGTTTCTTTACTTGTTCCTAAATCGCTCGCTACCAAGGCGCTAAACAACAGTGCCATAAATGAGCGGGGTGAAGAAGATATCGATAAACGATAATGGGGCTGAACGGCGTTCTCGGTCATGTTCAATCGTTGTTGCCGCTAGTTTGATAACTTCGAATACACCCGGAACTGACCGTTACACTATTCCTGTGTAACGGGTGGTACAGTTTTTATGAACCGGCGGCTCTGTGCTAATTTCCCGCCAACAATATTAATTCTTTTGAGAAAACAACAGCACAGCTATCGAACAACAATCGTCCCGCACAAGTAATCGTGCAAACATTGTCTGTTTTTTCCAAAGATAAACATCTGGTCAAGTACCACCATTAGGGCTATCCACGGCAGGAAAAAGCTTGTTATTCCCATGAGCGGAGGGATGGTCAGATATAGTGTCGGAAAAAATAATGAACGGATCAGCAAGCTCAGGATCGAGGCTTTCTCGCCAGTTTTTTCGGACAAGATAGTGACTCCCATTATGGCTTTACCGAGTGTTTGACCTCTGGAGTACAGTAGCCAGCCGTTAACCAACACATAACTGCTTATTCCGAGTAACAGCGGACGGATGAATAACTGGTTACCGGCATAGGCTTCTGCGTGCTCCATTGCACCGCTTACCAACATGAGTATAAAACCAAATAGGGGAATGAGAAGAAAGTCTATGATTGTTGCGATTGGACGGCGTATTAGGCCAGCAAGAGGGCGCTGATCAGTCATGGGTTTTTTCCTCCTTGACGGTGAATACCAGTAAGGCGTTGCCGCCTTTTTGCCCAAACGAGCCGTATCCTGAAGAGACGATAAGCTGGTTGTCTGCCAACATCGGCCCGTGTGCATCAAAAACGCCACCGTTTGTGGCTAGACCGTTAACTGAAGAAAATTCTTTTGCGCTATTGAAGGACCATAATAACTCTCCATCTTCAGCGCGATAAACCATCAACTCACTATCCAGTGAACCCGCTATGACGATATCCGGACCGGCAGTTATGGCCGCCGATAAGCCGGGCCAGCAGCCGCGTTCTTCGCATTTTTTCTGCCGTTCAACAGCCCATTTGACGGAACCATCTTCGGCATTCAGAGCAAATAAACCAGGCGCAGGATCTCTCTCGGAGGGGAGCGCAGGGACATCGCTTATGGGGATAAAAACGAGTCCTAAATCCGGGTTTGCCGCGATTCCCCAATGAACACCGCCTAAGGCCCCGCCTCGACCAAACTGTGTCGACCAGACAGCTTCTCCTGTATCGGGATTGATTCCATAAACGTCACCGGATTTTTGTCCCGCAATAAGCAAGTCATCACCCGATTTAAGAGTGATGAGTAGTGGCGGTGCTCCGAAATCGACATCGGGGCCCATCGGCTTGGGACAATTTGGATGGTCGGCTGCTGCGGTACAGGACATATTAAAGGCATCTTTCGCGGTGAATTGCCTCACCCAAGCAATTTTACCGGTCTCGATATGCACAGCGAAAATCGCGTCGCTAGTGAGTGTGGCGGGCCGGCTGTAGTTCTGACCGGTTCCGTAAAACAGAAGGCCTCGTTTAGTATCGAGCATAGGTGCACCCCACACAGGCGCCCCGCTGGGGCCGTATTCTTCAACGAACAGATAGTGACGGCCGGTCACTTTAGGGGGTTCTTCAATGGTTGGCCGATACCAGAGTAATGCACCGGTAGCTATATCGAGGGCTGCCATGCCACCGCTGGTGGTGCAACAGCCATAAAATGGATTGGCCGACAAAGCGATTTCCATGGAAGAAATCGGAACAAAGACTTTATCTTGGTAAGCGATCGGGCTGCCTGAAAACATCGGCACGGGATCGTCTGCAACGTATTTCTTCCAGAGCACTTTTCCGTTGCTGGCGTCTACAGCGTACACGCCAGAATTTCGTCCCGAAAAAACTAATACACGGCGCCCGTCGACTAATTCTGAAACAATAGATGTTGAAATATCGTTTAACTCGTTGTTTTCCCACCGGATGCAACCATTGCTCTTATCGAGAGCAACCAATCCACGGCCACCATCGCCAATGAAAATCGTATCTTCAGTCACCAATGGGTATGAGCGCGGTTGTTGAGTTGATAAACCATAGACCCATTGTAATTCCAGATTCGCTGCATTCTCGGCGTTAATCGATGTGTTTGTCGATGACTGAAAGCGCTGGCCGTTGAATTGTGTGCCCCAGGTTTGCGAGTAGAGCTTTTCGAGGCCCGGAATTTTTTCGGTATTTTCGCATTGTCCATAGGCGTGTGCGGCTGCGGCCATATAAATGACCGCCGCGCAGACAGAGAAAAACGTACGATATGAATAAGACAAATTGAGGCCCATTTTATGGTTTTGTGAAAATGCCGCTAAGTAATATAGGCACAAAATACCGTTAAACGATTCCGGCAAATAGTACCTGTAATTGATGTTGGCGAGAATTATACCGACCACGCCAAACCTGTGTATTACCTTATGTTAATTTATCTGTTGGATAATCCATTAGGGTTGTTTGGTTTTTAGAGCAAGATGCAGCTGCTCTGCTTGTTTTTTGAGTTGGATGAGAGAAGGCGTTCTTCTTTTTTTCTTGATTTTGTCGCTTGCCGCCTCCAATTCCAGGGCCGCATCGTCATTGCGCCCAGCGATAAGGAGTAAGGTCCCCATTTGTAAATGCCACTGAGGGCTTTCACCTGTCGATATTGCCAGACTTTGTTGACGGATGATTGCAGAATCGACCTGATTTCTTTTCAACTCTAATTCAATCGCGAACTGTTGCAATTGTGGATTAATACCCAGGTGCACTATTCCCGAATCGATAATAGAAATCGCTGCATCGATGTTCGCTTGTTCATTAGCTGTTGCTATGAGTGCAATCTCAGCGGTGGTCAGAAAATGTCCCGGATTTAGGTAGGGTGAGTGTTTTAGAAAGGTCTTGAAGTATTTGAGGGCTACCGAGTATAGCCCCATTTCACGAGCGGCTTTGGCGCGATATTCCAAAGCGGCACCGTTATTAGGGTAACGTTTCAAATAGCGGTCGAATTGTTCGGCGGCTAGTTCGAATTTTGATGATTCATAGTACGAAATACCCAGCGGCAGGAATACGACAGCTGGATCACCGAATTTTTTCGCGTCGGAAAAATCCTGCTCGGCGAGCTCGAATTTCTTAGCGCGAACAAAGAGCGACCCCCTGCGTATCAGTGTTTGTTGTGAATCAGGGTTTGTCTCAAGTTGTCGGTTGAGCTGATTGAGGAGATGCGCATCGCCGGAATGAGACCATGCTGCTGATGAAACCAGCAGTAAACTCATCACAAAGAACGTACCTAAGCATTTCATTCGCCTAAGGATTTCATACCCCCAACTATGTCGTATCTAAAATCGTTGACGCTGCCTTCAATGGTTAGCGCACAATGGTTACGGTATCTAATACCTGACCTTTTTCATTTATAAAGCTTGCGGTGAGCTCTGCTGCGCCAGCGTCTAATACTACGGAGCCCAACTCTGCCAAGCCGTGGCGCTGTTGTGGGTCCGCTTTTTGGACAATATGGGCTGGGTGATCGAGTTTACCTTTGCCTAAACTGACTTTACCGGAGCTACCGGCGACTGTGTAAACAACTTTGTCATCTTTGTGACTGTTAGCGCTGATTTGTGGGTAACTCTCATCGCCATTGCCTCTGGAGGGTTGTCCCATTGCATTTAATTCAGTATGTTTTTCTGCTACAAAGCTGTTGGCGTCGCCGGTATGCCCATGTAGATAAAACGAACGTTCATAGGCGTGGCTATGGCCACCGTAAACAAGGTCAACACCATAATCTTCAAAAACAGGCGTAAATTCCAGTCGCATATCAACAATAGGACTGTCTATACCCAAGTATCGCGATGGTGCTGTATCGGAATCATGACTGCCTTTGGTATAGGGAGGGTGATGAAAAATGACAACAGTCCAGCTTTGATTATTGCTACTTAAATCGCTGACAAGCCATTGTTTCATGGCTGCTCGCTGTTGTTCGTCGCGAGCAGTTAACTGGGAATCCAGACTGACAATGTGCACGTTGCCGTAGTTGAATGAATAGTATTGCTCATTGCCACTGGGAACGCCGCCGACTTCGCCTTGAGTAGGTAGGGTGAATATATCCAGATAAGGAATTCGGCCAACACCCTCACTCTTTTTACCGAGATAAGCATCAGGATCAGACGAAGTGCTGGCGCCCGGAAAGTATACTAGCCCTTTTTCCGGATGTTCTATGGCGCCCATACCCATTTCATGGTTGCCGATAGTGGGCCACGTGGCTGCTTGACCGAGCAGTTCTGTGTATAGGTCAAAGACGGCGCCCTGCCATTGATCATCAGTTCCGGCGACATAGGCGTTATCGCCCAACATTAAGAGCAAGTCGAGAGGTTCGTCGTTTTGTTGCGCGTTGTAATTCAGGTAGCCATCCATCACTGCTTTTGCTTCGCCGGGGTGAGTAAATACGCCCGGTACGTATTGTTCTGTGGCAGTGCCAGAATCACCGATAATCCAGATGTGGATATTATTGTCTGACGGTAATTTTCCGGTTTCAGGAGCGGTACGAAAGAAAAGGGATTTGTCGCTGTAGGGCCCCACGGAATAATAATATTGGGTGTCTGCAACGAGACCTTTAAACCCCGCTTCTTTGTGATTGCTCTCGGTTGATTTCGCGGCAACGCACATTTGTGCCAGCTTCAAGTCTTCGACAGATTTGGCCACACAGGATTTATCGCTTTCTCCTCGCCATTTGACTATCGCGCTATTGCTAGATATTTGCTGTAAGAATAAACGGGACGGACGCCTTATACCCGATTCAGCTGCTGTGGATTCGGCTCTTGTGAGTTCGGTTGTGCTGGTCTCTCGTTCGACCGCGGCGGTATCTTGCGGATTGTTTGTTCCGCAGGCAGTTAATATGGTGAATGCAGCTGTTGCCGACAATAATTGAAAACGACGTCGCATATTACCCTCTTTATTAATCATTATTAGGAAAAACGAATGACATGATAAAGCAGCGTTTCGCTTTGTGGAAGATATACCCGTCGTCAGTGATAGATCATTACAAAGCATTAACGTTTACGGTGTTTACGAAATCCTTGCGCGGTGGAAGTTGACTGGCAGTATTACCGCTCAAAACATCACGACCTTCGAATAGACGTGAGCGTGCTTTAATTTCTTCTATCCGACCGATATCATTGTTGCCCCCACTCAAAATGCATACCACGTGTTTACCGCGAATATCGTTTTTTATTTCTTCGAGTGCTGCGATACTTAAGGCGCCGGCCGGTTCCGCAATGATGGCGTCATCGTTATAGAGTTTTAAAATTTCACTACACGTTCGGCCCTCCGGCACGGTAATGATTCTGTCCAGCGTTTTTTGACAGATATTGAAACCTCTATCCCCTACCCGCTTTACCGCTGCGCCGTCGGAAAAAGTATCTATGTCTGTTAGAGTTGTATTGATGCCGGCAGCAATTGATTGCTTCATTGCGGCGGCTCCCGCGGGTTCGACCCCGATTAACCGTGTGCGTTTGGACAGCTGTTGAAAATAGGATGAGACACCTGCAGCAAGACCGCCTCCACCGAGTGGAAAGAGCAGGTAATCGATCGGATCCGAGGCATCTTCGAAGATTTCCTTTGCCACCGTCGCTTGTCCTTCGATGACTTTCGGGTCGTCAAAGGGGTGGACTAATATGCTCCGGTGTTTCTTTTGATAAAGCTGGGCAGCAAAAAGCGCGGCATCAAAATTGTCCCCGCTGAGAACGATGTCGATGGTGCTTCCTCCGTATTTTCGAGTTTGATAGATTTTTTGCACGGGAGTTGTCGTAGGCATGAAGATGGTGCCCTTAATACCGAGATTGGCGCAGGCGAAAGCAACGCCTTGAGAGTGGTTACCAGCACTGGCGCAGACCACCCCGTGCCCTTTGTCCCGATTGGAGAGTTCAACCATCTTATTATAGGCGCCGCGAATTTTGAAAGACCTCACCACCTGTAAATCTTCTCGCTTGATAAATACTTTTGCTTCGTAGAGCTCGCTTAAACGAACGCTTTTTAGCAGCGGCGTGCGAACGGCGATACCATCAAGATTTTGAGCTGCGGTTTCTATGTCAGCGATGTTCGGGCTGTAGTCACTCATCATACGTTTCCGTTTTTCTAAATAGTTTTTCCTCTAACCGCGGGCAAAAAAAAACCCGCCGAAGGAGGCGGGTTTTGATAATCTCGAGATTACAGGTCAGCCCACCATTCTTCCGATGATAATAGGCATAATAATCTGTTGGCTGTTCACTGATGTATTCATTGGCGAGATAATCGGCTATTAATTTTCGCGTGTCAATAGCTATTGACAAAAAACAACGGTCACAGCTCGGCGATCAAAGGAACGCTAAATGCAAAGTTAATGTTGAATAGTGAGGGATTTTTCTTTTATGAAGCTCCACTTATGCGGGCACTCGACTGATATCGTTATAGAACTTTTCTTTCAATTCGTTTTCTTCCCCGCTTGAAGAGAGCAGCGTTAAAAGAGGAATAGCTACTAGAGGAATGATGGTTGCCGAAAAAGTCGGGTCCTGCCATTCACCGAGCGACTGAGTTAACTCGTACCAGGACTGTGCGAACCCGCCGGCCGTCGCATTGTCTACGCCTTTATATAATGTATTGAGTCCCCAGTGTGTTAAGCCGCCAGCGTACCCCGCCAGCATGCCGAAGAACGCCGCCTTCTCCGTGGTTCTTTTCCAATAGAAAATATAAGCGATCGCAATGGCTGGAGGGACGACCATAGCGAACCCCAATAATAATAACTGCAACACCGAAGAAATGTTTGCCTTCCAGGCAATGGTTGTTGCTACAAATCCATAGATAACTGTTGTGATCTTGTAGGCGTGCAAGCGTTTTTCGTCGGAAAAATCTTTTGACCCAGGAATCCAATCGTTCACAAACATGGTTGAGCTACTTAACAGGATTGGTGCTCCCGAGGAAATCAGCGCCCCAAGAATAGCGGCAAGTGCGATGCCGCCGATAAATGGTCCCGTGTCTGTCGCCAACTGCGTAATATAACGATAGCTACTCAGACCGCTTTCGGAACCATATTTTGCCAAGGCTTCTAAACCGATAAATCCTGCTAGCAGCGGCATAATTGCAGCCAAAATTCCGGCGAGAAAAAAGCCGGGTAACAAGTTGTCTTCCGTTCGAGCAGAGCTAGAGTAATTGACATAGACGGACGCTGCGGGGGTATGCAGAGTGGCAGAAAAAAATAAGGCAATGATCGTTATCCAGCCGATACCGGTAAAACTCCACCAGGAGGCCTGATCTTTGTCGGCAGCTAATAATGCCGCGTCCGTTTGGATTTTTAGATTTTCCCAGCCACCCATATCCTGCATTGCCATATAACCCACCAGTGCTAGCCCAAAGATGATGACGGTACAATGAATGATGTTTGTAATACCGGTTCCTTTCAGTCCACCGGTGGCTGTGAATGTAAGAATGACAATGCCGCCAAGATAGACGCTATAGACAAAGGGTAATCCTGTAACGCCGCTTACGATCGAACCGATCACAAATGGTTCGATGATATTCACAATGAGATATTCTGTTTGCACGCAAAGACTGGCCAACCATTGGCAGCGTTTTGATCCGAAGCGCCGATCAAATATTTGTCCTGTACTTGATAGTTTTAAACGGCGGTAGGGAACAGCAAAAAAAACGCCAACTAATAATAGCGCCAACAGAGAGTTAACCCCATACCAGAGATTCCCGATGCCGCTGACCATCACATCGCCAGCGACACCATAGGTACCTGCACCGCCGATACGTGTTCCTGCGACACCAGCGGCTAACATCCAAATACTCATATTCGAACTGCCGGTCGCCCAATCGGAAGCATTTTTATTCCCGCGATTGAGCATAATTCCTATGATGGTAAATATGCCTAAGTAAACAATAATAACAACGATTGAAATATTCATTCTTAGCCCTTGAACAGCGAAAAACTAATGATAATCGGTCGACAATACCTGGCTCGAGGTTTTAGCGCAGCTAAATTGCTCGTGTAGGAAGTGAACATGATGTCATTGGTGAAGCGACTTTTTGGTGTGCTTGAATCTATTATTCTTAATTTGTATTTCGTTTGCGGCCGACATAATAACTGCAATCGCGCAATCCATCCATTAGATTACCACTTCTGGCATCTTCTCGATAGAACACGAGCTCTAAAGGCGAACACAGGCTTAGTAGTTCACCGGTGGTTAACAGAAATTCTTTACTGCTAGGTCCCTTGTCGCTGAGTTTGTTTTCGTGAAATGTTTGGTAAAACAATAGACCTCGTGGACGCAAGGCTGAGATTAACGCGGGAAATAACGGTCGGTGTAAGAATTGGCTCACAACAATGACATCGAAACTGTTTTCTATCGGAGGGGAAACTTCAATGTCGCGTTCTAACAATCTTATTGTGGTAGACTGCTTTTTTGAAAACTGATCGAGCTTTTCCAAAGCAACGGCGGAGGAGTCCCAGGCATGGCTGTCGAGATTTAGCCGGGCCAAAAGTAGAGCGTTTGCGCCTAATCCACAGGCAAGGTCAAGGCTCTTACCTTTTTCCGGTAGCAGGTGTTGATTGTTGTCTAACACCCAGCATGGGTCTCCGGGTGTATTTTTTTTCAGATAACGTTCGTTCCATTTATCTTGCATTGTATTCGAGAATTTCATCGTCACTCTATAATGGCTTATCTTCTCCAACTTCTCGGCTAAAAGATAACTTTGCGGTTTCAATACCCGTTATTGTCGCCAGAATGTTGGCGTAAAAAGTACCAGTAATGTAAAGACTTCCAAACGACCTAGCAGCATGGAAAAACATAAAATCCATTTGGCTGGGTCGGTAATATTTCCGTAGTGCGCAGAGACATCCCCAAGACCCGGCCCAAGATTATTCATAGAGGCGACCACCGCAGAAAAAGCGGTGATGTAATCGAGGCCGGTGGCCATAAGCAGAATCAATATGACGATAAAGGAGAACATGTATACCGCAAAAAAACTCCATACGGCGCTAACCACTTTCGCCTCAACTCGTCGGTTTCCCACTTTTAGTGGTATGACAGCATTCGGATGAATGAGTTGGGAAAGTTCCCTGACTCCCTGCTTGCTTATCAGCATAATTCGGACTGCTTTCATGCCGCCCCCGGTTGATCCACCGCAACCGCCCATAAATGAAAGGAACAGCAGGAGTATGGGTAAAAAACTGGGCCACAGTGAGAAGTCCGCGGTGGCGAAACCGGCCGTCGTCGCAATCGATACTGTCTGGAATAAGCCGTGTAATAGACCGTCGGTAATGTCATAGCTGCCGGTTCCGATGAGTGAACCAGCGACGATGATCACAGCGAAAAATATGGTATATGCGTAAAACCGACTCTCAGAATCAATTTTGTAATGGATGAAACTGCGCTGTCTTAAAGCGTAAAAATGTAAGGCAAAGTTGATGCCGGCTACCATCATATAAAGGCTGGCAATTAGCATGATGGCGGGGCTGTCAAAGTAACCAATACTCGCGTCGTGGGTAGAAAACCCACCGATAGCGACAGTCGAAAAAGCATGACAAATAGCATCAAACCCCGTCATTCCAGCAAACCAATAGGCGAGCCCGCAACTAACCGTTAGAAGGACATAAATTAGAAATAGCGCTTTAGCGGTTTCGGTGATGCGGGGAGTGAGTTTGCTGTCTTTAACCGGACCGGGGGCTTCCGCACGATACAACTGCATACCACCGATGCCCAACATGGGTAGAATCGCGACGGCAATAACGATGATACCTATGCCACCAAGCCATTGTAATTGTTGTCGGTAAAACAAAATGGATTTGGGCAAATCGTCAAGGCCGGTTATTACTGTTGCGCCGGTGGTTGTGAGGCCGGACAAAGATTCAAAAACGGCATCGCTAATACTTAGCTCAGGATGGGGAGACAATATAAAGGGTAAGGCGCCAAACAATCCCAACACGACCCAAAAGAGGGAGGTGATTAAAAAGCCATCCCTTGTACGCAGTTCCTTCTTTTGTTTTGCTACGGGCATCCACATAAGCGCGCCGCAGATCACAGTAATCGCAAAAGCCAACAGAAAAGCGGGATACGCTCCGTCATCGAATAGGAAAGAGACTATTAACGGCGTAACCAGGGTAAAGCTGAATACCATTAGCAGCATACCGAGAATACGAAAGATTAGTGAAAAATGCATCGATGGTGCCTGTTAAAAGAAATTGAATCCCACTTGAAAAAGACGTTCAACCTGTTTTATTTTGGATTTGTCGGTGAGAAAAACAATAACATGGTCATCGGATTCGATGACGAGATATCGATGTGCGATAAGAACTTGGTCGCCTCTTACAACTGCGCCGATACTCGATCCTTCGACCTTCTCGATTTCGTCGAGACGTCGACCGACAATCTTTGACGATTTTGCATCACCGTGCGCGATCATTTCCAAGGCCTCTGCAGCACCTCTGCGCAATGAATGAACATTTGAAATGTCGCCGCGACGAACATGTGTTAGCAAACTGCCAAGGGTTATTTGTTGTGGCGAAATGGCAATGTCGATTTCCCCTCCCTGTACTAAATCGACATAAGCGGGATTGGCGATCAACGTAATGACTTTTTTCGCGCCGAGTCGCTTAGCCAACATTGACGACATTATATTCGCTTCATCATCGTTGGTGAGTGCGCAAAACACATCGACATCCTCAATGTTTTCCGCGATGAGTAAGTCTTTATCTGATGCATTGCCGTGCAGTACGATAGTGCGTTTCAAGCTGCCCGATAGGTCCCGACATCGAGCGTAACTCTGTTCAATGAGTTTGGTTTGATATCGGTTCTCAATAGCTTCGCAGAGCCGCTCGCCGATGTTTCCGCCGCCGGCAATTAGTATGCGTTTATAGGGCTTATCAAGGCGTCGCAATTCACTCATCACCGGTAAAATATCTTCTTTGGCTGCTATGAAAAAGACTTCATCGTCAGCTTCTACTACTGTATTTGCCGATGGCATGATGGCGTGGTCGCGCCGGAAAATCGCCGCGACTCGGGTATCGACATTGGGCATATGGCGCCGAATTTCAGTTAGCTCAGCGCCTACCATCGGCCCACCGTAATAAGCTTTTACAGCAACAAGTTGAACTTTACCGTCGGCAAAATCAACGACTTGCAACGCCCCGGGATATTCGATAAGGCGCATAATATTTTTGGTAACGAGTTTTTCTGGACTGATAATGACATCGATGGGAATGAATTTGTCGTCAAATAATTCCAGTTTTTGTAAGTAGGCTTGCGCGCGAATACGTGAAATTTTTGTTGGCGTATGGAACAGCGCATAAGAAACCTGACACGCTATCATATTGATTTCGTCTGAATTGGTGACGGCGATCAATAAGTCGGCGTCCTCCGCACCGGCACGGGCAAGCACGTCGGGATGCGATGCAGATCCGGTAACGGTGCGAATATCAAAACGATCCTGCAATTCTTTCAGGCGATCACCATCTTTATCTACAATAGTGATGTCGTTTTGTTCATCTGCAAGATGCATGGCGAGTGAGCCGCCTACTTGACCTGCACCGAGAATAATTATTTTCATATTTGCTGGAGCCGTTCTAAATTGTCATTGTGTTTATTGTATGCGGTTATTGCTTAAAGGCCATTTTTTCCTTATTTAAGTACTTTTTATTACGCTTTTTCTATCAATGCATAATAGAAACCATCGTGACCTTCACCCTGAGGAAAAAGTTGGCGGCCATAATCACAGGGTATTCCCCAGTCTGCTTCAATGATGACGTGTTTTGCGTCGTCCTGCAGTCGGCAAAAATGAGCGACGGTTTCCTGGTTTTCTGCGGGTAGAACTGAACAGGTCGCGTACAATAATTTCCCCCCAGGTTTTAAGGTTCTCCACACGTCGCTTAATATTTCTATTTGCAATTCGCACAATTTGTCAATGTCACTAACACTGCGATGTAGCTTTATGTCGGGATTTCGACGAATGACACCAGTAGCCGAGCAGGGGGCATCGAGTAAAATTCGATCGAAGCCTACACCATCCCACCATTGGTCAGCGTGTGCCGCATCTCCCGCTATTAGGTTGGCGCTGAGGTGTAGGCGCTGTAAATTTTCTGCAACTCTCGGTATTCGTCTTTCGTCGATATCTAAAGCTACCACTTCCGTAAGCTGTGCTTCAGTTTCTAGAATATGACAGGTTTTACCTCCCGGCGCGCAGCAGGCATCCAGTACGCGCTGTCCGGGAGAAAGCTGTAATAGGGGGGCAGCAAGTTGTGCCGCTTCGTCCTGTACGCTGACCCAGCCTTCAGAAAAATGTGGGAGGTCGGCAACAGAAACAGCTGTCTGCAAACGAATACCCACAGGTGAATAGCTACAAGGATCGGCTGGTATATTCGCTTGCCTTAGTCGTTCCAGATAATCTTCGGTCGATACGAATTGTTGGTTGATTCGCAGGCACATTGGCGGATGCTGGTTATTTTGTTCCATGATGGAAGTGGCGTGCTGGGGCCAGGACTTATGGAGGGCTTGATAAAACCACTCCGGGTGAGCGGCAATATTGGCTTTTGTTAGTTTTCCCAGCAGTTGTTCAGGTTGTCGCTGCCACTGGCGCAATACAGCATTGACTAGTGCTTTCGCCCAGGGTTTTTTCAAGTCCCTCGTGGCGGCGACGGTGGCGTTAATCGCCGCATGTTCCGGTATCCGTGTATCTGTTAGTTGATAACCTCCCAATAACATAAGCATGAGCACGTCTTGGTCTTTTTTCTTTAGAGGTTTCTTCAGTAATTGTTCAACAATTCCCATTAGACGAGGATAGAGCCGTAGAGTGCCATAACAGAGTTGTCGAAACAGCGCACGATCGCGTTCTTTAACATTGATTTCGAAAAGCGGAATTTGTTCGGTGAGGGACGCACCATGACTTATTTTTGCTAGACACCGCGCTGCAACAGCCCGGCAATCCAATGATTTTGTAGTCATATAAGCGGTGACTCACTAATAATACAGACCATTATTTAGGGTGATCCAGCAATATCAAATCGCCTTCCTATCGGGAACATTTCTGCTTTGGAATTCATCAGCGCGCTAATATTCATCGCTTTCCCTCCGGGCAACTGCAAATGTTGCAGTGACAAATTGCCACTTCCACAGGCAACGATTATTTCTTTCTTGTTGGCGTGAATAATGGTTCCGGGTTCAGTGTTTTCCCCTGTAATCGAGTCTAGCGGCAGGTCGACGATTGTTGCTTGCCAAATTTTGATTCGCTCTCCAGCTAGACTGGTATAGGCGATCGGGAATGGGTTAAAAGCGCGAATTTTTCGGGCGATTTCGTCGGCTGGACGATGCCAATCAAGAATGGCGTCTTGTTTGGATATCTTTGGTGCGTAACAGCTTCGCGTATCGTCTTGTTTGATTGGTTTAGTTGCATTGCTAGCGATTAAATCAACAGTTTTTATTAGAGCGGGCACGCCAATTTTTGCCAATGTGTCATGTATGGTGCCACCGGTATCGTTAAGACTTATTTCACATTGTGCCTTCATCAACATATCGCCGGTATCCAAGCCAACATCCATCTGCATTATAGTGACTCCGGTCTCTGAGTCTCCAGCTTCCACCGCTCTTTGAATCGGAGCGGCGCCTCGCCAGCGTGGCAACAGGGAGGCGTGAACATTGATACAGCCATATTTGGGAGCGTCAAGTATTATTGACGGCAACAAAAGGCCATAGGCGACCACAATCATCAGGTCTGCTTGGAGGTTCGAAAACTCATGTTGATCGGCTGCGTTTTTGAAATTAATGGGCTGAAATACGGGAATATTGTTGTCTAGAGCAAGTTGTTTAACAGGGCTTGGTTTGAGTTTTTTTCCTCTACCCGCAGGGCGATCGGGCTGACTATATATTGCGACTATCTCGTGCGGAAAACCGGGATTGTCGAGTAGCGCTTTCAGATGCATGGCGGCAAAATCTGGTGTGCCCGCGAAAACAACTCTAAGGGGTTGAGCTTGGCTCATTGGTGTAATGCCTTCTTGCAGATGGAGAGAATTACATGATTAACAGACGATCAAAAGCTAGGCATTTTCTTTATGCAGTTTTTCCAGCTTTTTCCGAATTCTGGTACGTTTGAGGGCCGACAGATAGTCGACAAATAGTTTGCCATCGAGATGGTCAACTTCGTGTTGGATACAAGTGGCTAATAGCCCCTCTGCGACTATTTCGAAAGCGATTCCGTCTCGATCGAGTGCTTTTACCGAAACGACTTCCGGGCGAGTGACAGTTTCGTAAAATCCCGGCACGGATAAACATCCTTCATCGTATTCGTGTAGAGGCCCTTCGCACAGAGTAATTTCAGGGTTGATGAACAGCTGAGGATCATCTTGATTTTCGCTGATGTCGATGACAACAACTCGCTTGTGAATATTGACTTGCGTTGCCGCAAGACCTATCCCTGGAGCATCGTACATCGTCTCTAACATGTTATCCGCGAGCGTTCGGATTGCGTCATTGACCTCCACTACTGGCTTGGCTACAGTGCGCAACCGATGGTCTGGAAATTCTAGTATATTTAAAATAGTCATGGGAGTTGTGACGAACTTCTAGTATGAATCTAAGTATTACTGCTAACATGATGATCAGAAAGAAAATATTCCTTTCTAATCTTACGCATAAATCGCGGTTAGCTGTCCGGTTTGCTGCTATAGTATACAGGTTGCTGAATAATTTTAACTAGTGGATACCGACTCAAAACTGTAAATAGTCTATTTTTATTTGCACAATTCACAGATATTAATGCTTAGAATAGTTCCGAAGAAAGGACTGACATTATGAAAAACGCCCTGTTTGGGAATAAAACACTCGGTGGATTCATCCGGGTTCTCTTTTTACCATTATTTTTAACTGTGGTTAGCGGATCCTTGCAAGCAGCTGAGTCTTTGACTTTGAAGGAAAATCACCCGCAAAGTTATGTTGTGAAGAAAGGCGATACTTTGTGGAGCATTTCTGGCCTGTTTTTACAAAGTCCCTGGAAGTGGCCGGAGATATGGCATAACAACCCGCAGCTCGATAACCCGGATTTAATTTACCCGGGCGATGTGCTCAATTTGGTTTATATCAACGGACAGCCAAGATTGGTTGTGAGCCGAAATAGAAATATAAAACTCAGCCCTAAAGTCCGAATATCTGATCTGGACTTGGCAATCCCGGCCATACCTCTTGATGCAATTGCGCCGTTTTTGACCGAAAGTCGTATTGTGGGCGCGGAAGACTTAAAGTCAGCCCCGTATATTCTCGCTGGAAAAGCTGGACATATTGTTAGTGGTGCTGGTGACGAGCTGTTTGCTCGCGGTGTCTTTACACCAAATCAGGAAACGTTCGGGGTATTTCGTCAAGGTCAAGCTTTTTTGGATCCTGAAACGAACGAACTATTGGGGTACCAAGCACTGGCGATCGCCAATGCGAAGGTCATTGATTTTGAAAATGATGTTGCCAATTTAGCGCTTAATCAAACGACCCAGGAAGTTCGCCGAGGGGATCGCCTACTTCCCGACGAAGAAAGACGAATTAATACGAATTTTTATCCAGACACACCGCCAATGGATATCGACGGATATATCGTTGCTGTTGAGGGTGGCGTAACGCAGATTGGCAGTATGGATACGGTTGTGTTGAATAAAGGAGAAAGAGATGGTTTGAGCGTAGGCCATGTATTGGCAATTAACAGGGTTGGTGAGCAAGTTCGAGACCCGATTACTAATGAAGTTGTGAAGGTGCCGGATTCTCGAGCGGGATTCCTGATGGTGTTTCGCACCTTTGAAAAAGTAAGCTATGCGCTGGTACTTAAAGCGACTCGATCTCTAGCCGTGATGGACAAAGTACAGAACCCTTAATTTGTTAAGCCCTTAATTCGTACAACTTTTGCTAGCGGTTACTCAAGGATGGTGGCCGTTTAATTAACGATAATATACACACCCGCCGAAAACCATTTGATCAAGGAAGATCGATGCAAAATGAAGACCTTCGCGCTTGCTTAGCGCTCCATAGAACCCCTCAACTTTCCGACGCCACTTTGTCACGGCTGATGGCCGCGACCGAAGATCCACAGGAAATTCTCCATCTAAGTTCCGAAAAGATGACAGGTTTAGGCGTGTCCGAGGCTGCCCAACGTGTTATTTCGCAATACTCTCGGTCGAAGACCATGGCGCTTAATCAGCGGGTTGAGAATGATTTGCAGCTTATCCAGCAGAAAAATATTCATGTTATCCCGTTGTCGGGTAAGCGATACCCGGCGCTGCTCAAACAGATAGCTGACCCCCCGCCCCTACTTTATGGACGGGGTAACGTCGATTTACTGAATACACCGCAAATAGCGATGGTGGGAAGCCGGCGCACGTCGCGGCAAGGTCTGGAAAATGCTCTTCGTTTCTCCGGAGAGTTGGCCCGCAGTGGTTTTACCATTACTAGTGGCCTCGCACTTGGCATTGACGCGCAGAGTCATACCGGCGCACTTGATGAGGAAGGCGATACAATTGCCGTCTTGGGTACCGGGGTAGATCGTGTCTATCCGGCACGTCACAGGACATTGAACAATAGGATAATGCAGCACGGATTACTCATCTCAGAATTTGCGCTAGAAACCCCACCACGGCCCTATAATTTCCCGCGTCGGAATCGCGTAATTAGCGGGATGAGTTTAGCCGTTTTGGTCGTAGAAGCGGCGTTGCAAAGTGGATCATTAATAACGGCTCGCATGGCTTTGGAACAGAACCGTGAGGTATTGGCGATACCAAGCTCAATACACAATCCCGGTGGAAAAGGTTGCAACGCTCTTATTCGGCAAGGTGCAAAATTAGTTGAAACGATCGACGATATCATCGAGGAATTGAGTGGGTGGTTATCTACTGCCCCAACGACTCAGATTGCAACCCAGGTCGACCTGGACACAGTAGATTTGAACGACAGAGAAAAACTGCTTCTGGATAGTTTGGGTTTTGACCCTGTATCTTTAGATCAACTTCAAGAAAGGCATCGGTGGGACATTTCCGAGTTGGTTTCAATGCTGACTTTATTGGAAATCAAAGGCCTTATCGAAAATCATGAAGGCCGATATTTCCGTCTTTCGTCGGCTTGATTTCAAATGAAATGTTCCTTGGTTCCGGCTCTGTCATCGAAGTGGTGCTGACCGGTAAGGGGTCGTTTGTTATGTGTTGGAAGAGAGAATGGGTGGGAGGCGCTTCTATTTAGAGGTCTTTGGCATTGGGGTTTTGCAGTCTCAGGCACTTCGATAACAGAAGGCAGCATTAGAAATTTGGAAAAACCTTCCCATTTAAGCCAATTGTTCTTGCAATCGAGACCAAGGTTAGTTAATTTCCGCGCCTTTGCGGGATTCTGGGCTAATTTATTAAGTAGACAAGTGTACGCCAATTAGGTCGGAAAAAATTTAGTCTTTGAAAAGTGAAGGAATTATGATGAGCAATCGATTTGTCGCTATTTTGATGGGTTCCGACTCTGATTTACCTCAGATGGAACCAGCATTTGCAGTATTAAAAACATTTGATATCGAATTCGAAGTTAAAGTTACTTCAGCACACAGAACCCCCAAAGTGACTCACGACTATGTTGTCGACGCCGACGAGCGGGGCTGTGGTGCCTTTATTTGTGCGGCTGGAATGGCTGCTCACCTCGCTGGAGCGGTTGCAGCGGCAACTTTAAAACCGGTAATCGGTGTGCCTATTAACGCTTCTTTAGATGGCTTAGATGCACTGTTGTCAACAGTACAAATGCCCGGAGGTATTCCTGTCGCTACTGTTGCTATAGGTAAAGCCGGTGCAAAAAATGCGGCTTATCTTGCGGCTCAAATATTTGGTGCCGCAGACCCTGCAATGCATCGCAAGCTGATTGAAGAGCGAGAAGCTAGTGCACAAGTGGTCATTGCGAAAGACCAGGCACTGCAGGAAAAACTGAAAGCTTAAGCCTTTCCCCGCACTTGCCCTATGCAGATCAGCTTACATAAGCCAATCATTCACGAACGCCTGGCGATCACTATGGCCGTCAAGATGCTTCGTGGAGGCGGTGTCGTCGGATATCCAACTGAGGCTGTGTGGGGGTTAGGTTGTGACCCAAATAATAAAAAAGCACTGCTTCGCTTATTGTCGATAAAAGGCCGTAGTCCGAGCAAGGGGTTAATTCTGGTGGCGGATTCTATCGAACAATTTGCTCCGTATTTGAAGGGACTCAGCGACTCCTCCATCAAGAACTTACGTCAAACTTGGCCTGGCCCTACTACATGGGTCGTGCCCGATAATGGATGCGCGCATGATCTCGTTAGAGGCAATCATGAAACCGTTGCCTTGAGAGTCAGCGCTCACCCGATTGTTTCTCGCTTGTGTGCAGGTTTCGGGGGCCCGATTGTATCAACCTCAGCAAATTATAGCGGTGACCGCCCTCCGCTTTGGCCTTGGCAATTGCAACGTCAAATGGGTGAGTACCTGGACTGTATCGTGAGTGGTAATCTGGGGTCATCAAAGAAACCGACGGAAATTCGTGACCTGATGTCCGGTGAAATACTACGGACCGCGTCCTAATCGACGAGTGGTAATTTAGCGACAGGGTAAATGTTGATAGCGGGATGTGTTTTATCGTTATCGTTAACAACCTGATAAGAACACAGCATTAAAAAGAGAAATTGGCATTAGTGGAGTGCTTGACAGTATGGAAAGCCAAAACATAGAGCAGGTTAAACAATATCTTCTTCAGTTACAGGATGATATTTGTAAGACACTGCAGTTAGAAGACAGCGGTGCCAGTTTTATTGAAGATTCCTGGAAACGACCCGAAGGTGGTGGAGGTCGGTCACGCGTTATTAGCGGGGGTGATGTTTTTGAAAAAGGTGGCGTGAATTTTTCTCATGTTTTTGGTTCCAAGATGCCCCCCTCAGCCACTCAGTCGCGCCCGGAATTGGCAGGGAGAAGTTTTCAGGCCATGGGAGTGTCATTAGTGATGCACCCGAATAACCCTTACGTGCCAACCAGCCACGCCAATGTCCGCATGTTTATAGCGGAGAAAGAAGGTGAGCTACCCGTTTGGTGGTTTGGCGGTGGTTATGATCTAACGCCCTATTACGGATTTGAAGAAGATTGCCGGTTTTGGCACCAAACCGCCTATGACGCCTGTAAACCGTTCGGTGATGACTTTTATTCCCGATATAAAAAGTGGTGCGACGAGTATTTCTATTTGCCTCATCGCAAGGAGCCTCGCGGCGTCGGAGGGCTATTTTTTGATGATCTCACGCTCTCACAAAGTGACGGCGGTTTCGATAAGAGCTTCGCTTTTTTACGCGCTGTGGGCGATTCTTATACTAAAGCTTACCAGCCGATAGTCGCGAAAAGAAAAGATATGATCTATGGTGAACGTGAGCGGGGGTTCCAGCTGTATCGCCGGGGGCGGTACGTTGAATTTAATCTAGTGCAAGATCGCGGCACCATTTTTGGCCTACAATCAAATGGCCGTACAGAGTCTATCCTGATGTCCCTACCCCCCCTTGTTCGTTGGGAATACATGTGGCAAGCAGAAGAAGGTAGCCCGGAACAAGATTTGACGAGCAAGTTTCTGATAGGGCGGGATTGGATTAACTCTACTTCTAATGAATAAAAACGAGTGGTTCCAATAAGAGATTGCCTCACATTGCGACATACCGGTCGCCCTCTAGTGCCAGGAACCATTTCGCGCTGTTGATTATGAAATAAAGTGAAAAAAATTATGGTCGACAAATATGCTGTTTTTGGCAATCCGATTAAGCACAGTAAATCCCCGCAGATTCATCAGGCGTTTGCCAAACAAACGGGTCAAGATCTTAGCTACCGCGCACATAAGGTCGACAAGAAAAAGTTTGCAAGCGCCGCAAGGAGTTTCTTCGATAATGCGGGGAAAGGTCTCAATGTTACCGTTCCCTTTAAGGTAGAAGCCTTTGAATTTTCAGACAATTTAAGCAGTCGAGCGCGTCGGGCTGGTGCCGTAAATACACTGGAATTGAAAGACGACGGCAGTATTTACGGTGATAATACTGACGGCACCGGGTTGGTGACAGATATTTGTGCAAACCTCGGTTGGGAAATTGCCAACCGCAGGGTTTT
The DNA here is from genome assembly GCA_913019905.1 of uncultured Cellvibrionales bacterium. Classification (GTDB taxonomy): domain Bacteria; phylum Pseudomonadota; class Gammaproteobacteria; order Pseudomonadales; family Dasaniaceae; genus Oceanicoccus. Next base: position 223,313 of record CAJVZD010000001.1, read on the forward strand.
GTTGTTAGGCGCTGGGGGAGCTATTCGCGGCATTCTCGAACCCATTATCAAACAGGCGCCGAGTCATTTGGTGATCGTAAATCGAACCGTGCGGAAGGCTCAAGACCTGGCCAACAATTTTAGCGATTTGGCTGATGTTAGAGCCTGTAGTTTTGAGGCATTAGAGGCCAATCAGTTTGATATTATTATTAATGGCACCAGTGCCAGTTTGGCGGGTGAAATGCCGCCTTTGCCCTCTGACCTTATCAGTGATGACGGTTGTTGTTACGATATGATGTATGGCGCAGCACCAACACCGTTTATGCGCTGGGGTGCGGAAAATTTAGCCTGGGCGGTGGCTGATGGATTAGGCATGTTGGTCGAACAGGCCGCGGAGTCATTTTATGTGTGGCGCGGTTTACGACCTCGAACCGACACCGTTATTGACGCGATCCGAGGTGAGCTAGAAGCGGAATAAGGGTTTCAGCTAATTTACTGACTGTTCCTTTTTCAATAAATAAATCACCCTGATCTGTTGTTGTATTTTTTGTTTGCCTGGCTTTAGTGGGGCCTTATCATCGCGACTTTCTGCACTGGCTTGCATGGCCATTCGGGTAACGATTGAGCCGTGTTCTATAGGAGCGATTTGGAAAATGCCGTCCACTTCGGTGCCGAGGTGTTCCGCCATCGTCTTCGCTTTAAGTTTGGCATCATCGAGCGCTAAAGTAAGGGCTTTATTTTCCAGCTTTTTTTGTTCACTAAAACCCAGCTCAACGGGTTGCAAGCGGGAAATACCAGACAGCAATAGGCCATCGACCAAGCTATTGTAACGCTTGATGTCCGAGAGGTTTACTTCGACTTGCCGGCTCACCCGCTCACCCTTGTAGACTCTCGTCTTATTTTGCCAATCGTATTGTGGCGATGCATTTATTTTTGAGGCACTGATGTCGTCCTCATCTATCCGTTCTTTTTTTGCGACTTTAATGGCTTTGGCAATCGTTTTATCGACAGATTCCTTAGCTAAATAAAGTGTATTGTCGATTGCTGAGACTTCAAATCGAATGATCGCTTTATCGGGGATCTGTTCAATTTGTCCATAGCCGTGAACGATGATGTGCGGCTGATCTGGCCCAAGATATTCTGCTGCAGTTGTTGGAAAAAATTGAACAGTAGAGAATGTTAGTATCGCAATTACGACTTTTAATCGATATGACATTTTTATGGCTCCGTCTTGTATAGCGACTCTGGAGATGTTTTTCAGCGCCGACTTTTTGATTACGACATGATGAAATATGCTTATCCTGCTACCGGTAGCAACTTTTTATTGCATCTTGCAAAGGACTGAAAAGTGATTAAAGCGTTTTTTGTCGAGCTAATTGCTATCGATGTAATACAATAACAAAATTTAGTTTACAGCACCCCGTATTTAGACAGTGATCATCGTTCGCTGTTTAAGGCTTACTTGGCCAGTTCAGGATGTTGGTGTAAACGACAAATTAAACAATCTTAGAGGAATTGAGCACTGTGTCTAACCCGCTGTTACAAGATTCGCCATTGCCGGCTTTTTCAGATATTAAACCAGAGCACGTGGAGCCCGCGCTCGACTTTTTGTTACGAGAAAATCGGCGGCGCATTGCCGATTTGTTGCAAGACGGAACAGTTAACCAGACTCAATTTCTTTTATCTATGGAGCAGTGGGACGACGAGCTGACAAAATTATGGGCGCCAATAAGTCATTTAAATGGCGTAAAAAACTCTGATGCACTGCGAGACGTATATAACTGTTGCCTTCCGAAGCTCACCGAATATTCCACCGAAATGGGTCAAAATACTCGATTGTATGAACAGTATGAATCTGTTTTGGAGAACGCCGACGCAGCGAATATTAGTGCGGCGCAGCGAAAAGCCGTAGAAAACTCCCTACGGGATTTTAAGCTATCGGGCATTGCGCTTGAATCTGAAAAGCAGGTTCGGTTTGGTGATATCAAAAAGCGTCTCGCTGAATTGTCGACGCAATTTTCAAACAACGTCTTGGACGCAACACAGGGTTGGACTAAGCACATTCTGGACAAACAATTACTCGAGGGGATTCCGGACAATGTCTTGCAACTGTATCGACAAACCGCCGCAGAAAAAGGCTTGGCAGGCTATGTTGTCAGTCTCGATGTGCCCGCTTACTTGCCGCTCATGCAATACTGCGCGAATGCTGAGTTGCGTAAGGAAATGTATATAGCGTTTACCACCCGCGCGTCTGACCAGGGTCCGGAAGCAGGTACTTGGGACAACAGCCCACTAATGGACGAAATTTTGAAATTACGGCACGAGATGTCGCATTTGCTAGGTTTTGCTAATTATGCAGAGTATTCGCTGGCCACAAAAATGGCGGAAACGCCGAAGCAAGTAGAAGGATTTCTAATAGATCTTGTCGAAAAGTCTCTGCCGGTGGCAAAAAAAGACTATGAAGAGTTGTCTGCATTTGCGTCCGGTGAAGGCACCGCGACATTGTGCGCGTGGGATATTCCCTATTTTAGCGAAAAACTCCGCCTTCATAAATACTCGATCTCGCAAGAAGAATTGCGCTGCTATTTTCCCGCGGATAAAGTGATCGGGGGAATGTTTACGGTTGTTAACCGACTCTATAGTATTGAAATCACGGAGGCATCCTCCGAGACATGGCATCCTGACGTAAAATTTTTTCATGTCTTGAAAGACGGAATACTGATTGCGAAATTCTATTTGGATATTTTTGCGCGTGATCATAAGCGCGGGGGAGCCTGGATGGCTGACTGCCGGGTGCGACGAAGATTACCCGATGGCCATTTGCAATTACCCGTCGCATTTCTTACCTGTAATTTCAGTTCACCCACGGCTGACACCCCTTCCCTACTGACACACGCTGAGGTAACCACTCTCTTTCATGAGTTTGGACACGGCTTGCATCATATGCTGACGAACATTGAGTGCGCTGCGGTGTCGGGGATAAACGGCGTGGCATGGGACGCCGTCGAGCTCCCCAGTCAATTTCTGGAAAACTGGTGTTGGGACCGTGAGGCCATACCGTTGATTTCAGGCCATTATCAGACCGGCGAGCCGCTGCCGGGAGAATTACTAAAAAAACTGTTGGAGGCGAAAAACTTTCAATCCGGGTTGCAGATGATGCGGCAGTTAGAATTTGCCTTGTTTGACCTGCGGATGCATCTTAATTACTCCGCCGAGTCGCCTGTGAATATTCAAGAAGTGTTAGATGATGTGCGAGGCCAGGTGGCGGTATATCCGGTTCCAGACATCAATCGTTTTCAGCACGGGTTTAGCCATGTTTTTGCGGGAGGTTACGCTGCAGGATACTACAGCTATAAATGGGCCGAAATTCTCTCGGCAGATGCATTCTCCCGATTTGAAGAAGAGGGGGTATTTAATGCGGAAACGGGTAATAGTTTTTTGACAGAGATACTGCAAAAAGGCGGTTCCTGCAGCCCAATGGAGTTATTTGTCAATTTCCGCGGGCGAGAGCCTAATGCCGATGCTTTACTTCGACACAGCGGTATTATCGGCACGGGAGACCTTCGATGAGTCATGACAAAATCGTTAAACGTTTTATAGCAGGGGCTGTGTGTCCTCGCTGCGCAGAGATGGACAAGCTGCTGATGTTCATGAATGACAAGGACCAACAAGTTCGTGAATGTGTACGCTGCCACTATCGGGATGTAATGACAGACAATGGTCCCCAAGAAATCGGTGAACAGGAGATCGTCACCCGAGTGAACCAGCCCCGCGCCGGTGAAGAGGCTTTAGGCCACGAAGACGAAGTTCATATTGTTAATATCCTCGATCCTAAAAAAGGCAACGGAACTACGCGTCGAGACCACTAATTTGAATGTTTACAGATAGATGGTCTATAAGGCAGGGCCAGTGTTTAATTTCATTCTCCCAGTGGTTGTCGACGTGTTGGTCGACATAGGCGAGAAAGGCTTCACTGCTGTAAACATGTTCCCTAATCATTGCTCTCTCTGTGGTGTAATGAACTGCTTCGTCAAGCTCGTTGGCGAACGGTTCTCCAATGAGTGTGTGTATGATCAAATTGGATTTAGTCATATCCATCGGAATAAGCGGGACCGAAGTCCGCACCATGAATCGATCGTTGACTTCTTCCATTAAACGATGAGCGAGGTAAGCTTCGTACATTAACTCATCTAATCCAACGTGACCTGCGACAATACTGGGAGGCTTGAGAAAATAAGCCTCTGCTAATTCGATAAATGGACTGGCGTGCATAAGAATACCCGCTGAAGATGTAATGTTGTGCGTTGCTTCAATAAATTTGGGGACGTGTTCGATATAAGCGGTTACAAATCTAACCAATCCTGTGGTGGCATCGTCATCGGGTAGTTTAATCCCTGAATATTCATTATTTTCGATGTGTTGTTCGAGTAACTGAGCTAAGTTTTTGTGTTTCTGTTCATGGTCTTTGGCTCTTTTTATCATTTCATGAATGGCTGTGATCGACACAAATTTCTCCTGAATTGAGTATGTAGGGCAAGCTAATTCTGGCATTAGGCCGACCAAAATAATGCGTCTAAGGCGGTTCGACTCGCTCCTTCCAGTCAAATAGTGTGGTTTTAAGGCTAGTACATATTTCACGCTTCGCTAGATTGAGAGAAAATGACAACATTGCTTTGCTGAGTTTTGTGGTTATTTAGTGTGCTCTTTTTATCGAAGGATTTTGGGCGCGTGCATCACAATTCATTTTAGGTAATTGATAGCTAAAGAAAAAACTGGGATATGTGTTAGTTAATAGACGGGCATCTGTGGCTCAGCGTCTCACAGTCAAGTGAAAGCAGTAACAAGCTTCTGGCAGAAAAAACAGTCCATTCTCCAAATTTGGGGGTTCGAGAATGGATGACCAGTCTGCTCTTATTTAAAATAAAGTTTAATGGGGAAAAAAGAATAAGCCTGTTGCGATGAACAGAATAAAACAGTTATTCGACGGAATTAGTGTGAATTAGTTCCAAAAAGGTGAAAATTTACTACAATAACTTCAGGAAAGATGCGGTAAAAACCATGTATTTGGAGGGAATTACCCCTTTATACACCACAAAAAGTACGGTTTTTGATCGATTCACTTGAATCTTTCAGTTTTTAGAAGGCAACTAGTGGCCTGTACTATCAAAGCTGCGTATAATTGCCGCGTTTTGTCGCACTCAGCGGCTTGAACCTGATATATGTAGTGAAAAATAATGCTAAATATCAGGCGTTAATGAATTCCTGAGCATCTGCACAAGAATTGTAAGTTCTTGCCTCTTCTTAGTCGAAAAGGTCCATTTCTAATTGAAAATGGTCGATTTCGTCTATTTGGGAGTATGTAGTTACATCATTAACAGTTTTGGCACTGGGATATTTTTAACATTTTAATGGAGACACGGGAGATGCATTTACAAGCGAAACGGCTGTCGAAGCTGGCGCTTAGTCCTGTCCTATTGCTACTCACAATGATGAGTACGGTTGTGTGGGCTGAAGAAGCTCAGCGTTGGCAAATGAATATGTCGCCAGGCGTTACCGAAATAGGGGCAAAGATTTACGATTTACATATGATCGCTCTTTGGATTTGTGTGTGGATTGGCGTTGTGGTGTTTGGTGTGATGCTTTATTCGGTGGTGACTCACCGAAAGTCTAAAGGTGCAGAGTCAGCAGATTTTCACGAAAGTACGTCGGTAGAAATTGCCTGGACAGTTGTTCCTTTTCTCATTCTTCTTGTCATTGCTTTTCCAGCGACCAATACTTTACTTGATGTTTATGATTTTGAGGATTCGGAACTTGATATCCTAGTCACCGGTTATCAATGGAAGTGGAAATACGAATACATCGACGCGGATGGCGAAAATGTCAGCTTTTTCAGTAACCTGCGCACAGATAAATCAGAAATTTATAATGATGATTCCAAAGGTGAGCATTACTTATTAGAAGTCGATGAGCCTGTTGTTATCCCGGTGAATACCAAGGTTCGTTTCCTGATTACTGGTAATGACGTTATTCATGCGTGGTGGGTACCGGCACTAGCCGTTAAAAAAGATGCAGTGCCAGGATTTATCAACGAAACCTGGACCAAGGTGACAAAAACTGGCGTTTACCGTGGTCAGTGCGCCGAGCTGTGCGGCCGCGATCATGGCTTTATGCCGATTGTGGTGAACGTTGTCGAAGCGGATGAATACACCGCTTGGTTAGCCGGGAAAAAATCTCAAGCTGCAGAAATTAAGTCTCTGATGGGCAAACAGTTCACTCTCGACGAGCAAATGGTAGCAGGTAAGACGATTTATAATCGAAGTTGTGCGGCCTGTCATGGAATGAACGGTGAAGGGGGCGTTGGTAAAGCGATCGCTGGAGGCGCAATTTCTACTGGAATTGTTGGTGATCATCTACGGGTAGCCGTTGATGGCGTACCCGGTACTGCAATGCAGGCTTTTGGTGGTCAGCTCAATGATGTAGATATGGCCGCTGTTGTTACTTATCAACGTAATGCGTTCGGTAATAATATGGGCGATATTGTCCAACCCATCGACGTATATAACTATAAACAGTCTAAATAGGAGGTTCCGAAAATGAGTGCACATCACGGGCCTGCTAAAGGCTTAATGCGGTGGGTTTTAACCACCAACCACAAAGACATCGGTACTATGTATCTTTGGTTTAGCTTCGCCATGTTTATTATGGGCGGCGCTTTTGCCATGATTATACGTGCTGAACTATTTCAGCCAGGTCTACAAATAGTAGAGCCTGAGTTTTTCAATCAGATGACCACCATGCATGGCTTAGTCATGGTATTTGGTGCGATTATGCCCTCTTTCGTGGGATTGGCGAACTGGTTGATCCCCATGATGATTGGCGCGCCAGATATGGCCCTGCCGAGAATGAATAACTTAAGTTTCTGGATTCTTCCCCCTACCTTTGCACTGTTGGCCTCAACTTTGTTTATGGAAGGCGGTGCTCCTAACTTCGGCTGGACGTTCTACGCACCACTATCCACAACTTATGCGCCCGATACCGTCACCTTCTTTATATTTGGTGTCCATCTTTTGGGCTTATCGTCGATAATGGGATCAATTAACATAATAGCGACAGTCGTTAATCTGCGTGCCCCGGGCATGACTTATATGAAAATGCCGATGTTTGTATGGACCTGGTTAATTACAGCATTTTTGTTGATTGCGGTTATGCCAGTATTGGCGGGCGCCGTGACAATGATGTTGATGGATGTCCATTTCGGAACCAGTTTCTTTTCGGCTGCTGGTGGTGGCGACCCGGTATTGTTCCAGCATATTTTTTGGTTCTTCGGTCACCCGGAAGTATACATAATTATCTTGCCTGCTTTTGGTGTGGTTTCTCAGATCATTCCAACTTTTGCTCGCAAGCCACTGTTCGGTTACGACTCAATGGTTTATGCCACGGCCTCCATCGCCTTCTTGTCATTTATCGTTTGGGCGCACCACATGTATACCGTTGGCATGCCGCTGACCGGTGAACTATTCTTTATGTATGCAACCATGTTGATTGCCGTACCGACTGGCGTAAAGGTTTTCAACTGGATTACTACGATGTGGCGCGGGTCGATGACCTTCGAAACGCCAATGCTCTTTTGCATCGGTTTTGTATTTTTGTTTACCGTTGGCGGTTTTACCGGCGTAATGTTGTCGCTGGCTCCCGTCGATTTCCAGTACCACGATAGCTATTTTGTTGTAGCTCACTTCCATTATGTGATGGTGGCCGGTGCGGTATTCAGCATGTCGGCAGCCATTTACTACTGGCTTCCTAAGTGGTGTGGGAAAATGTACAACGAAAATATGGGTAAGGCACACTTTTGGATTTCATTTGTTGGCTTTAACTTAACGTTCTTCCCTCAGCACTTTTTGGGTCTAGCGGGTATGCCACGACGTATTCCGGATTATGCATTGCAGTTCACTGACTTTAATACCATGTCGTCGATTGGTGCATTCATCTATGGGGCTTCACAGATATTGTTCCTGTTTAATGTGATTCATACCATTATGGCCGGCAAGCCAACGAGTGAAGAAAAAACTTGGGAAGGCGCCGAAGGCCTTGAATGGACGGTTGCGACCCCTGCTCCTTACCATACATTCACTACTCCACCCGATGTTAAATGAGCGTCGAGTGCAGCAATTGAATGATTTTACGGTAAGAAAAAATCTAGCAACTAACAGCTAGCATAGGACAGTAAAGATGGCGAATGTGTCAGTAAACAGCTCTATTACCAAGACGGTTGGAAAGTTATCAATCGTAGCTGTTGCCATGTTCGCCTTTGTTTTTGTAGTGATGGTCCCACTTTATAATGTGTTATGTGATGTATTAGGCATCAATGGCAAGACAAGTGGTGAGCGTTACGAGGTCGTGGAATCTGCGGTTGATCTTAGTCGAGAGATTAGAGTTCAATTTGTGGCGACGAACAATGATGGTATGCCTTGGGTGTTTCACCCCACGCAATCGGTGGTGAAAGTTAATCCCGGTGCGGTCAACGATACGGTTTTTTTCGCAAAGAACCCGTTGTTAAACGATATGGTAGCGCAGGCGATACCGAGTATTGCGCCCAGTCGAGCCGCAGACTATTTTCATAAAACGGAGTGTTTTTGTTTCAACCAGCAGCCGCTGTCCGCCGGTGCAGAAACCAATATGCCCCTGCAGTTTATAGTCGACCAGGATCTTCCGGACGATATAAAAACGATAACTTTATCCTATACACTTTTTGATGTGACAGCGATGGTAAATCCGCAAGCCGCCATCGCGAAACGTTGAAACAATAAGCTGTTTCTTTCGCTTCTTCTTGGTAGAAGATTGAAACAAAGAAATTAACGGAGAAAAAAAATGTCAGGTCAAAGCAACACAGATTACGAGGCCTATTACGTCCCGGAAAAAAGTCGATTGGCAATTTGGGCCAGTCTCTCCTTGTTTACCACGCTATTCGGTGGCGCAAGCGTGCTGAATGATAAGACTTTTGGCGATCCGGGTGTGGCGACTAACTCGTGGTTTATATTTATCGTCGGCTTGGTGATATTTTTGGGAACGATGTTCGCATGGTTCCGCACGACTATTATTGAAAACCGCGCAGGTATGAATAGCGGGCAGCTGAAGCATTCCTATGCGATTGGTATGCAGTGGTTCATATTTTCCGAAGTGATGTTCTTCGCCGCTTTTTTCGGGGCACTGTGGTACGTACGTAACCTTGCTGGACCGTGGCTTGGCGGAGAAGGCGACGGTGGGCGGTTTAGTTACCTGCTATGGGAAAGTTTTAGTTATGAATGGCCAATGATGCAAACACCACAGGATGCTGTCGGCGGAGCGGGTGCACAGATAATGGCCAATAATGGTGTTATGACTGGTCCTGAAAAGAATCTGAGTTTCCCCGGTTGGGCAAATGTCCTGCACTGGTTGCCTATGTGGAACACGATCATATTGATGAGCTCCAGTGTGACCGCACATATTGCCCACTTGGGTCTTCTCGCTGGTAACCGCAAAAAGCAAAATCTTTGGTTAGGCATCACCGTGACTCTAGGTTTCATTTTCGTTTACTTACAGTACCTGGAATATCACGAAGCCTATGTTGAATATGGTTTGTACCTGTCATCGGGTATCTACGGATCGACTTTCTTTATGTTGACCGGATTTCACGGATTTCACGTTTGCTTAGGTGCATTTATGTTACTGGTACAATGGCTCCGTTCCGCTAAAGGTGGTCATTTCACACCTGAAGATCATTTCGGATTTGAAGCATCCTCTTGGTATTGGCATTTTGTCGATGTTGTATGGGTAGGTTTGTTTTTGTTTGTTTATATTATCTAAACCCAATTGACTAACAAAAAAACGGTTGTGAGGATTACTTCACAACCGTTTTTACGTTTAATGGTTAGTCAATGAAAATAGAATGGGATAGCAAGATTTTGGGATGCTTTATTTGGGTACGATCGGGGAACTTACGGGGTCTTTGGTAGACTGTATTTTGTCTGCATAGCGGGCATCCCATGGCGCATTCGATCCGAGTTGTCCCGTGAATACCCCGTAAAATAGAAAGCCGATCAACAAAATACCAAGAACTAAGCGTACGCTGAGTGTATTCCATGTTCTAAAAGAGCTTTTGTTTGTTACCTCCCTGTCCTGTATTAAAAAACTTAGGCTGGTAAATAAACTGATGACCAGTGCAATAAAGAGTATTACGATGACCGTTTTTAACCACATAGTTAATCCCCAATGTGTTGTGAATTTTCCGGTATTATAACCCAGCGATACCCGCCGATGCTTATTTCGAAACCCAATACTCTAAGCTTTGAAGAAAAACAGGTAGTTACACTTTGAAAACGCGAGGTTTTTTGTTTACTCCCGAATGGCGATCTATTGGCCTGGCATTATTACTATTGCCCTTTCTGTTGGCTTTGGGTTTTTGGCAACTAGAGCGTGCTGGGGAAAAGACGGTACTTCAGGCACATTTTGAAACTCGCGAGCGGCAGGGACCAGTCGATATCGAAGAATTGTTTGACCTTGCGGACTTGCGTTATCAACCTATTCGATTGACGGGTGAGTTTGACCATCAGCGTACGGTGTATCTAGACAATCGAATCCACAATCGACAGTTCGGTTACGAGGTCGTAACTCTGTTTAAATTGCACGATCGTGATCATTGGGTGTTTGTTAATCGGGGCTGGGTGGCTGGAGATAGCTCTAGGCGATCACTCCCGTCAGTAGGAGAATTAAACGGAATTGTCGACTTAGTGGGCGAGGTACACGTTCCCCAAAGTGAAATGTTAACGCTGGGTACTGAAGAATCGGCGGCTGCATGGCCGCGTGTCATGCAAACGATTAACGTGTCTAAATTGGCCTCGGAAATTTCAGTCCCCGTGTTTCCTTATACCGTCAGGCTCGCTAAAAATTCGCCAGGCTCATTTGAAGAAAACTGGGTCGTGGTCAATTTAAAGCCTGCGAAACATACTGGCTATGCGGTGCAGTGGTTTTCAATGAGCGTGGCGCTGACGCTTTTGGTAATCGTGGCAAACACCAATATTATTGCACTGATTAAAGGTAAGACTTAAAACGACAAATGAAAGACAGAAGAGGCTAGATTAGGTGTCAACAGAAATAGGTAGTTCCGATCAACAAAAGAAAAACCGAAAAATTATTCTAGGCATATTTGGAATTCCCGCTGGGGTCTTGATATTGTCAAGCATCCTATATTTACTGGTAGAGACAAAAGCAGTGGATCTCGGTACCGTTAACAATGGTGAGCTGGTAGTGCCGCCCTTGCCTTTCATTGATCTGTCGCTATCGACCGTTAATGGTGAGCACTTTGACTACAATAAACCGGAACCCAAGTGGGCCTTTATCGTTTTCGGGGACTATAACTGTATAGGATCTTGCGAGAAAATGCTTTATGTCGCAAGGCAAAGTATTACGGCATTAGCTAAAAACATGAACCGGGTTCGACTCATCTATGTCACCACAGATGGCGTCATTGGCGATGAACTACAGCACCGTTTAGATAATGAGTATATTGGAATAGACGTGCTTTCGATTAACAAAGATACGATCGAGGCGCTTTTTGCCAGTTCCAATGCGAAGCCATTTTTGCATGATAGCTTTAATGTGATCGATCCCAGAGGCTGGATAATGATGCAGTATGCCGTTGAAAACACCGATCAAGCGACCCTTAACACACTGGGAAAAGCAGTCGTTAAAGATATGAAACGACTCATTAAATAGAAAATACAAATTATTACTGATAAAGAAAGTTTTTAGATGAGGAAGGTCATAAAGTTGTTGCGCCCTTTTGTTTTGAAGTTTGTGGCGGGTGACTTTACCGAGATTAAAAAGAAAGTCACACGACGAAAATTATTCGCAAGGGCGTTGCAGCCCGCTGAAAAGAGATAGCTGAGAATGTTAGAACCGGGTAACGAAACCGAACAGCAAACGCTAAAGTGGCGGGACTTTTATGAGCTAACAAAGCCAAACGTCGTGTACCTCATGTTGCTGACTACCATTGTGGGGATGTTAATGGCTACGCCGGGGGTCATTCCCTGGGAGATTTTGATTTTTGGAAATATAGGCATTGGCTTGTGTTCTGCCTGTGGCGCCGTGTTGAATCATTTAGCCGACCAGCGCATTGATCTAATTATGGCGAGAACTCATAACCGCCCTATCGCACAAGGTCGGGTGAAGCCAAAAGACGCTGGAATTTTTGCTATCGCATTGGGGCTAATTGGTCTGAGCATGTTGCTAATAATGGTCAACCAACTTACAGCTTGGCTGACACTCTTTTCCATGATTGGTTACGCGGGTATTTATACTCTGTGGTTAAAACGGGCGACTCCACAAAATATTGTTATCGGTGGTTTACCTGGCGCTGCTCCTCCTCTGTTAGGTTGGACGGCGGTAACGAACGAAGTTCACGGCTATGGTCTATTGTTAGTCCTCATTGTGTTTGCATGGACCCCTCCTCACTTTTGGGCGCTGGCGATCCATCGGAAAGACGATTATGCAAAAGCGGGTATTCCCATGTTGCCGGTTACGCATGGCGTAAAGTACACGGCACTGCATATACTGCTTTATACATTTGTTTTATTGGCCGCAACAATATTGCCTTTTGCCACTGGTATGAGTGGGCCTCTCTATTTAGTCGCTGCGATTGTATTGGGCTTGATCTTTTTGTATTGGGCGATCGCGATAATGCGTGGCGTCCCTAGAGCTCCGTTTTCAACATTTAAGTTCTCCATCGTCTATTTGATGGCTTTATATTTGTCGATGTTATTGGATCACTATGTTTATCCTCATAAAGTACTGATTGAGGTGGCTTTATAATGGACACTGATACCCCGTTGAATGTCGATCCCGCACAACCTGCCCTTCAGCACCTTGCTTCAGATCAAAAGCGCAATATTATTCGTACCGTTATTGTCGTTGTTGTTTTCATCACGAGCATCTTGAGCCTTTTTGTTTATCGGCTTAACCTTCCAGTGGTTCTATCCGACGAGGAATTGAAAAAAAGGGGCGTATTTCTATTTGAGAAGGTCCGGTCGTTTAAAGATTTTTCTTTGCTGGATCATAACAATGTGCAATTTACGACAGAAAACTTAAAGGGGAAATGGTCGATGGTATTTTTCGGATTTACCTATTGTCCCGATATCTGCCCTACTACGATGGCTTTACTTAACCGATTCTATACCAAACAGCTCGAAGGAGATTTTGGCTCAGATTTACAGGTTGTTATGGTTAGCGTTGATCCGGCGCGCGATACCCCTGAAAAACTATTAGATTATGTGAGTTTTTTTAATCGGGAATTTATCGGTGTTACGGGCGAATTTCTGGAATTACACCGCTTTGCAACGCAACTAAACATACCCTTTAAAAAAGTACCGGGAGGGGGAGAAAACTACCAAGTCGAACACAGTGGGAACATCGCAATCTTAAATCCCCAGGGTCACTACGTTGGTTTTTTTCGGGCACCCCACGAAGTCTCAAAGCTCGATTTAGCTTATACATCTATCCGCTCGTCGAGAAATTAACCGCATCCAAGGTAGCTCTGCTTTACAGTATCGGCTATTGGCTAGGCACGGGAATATTTAGCGTTTCTTTCACTTGTTCCATAACGACATAGCTTGTAGATTCCTGCACACCGGGTAGTGTCAGCAGTGTATCGCCCAAAAGGTCGCGGTAAGCAGACATATCAGCTACCCGGGCTTTGATCAAGTAATCAAAATTCCCCGAAACCAGGTAACACTCTTGAACCTCGCTCAGGGCAAAAACAGCTTCGGTAAATTGCTCGAAAATATCCTGGGATGTTCGCGACAGCCGAATCTGCACAAAAACGACGAGTTCGGCTTCTAGATAGGCCGGGTCAAGCAACGCTGTATACCCTTTAATAACGCCCGCCTTTTCCATTCGTTTTACGCGCTCCATACAGGGCGTCGTCGTCAGCCCAACACGTCTTGCGAGTTCGGCATAGCTGATACGGCCATCAGATTGTAACTGGCGGAGAATATTTGCATCAATGCGGCTGAGAGCTTTTGGCTTAGACATGGCGAAGTACTGGTAAGTTATGCGATTATTGAGTGTAACCAGTTAATTCGGGTGATGAAAGGCTAATTTGGAGAGCTTATTGCTAAATTTGTGATATTTTTTCGGAGGTTTACGATAAACGCGAATTACAAGGCAATAGTTTAAAAAAGCTCGGTAGCTAATCTAGCTCCGAGCTTTTTCCAGTGATTACATCGCATGTTTTGGTTCCCGAATTAGCTTTGATTCGAGTTGTAAATTTAGTTCGGCGGCTAATTTTTCCAATCTTTCAGAAACCTTAAGCTCAATACCGTCTGCCGAAAATTTGGCGTTTATCGCAGGTTTTGATACTTCTGTCCACTGCGCTACTGTAGTACTCGCCATGGCCAGCGTGAGTCTCGATGCATCGACTGTAGGTTGAGCACTTTCAGCTATTGCATTGCCGCCTAGAGTGCCGAGCATAATCGCTAATGTGATTGCCCTTGTATTCATTATCTTCTCCTGTTGAATTTAATATCTTTGAGTTGATGTTACCTAAAGGGTAACGACTGTTACTTTAGGTGGGCGTATGGTAACACAAATTATGGTTCAGTCTAGAATAATAGAATAATATGTTACCTTAATTTTGTTTTTATGTGGTTGGTTGATTTTCTGTTGAGCGAGAGTTTCTTCTTATGCCTTGTTTAATAAGGATTTAATTAAATATTTCTCTATTTCTAAGAGGTAACACATAGGTAACACTTTTTCTGGCTGTTCGTCCTGCATGTTACCGTTATTGGGTTGCATCGCCTCTGATTTGGGAAATTGAGACGACGAGAAAATAAACATCGGGCAGAAAAGCCCCTGAGTTTTAATTAAATGTCCCTAGAAGATACTCTTAGGTTAGAATTAGCAGCATTTTTGTTTGGCGTTTGGGACCGGAGGTGATTGGGTTCTACGCCTAGTCTGCGAAACAGTCGCTACTGGTGAAAATAGCCGCCTGTTTAGTCTCCGTCTAATAGAACATTCATACTATTGAAAGTGTATTTACCAACACTAATAAGTTAGGAAAACAAAATTATTATGTCCGACGAAATTACAGCGCCCATTGTTTTGGTTGACGGCTCATCTTATTTATACCGCGCGTTTCATGCCATGTCGCAAGCGGATTTAAGAAATTCAGAAGGCTCGCCGACTGGGGCTGTCCGTGGCGTGACCAGCATGTTGACACGACTCATTAAAGACTATCCAGCCAGCGTAATTGCGGTAATTTTTGACGCCAAAGGGAAAACATTTCGAGACGATATGTATCCCTTGTACAAAGCCAATAGACCATCAATGCCCGACGACTTGCGAGTTCAAATTGAGCCCATTCACAACATCATTCGCGCGATGGGCATGCCTCTAATTGTCGTTGACGGTGTAGAGGCCGATGATGTGATAGGTACATATGCGCAAGAGGCCACTGCGAAAGGCATTGACGTTGTGATCTCAACCGGCGACAAGGATATGGCCCAGCTAGTCAACAAACACGTAACCCTTGTGAATACGATGACTGAAACCCTAATGGACGAGGCGGGCGTGTTGACAAAGTTCGGGATTCCACCCGCACTTATTATCGATTTCTTGGCTCTCATGGGCGACAAAGTGGACAACATACCGGGGGTCGCCGGTGTCGGGGAAAAAACAGCGTTGGCGTTGCTGCAAGGCATTGGCAGTATGGAGACTTTGTATAGCAATCTTGACAAGGTAGCGACACTAACAGTTCGCGGCGCTAAAACTTTGGCAGCTAAACTTGAAAAGGAAAAAAGTAACGCTTATTTGTCATACAAACTTGCAACGATAAAACTTGATGTGGAATTGCAGTCGTCTATCGACGAGCTGTCCATGGATGACATTAACCCGCAGTTACTGGTCACTTATTTCAAGGAAATGGAATTCAAATCATGGATAGATGAGTTGGAGTCAGAGAATCTTTCGCGGTTTTCACAGGGAGCGCCCAAATTAGCTAGCAATGGCGCTCTCGCGATGGAAGTAGAGCCGTCCAGTCCTGCGCCTGTTCTACAGGAAGTAGATTATCAATTAGTTGTCGATGAAGCTCAATTCTACGAATGGGCGGGAAAGCTGAAATCCGCTGAAGTATTCGCATTCGATACCGAAACAACCAGTCTCAATTATATGGAAGCCCGCGTAGTTGGCGTCTCGTTTTCTGTCGAACCCGGTTCAGCCGCCTATGTTCCTTTTGGTCACGACTATCTTGGGGTCGATACTCAGCTGAGTGAGGAGCTGGTATTGTCGACTCTGAAGCCGCTGCTGGAAGATCCAGACTGCGCCAAAGTAGGGCAGAACCTAAAATATGACCGTAGTGTGCTCGCGAATCATAACATTGACCTAAAAGGCATCAAATACGACACGATGCTTGAATCTTACGTATTAAACAGTACCGGCAGCCGTCACGATATGGACACTCTCGCGTCGAAGTATCTTGGTGTAAAGACGATTAAATTTGAAGATATTGCCGGCAAGGGTGCCAAACAACTCACGTTTAACCAAATCCAGCTAGATGAAGCTGCGCCATACGCTGCAGAGGACGCGGATATAACGTTGCGTTTGCATCGGGAGATATGGCCGAGACTGGAGTCCCAGCCATCATTGGTCGAGGTATTTAATAGTATTGAGCGCCCTTTAATTCCTGTACTGTCCCGTATTGAGCGCAATGGCGCGTTAGTTAGTAAAGACTTACTGTTGGTTCAAAGCCAGGAAATTGCGGTTCGGTTGGAAGAGCTACAAAAAGAAGCCTATGAATTAGCCGGTGAAGAATTCAATTTGGGTTCTCCCAAGCAACTAGGTCACATTCTGTTTGAGAAACTGCAGCTACCGATTATCAAAAAAACGCCGAAGGGTGCTCCTTCAACCGCTGAAGAAGTGCTGGCGGAATTGGCCCTGGATTATCCATTGCCAAAATTATTAACTGAGTATCGCGGTCTCAGCAAGTTGAAGTCGACCTATACTGACAAATTGCCACAAATGATTAGTCCCGTGACTGGCCGGATTCACACCTCTTACCATCAAGCGGTAACAGCCACCGGCCGCCTCTCGTCTTCCGACCCCAATTTACAAAATATTCCGATTCGAAGCGACGAGGGCCGACGGGTTCGGCAGGCATTTATTGCGCCAACCGGCTTTCAAATAATTGCGGCCGACTATTCGCAAATTGAATTAAGAATCATGGCGCATTTGTCTCAGGATGAAGGTTTATTGAGAGCATTCGCGCAGGGCATGGATATTCATCGAGCTACTGCGGCCGAGGTGTTTGACGTGCCGTTGGAAGAAGTATCGGCAGAGCAGCGTCGTCGAGCCAAAGCAACCAATTTCGGCCTGATCTATGGTATGTCAGCCTTCGGTTTAGCAAAACAGCTCAACATCGGTCGGAATGAAGCAAAAGATTATATAGACACATACTTTGCGCGGTATCCAGGAGTTCAGACTTATATGGATAACGTACGGTTAGAGGCGTCTGACAAAGGTTATGTCGAAACTCTATTTGGTCGCCGCCTTCATTTGCCTGAAATTAATAATAGTAATGCAATGCGTCGTCAGGCCGCAGAGCGCACCGCTATTAACGCACCGATGCAGGGGACTGCCGCAGATATAATTAAAAAGGCGATGGTCGATGTTGACCAATGGCTTATTGAATCCCGCAGTGATGCCAAAATGATTATGCAGGTACACGATGAATTGGTATTTGAGGTACGAGTCGATGAAAGCAAGGATTTTTCCGCATCGATCACCGCCTTGATGGAAAATGCCGTCAAGCTTGATGTGCCGCTGATTGTTGACGTAGGGGTTGGTGAAAATTGGGAGCAAGCCCATTAGCCGCAGCGGAAACTGTCGCAAAGATCATCGTTGCTTCGTTTTTTCTGTCTTTAGATATTCATAGAACCAGGTTGTTGCTGTTGTAATGTAGGGCTGATGCGCCGGTCTTCTCTGTTAAAAACTATTCGCCGCATTAGACAAAACGACAAGACTTCGTCGTGATCTGGATTGATAAGCTGTGGAGCTGCTACACTCAGTAGCTCGAATAGAAAGCAATATCGACAATACTAATAAACGGGGAAAATATTTCATGGCAGATAAATTCCAGGCGATACCGATTCCAACTCCTGAAACTCAGCATTTTTGGGATGCTGCCAAAGTTGGCGAACTGAAACTACAGCGCTGCACTGTCTGCGCGCACACCTACTTTCCTCCTCGTCCGTTTTGTCCCGAATGCGCATCGCGCGATGTGGAAGTCTATTCTGCCTCCGGGAAAGCTACGCTATTTTCCTACGTCATCAATCATCGAGCACCGAAAGGATGGGACGCACCGTATTCAATAGCTGTAGTAGCGCTAGACGAGGGACCAAGAATGATGACAAATATCGTTGATATTGAACAAACGCCAGAAGCGCTCGAACTCGATATGGCGCTAGAAGTTTGTTTTGAACAAGTGAGTGACGATATATTCTTGCCGAAATTTCGACCGGCGGGAGGTGCGTTATGAAGCCGGGAAGTATAGCGATTGTCGGTGCAGCCGAGACCACAGAGCTTGGAAAAATCCCCGGCCTTTCGGTGTTGGGTTTACACGCTGACGCGGCCCTCAACGCGATGCAGGATATGGGTATAGGTCCAAAGGATATTGACGGAGTCGCTACTGCTGGAATTAGTCCGACTGATCTTGCGCATTATCTGGGGATTACCCCAACCTGGGCAGACGGCACGTCAGTGGGTGGCTGTTCCTTTATGCTGCACGTTCGTCACGCCGCAGCGGCAATCAACGAAGGCCTTTGCGAAACAGTGCTTATCACTCATGGGGAAAGCGGGAAGTCACGAATTGGCAGCCGCGGGTTCGGTGGCGGCGGAGGCAGTAGTTTAGCGGGCCAGTTTGAAATGCCTTTCGGGCCAATGGGCCCGCCCACTATGTTTACTATTCCCGTACTTCGTTATATGAAAGATTTGGGACTTACGCATGAGCAGCTGGCGAATGTAGCCGTGGTCCAACGTGAATGGGCAGCAAAACACCCTAGGGCAACCTTTAGGGATCCAATCACCATTGACGATGTGTTAAATTCTCGGATGATTGCCTATCCGTTCCACCTATTACAATGCTGTCTTGTGACCGACGGCGGTGGTGCTCTGATAATGACGTCAGCCGATCGAGCAAAAGATTTTCCAACAAGACCGGTCTATGTCGTCGGCAGTGGAGAAAGCGTCGAGACACCAATGATTTCACAAATGGCAGATTTTACTTCTTCTCGCGCTTTTCGGGTTTCTGGCAAAAAAGCCTTCGAAGAAGCGGGTATCAGCCATAGCGAAGTCGATCATCTAATGATTTACGACGCTTTTGCACATCTTCCTATTTTTGGCTTAGAAGATCTCGGTTTTGTAAAACCGGGCGAAGCCGGCGAATTTATCATGGATCGGCATACCGCCCCCGGAGGTAAGTTGCCAATGAATACCAATGGCGGCGGTCTTTCTTACATGCATTCCGGCATGTACGGTATGTACGCGCTACAGGAAAGCGTTCGGCAAATGCGAGGAACATCGCCTGCTCAGGTAGAGGGCGCGAAGTTGTCTGTGTGTCATGGTGTAGGTGGTATGTTTGGCGCATCGGGTACGATTATTATGTCTAATGAACGACCTTAGAAAGGTAGTTAAGCTCCCACGCATGGTGTTTGCCGTATTGAGCGTTGGCTAAAGGTAGGCAATAACACCAAACGTGATTTTCCAGTTGGAATTATAATCGTTTGAGTTGTTTTGTCTGTTTTCGCGACCAGCATACCGGGTTAAAGATTCTATCTGTAGTACTGTTCAGGCTAATGAAAACGTTTTTGGAATTTTTAAAATTATTTTTGAACTATTCTCTTAACCCTGTGGTCTTACTTTACAGTGGCTAGATACCACCTTCTATGGGTGTTCCCCTGCATCGGTAGAAGTCTCCTGTAAAGTGTCCAGTGGATACTTTTGATACCCGGCCCGAACTATTCGTCGCCGGGTTTTTTATTCGCCTCATCATCCAATGACCGCAACAGCCCGCTACTCGCCGGTAAGTTTATCGTCCGCTAATAGCTCAGTCTCGTCTACAGCATCATAGTCAAGCCAGCGTGTTAAGGTATTCCTCAACTCATCGAGACCCGATCGTTTCAGGGAGGAAAAAAGTTGCACGCTAACTGAATTCTGGGAAGCGGCTAATTCTTTGCGCACCGCCAATAATGAATTGTTAGCCGGCCCTTTCTTTAATTTGTCCGCCTTGGTGAGCAAAATGTGGATCGGCATGCCGCACCCTTCTGCCCATGAGAGCATCATTTGATCAAATTCCTGTAGTGGATGACGACAATCCATTAACAAAATAAGGCCCTTTAGGGATTGGCGGTTACGGAGATAGTCTTCGAGGTGTTTTTGCCAGGTTAATTTGACCGAAAGCGGTACTTTGGCATAGCCATAACCCGGTAAGTCAACGAGACGTTGCTGCTCGGTTACGGTAAAAAAGTTTATCAGCTGAGTACGGCCAGGGGTTTTACTGGTCTTCGCCATCTTTTTATTTTCAGTTAGGGTATTAATTGCACTTGATTTACCTGCATTTGAACGACCGGCAAAGGCAACTTCAGCACCAGTGTCCGGCGGACAACTTGCTAGCTTTGGAGCGCTAGTGAGAAAAGAGGTATTCCGAAAGTTAAGACGATTTACGGTAGTTTCGCTCGTAATGTTATTGGTCAATGTGATACCTACGGGTATTTTATAGTCCGTTTATCAGACTTTGGAATTTAAACTGATCTTACAGGGATAGCGGTAGGATACCAGTCTTGTGTATAATGCGCTGGTTTTTGTGCCTATGTATTCGTTGCATGGGTACAAAGTGTGGTTTATTGAGAATTACCGTGGACTCAAATAGAGATTTTGCCTAGGTTCGGGCGGCACAATTTCTTATAATTCAAGTAACTGAGAGATGTGGACAACCTTAGTGACTGTTAAAGTTATGATTAGCTTTATGGTGAGGCACTATTGATACTACATTTTTATAGTAAATTTCATTTTTGGAAACTGTATGAAAAAGGTAATAGTAAGTCTAATGTTAACTATCGGATTTGCCGGAGTGGCATTTGCTGGTGGAGACGCAGCTCTGGGTAAATCTAAAGCGGCTGCATGTGTTGCGTGTCATGGCGAAGGCGGAAACAGTTTGGTGACAACCTTCCCCAAACTAGCCGGTCAACACGAACGCTATTTAATAAAGCAAATGCAAGATATTAAATGCGGCGAATTATCAGCGGATGAACAAAAAGCGCAAAAATGCGATGGTCGAAGCGTGCCAACCATGACGGGTCAACTCGCGAACATGACGGACTCCGACTTGGCAGATATTGCGGCTTATTTTTCGGCACAGACTTCTTCAGTTGCCCAGGCTAAAACTGATTCATTGGCAAAGGGTGAAGAAATCTATCGAGCCGGTATCCGCGCTAAGGATGTCGCAGCTTGTACAGCCTGTCATTCTCCAACAGGTAATGGCAATGCACCGGCTGGCTTCCCCACATTAAGCGGACAGCATGCTGATTATGTCGCGGCTCAACTAAGAGCTTTTCGAGCGGCCGCTGATGGACTACCTGGTCGTAACAATGATGGCGATATAATGATAATGCGTGATGTTGCTTATCGTATGAGTGATAGCGAAATAGATGCAGTTGCCAACTACGTAAGCGGCTTGCGTTAAGCTAAGAAATTGACCGGTAAAGCGTCTTGATTGACGCTTTTGTCATTTTAGTAACTTTGCGGTATCGAATCACAGAAGACCTATTGCATTTGTTTATTCTTATTTCAAAAAATAACGACAGTAAGTCGAAAGAATTTTTTATCAAAATGGCTGTCCAACAACCGAGCGTTGTAGGGAACTGGTACAGCTGTATCAACTGGCTCCTTGAAAGGACTACCTTTGCAGCTAACGAGTTGCCAACCTAAGCAGAACCTTGCAGGTCGCTAGAAAGAAAGTCGCTGGAAATTAAGTCGCTGGAAAAAATCGAAATTCTAATTAATTGTGGAGCCTTTTATGATTCGTAAATTTACTACCCTTGCCTTTTTGCTATTGATGGTCCCGATGGCGGTCAATGCCCAGACTTTCGTGGCGGGGACTCACTACGATGTGTTGGAAACTCAAGTACGTACCCGCGATTCTAGCAAGGTAGAAGTTGTAGAAGTATTTTGGTACGGCTGCTCTCACTGTTATAGCTTTGAACCTTTTGTCAAACAATGGAAGAAGAACAAACCCGACTACGTAGATTTTTGGGCGTCTCCGGCGATATGGAACGCGACAATGAAGTTACACGCTCGGGCATTTTATGCTGCTAAGGCCCTTGGCGTATTTGAAAAGCTGCATGAGCCATTGTTCACGATTCTTGTTGTTGAACGCAAACGTCTTTCAAATGAAAAAGAAATTGAAAACCTGTTCGCCGATTATGGTGTGGACCGCGAACAATTTAAAAAGACTTTCAACTCTTTCAGTATAAACAGCCAGGTGAATCAGGCTGATGCGCGTGCCCGTAGTTATAAAGTGACCGGAACGCCTGAGGTTATCGTTAATGGTAAATATCGTGTGTCGGGTCGATCGGCGGGCGGCCAGGCCAAAATGATGGAAGTCGTTGATTTTCTGATTAATTTAGAGCGCGATAATCTGGTCTCTAATTAGAATTAGGGTGACTTTGAGTCACGTTCTAATTTTCGGTGTCTTGAAGAAATTAGTATCGCGGATACTTGCGATATTGTTTCTATCAAGACATTTCCCCCTCGCAGCGTAAGTTGCCGTAAACATCGATCTTCCAGGAAATCTCCTTACCGGAAATGCCTAATTTGTCGTTTCTATCCCAGTTTACAATGCTGCGGCCATATTTGGCTCACCCACCAACCGTTAGCCGTCTATACTTCAAGCTCAATGTCCCTTGAAAATTAGAAACCTATAACGGCTTGAACAGTAAATGAAAAATAGAAAAACTACCACAGATTGGAAAGATAAATACCTTGCAGCGCTCGAAAAGGAAGAGCGCGACCGCAAACAACAGCAGCAAATAATGAGCCTGCTTGCCCGCGCGGTAATGCGAATCAGTTTAATCGCCGCTGGAGTCGACGTAAAACTCGACCAGCAATTGGTCGGTTTGCGGTCCATGTTGAGTGAGGACCGAGTCACCCGTCGAGATTTAACCTTGGTCGTGAATGCGCTCGAAGGGCAGGTAAAGCGTTTAGACTCAGTAAAAAGTGAAAGGTCGAAACAGTTGGTACACGCTTTTAAATCTCTGGTGGCACAGCTTAACGCTCTAAAGCCTAAGAGCGTCACCAAAAAGCAACTAAATCAGTTTGAAAAACATCTTAAGAGACGCACCAGCAATCTTCAGGAATACTCCGGCCTGGTCCACGAATTTTCGCAGCTACAGAAAAAAGTGCTGGATTCGCAAGATCAATCCCCAGCCAGCAAACCTTTTTGGCACAGTTGGGTTCCGGACCCGTCATCCCAGAACGGCGGCACCGTAGCTAATGACATACCTAGTAATCCATCGAAGGACAATAAAATACCGCCGGCTACTGATACGGAAATTGATGATATTGAGGTCATTGTCGCAGAGGAGGTTGATGAAAGTGATGAGGACTACATCAAGGTCGACTCTACGCACCCCAAACCGATTATTGTCGATCAAATTAGTGACGGTCTCGATTTATCTGATGACAAAATAGAGCCGCGAAAAGAGCGTGATCCCAAACAATTTACAGAGGAACCTTCCTATTCTCGACTAAACCAACATATCCGTGACGTTCTGAGCGAATTACTAGACCAAATAGAGACGCCTCCTTTAGCTATTGAAAATTATGTAGCGGCCAGAAAGCAAATAGAATCTGGGTTGCCGTGGTATGAGTTAATACCCACTTTAGAAGACATAAGCATGGTGGTTGTTTCGGCTTTCGATCTTCGGCAGCAAGAATTTGAACAGTATTTGGAACATTTAAACGACCGTCTGGAGAAAACACATGCTTTTATCACCGCATCTCAACAAGCCCAGGGAGCCGGTGTTGAGGCGAGTATTCAGTTTGATCAGTCGATCCGCGAAAATATGTCTGCAATGCGCCTAAGCATCGATAGTGCGACAGAATTGGATCAGCTGAAAACGTCGGTAAATTCCAGCATCGACCAGATTGTCACGGCGATGGACCAGCATAAAGAAGGTGAAAAAGAACGGGAAGTGACTTTAAAGAAACAGCTGAATGCCTTAGTTAAACGTGTCAAGCTGATGGAGTCAGAATCCGAAATAGCCGAAAAACATCTGGAAGAGCAACGGCAAAAAGCCTTACGAGACGTATTAACGCAGCTGCCAAATCGCGGTGCCTACGAGCAGCGGTTGGAGCAGGAATTTGAACGTTGGAAGCGATACCAACACCCGCTGACAATGGTCGTGTGTGATATCGATTTTTTTAAGCGCATTAACGACAAATATGGACATCTTGCGGGTGATAAAGTGTTGCGGATTATTGCAAAAACATTAGTTAAGCGCCTTCGCACTACAGATTTTATCGCCCGTTATGGTGGTGAAGAATTTGTGGTGCTGATGCCTGAAACCAACCAAGACCAAGCGCTGAAAGTGGTAGATGGCGTAAGAGAGGCCGTCGCTAACTGCCCGTTTCAC
Organism: uncultured Cellvibrionales bacterium; assembly: GCA_913019905.1. GTDB lineage: Bacteria > Pseudomonadota > Gammaproteobacteria > Pseudomonadales > Dasaniaceae > Oceanicoccus. The sequence goes on from CAJVZD010000001.1 coordinate 248,005, forward strand.
TTTAAGGATGAGGAGGTGTCCGTGACCATGTCCTTTGGCGTTACCGAGTTTGTCAAAGAGGATCAACCTGACAAAGTATTCGCTCGGTCAGACAAAGCGCTTTACGCCGCAAAAAATAGTGGTAGAAACCGCTGCCTGTTGGCTGAAATGGAATGAAATAATCTGGTCTATTTTCGCTCGTCAGGCGGAGGTGACGTCAGTGTTCGCTAGCCGTCTGAACCCGGAGTAGCTCAAGCAACGAGGGCCTTTGTTCGCAAATCGATTTTCAGAGGTCGACTAATATCGATCGATTATCGTTTGCACTTTTCCGTTCACTTGTAAAAATCTGTATTTGTTTCTACATACGGTCCGTTTCTACATAAGGTGTTGAGACGGTAGCTCCGGCATTATTCAGCCATGTCTGAAATAGTTATACAATAACCGTTTTAAACAGGTCGGCTAAAAATCAGTGGTTTTGCGATGCCTTTTTGTGATTTTGATGCTTGATTATTTTGATTCAAAAGGAGAATAAAAATGAGTGAATGGCTTTTATATGATGTGGAAGATCAGATCGCAACCGTAACGATAAATCGTCCTGAGAAAAAGAATGCGATGAGCTATCAAATGCTGGGAGAGTTCATCGAGATGATGGCACAAGCCAGCAATGACGACAGTGCCAAGGTTGTCATTCTAACGGGCGTTCCAGGTTCATTTTGCGCGGGCACAGATCTAGCGGACCTCGTTACAATTCCTGGTGAAACAAGAGGGTTGCGCGGCAGCGCAGAAGAGGAGTCCAAATGGTGGCCCATCGTTGCTTGCGAAAAGCCTGTTATAGCCGCTATCGATGGGCCGGCTGTTGGGATGGGCGCTGAGTTTTCATCGCAATGTGATATTCGCATTGCGTCAACGCGAGCTCGATTTGCCTGGAATTTTGCTCATCGTGGTTTGGTGCCTGATACGGGCGCAGGAAGCTGGTTGCTTCCGCGTTTAATAGGAACCTCACAGGCATTTTGGCTGCTGTATTCCGGGGAATTTATTACCGCACAGCAAGCGAAAGAACTTAACTATATCAGTGCCGTGTTTGAGCCCGATGAGCTGCTGTCTGAGGCCCGGAAAATGGCAAATAAGATCGTACAGGGGTCGCCGTTTTCTCATCGACGTATTAAATCATTGGTCTATGAGGGGCTGGGTATCGATATCGCTTCTCACATGAAACACCATACCGAGGCGTTGGCTGAATGTTTTAAGTCGGATGACCATAAAGAAGGTGTGGCGTCGTTTCTTGAAAGAAGACCGGCTAATTTTACCGGAAAGTAGTCCCTCAACATCCTGAAAAATGCCTTCGATGATCTCAATCGAAGGCATATCAGACTCTTCAATATGACTGATGTAAATACCATGATCAGATCCGATTGACGCCTTCGCATTTATCTTCATTGCTGCCAAGTTTTTGCGGTCCAGATCTTGCGCGTTTAAAGGACTGGTGTATCGGCGCCCTGCTGAGCGTCGATCAAGGCATTCTTCTGAATTTGATTTGGCATTGGAAAATCGTGTTTATTCAGGGATCACTGATGGCTTGGGGCGAGTCAGTTTCACGAAGCAAATAACAATCGCAGCCGCAACAGACATTGAAATAGTCATTACCATTCCATCTGACAAACCCAGGTTGGCAGATTTGAGTCCCAGCGCCGCTAAGCAGGCTAATCCGACCGACATGAGTGCTTCTCCGGCAATGACACCGGAGGAAAAAAGTACGCCTCTATGTAATACGCGGTTATGGTCGCTCTCAGGGGTGCCTTTAGAATAGAAATGTGCGATCAATCCGCCGATAAGAATCGGTGTTGCCAGACCGAAGGGTAAGTACATACCAACCGCAATGGGCATTAGATGTGCTCTGAATTTAATGCCAGCTGTTCGAAGAAATTTGTCGATAGCGAGTATCACAAATCCAACAATAGCACCGATGCCTATTAGGTCCCATGGCAGGGTACCTTCCCCGGAAAAGCCTCTGGCGAGAGAGGCGAATAAACTGGCTTGCGGCGCGGATAGCTCGCGGCCACCGATGCCGCCAGCAATATTATTGTGTAGCAAGTTCAATACCGGCGCCATGACAAAAGCGGCGACGAAGACACCAGTAATCTGCATCATTTGTTGTCTGAAGGGTGCAGCGCCGACGATCGATCCGGTTTTCAAATCATTGCAGACGTCACCGGACGTTGCGGCGACGCAGCAGACGATTGCGGCGATGCCTAGTGTCGCAACCATGGCTTCCATGCCAGAATAATTAAACAGCCACAGCATTCCACCAGCGACTAAAACCGCGGTGATTGTCATTCCGGATACCGGGCTGTTGGAATTTCCTACTAAGCCGACGATATAACTTGCGACCGCAGTGAAAAAGAAGCCCATTATGATCATGATGACGGTCGATAGAAGGGTTATGCCAAGGCCACCGGTGAAATGGTAGTTGACCATCGCCAGCACAATGAAAGAAGTAAGCCCCAATACGATGATGACCGAGGTTGGAATATCTCGTTGATCGTCATGCTCTAGTAATTTACCACCGCGAAGGTTGTTGCGAAGCTCTTTTACGGCCGCAACCAGACCGTGCCGTACAGAATACAGTGAGCTAAAACCGCCAATGACCATGGCACCGACGCCAATATATCTGACCTTTGAACTCCAGATCGCGTACGCCCCGTCAATGGCAATGGGAAATTGTTCGGCGCCTCCTAGCAGCGGGATGGCTACCAACCAGGAAAGAGCTCCGCCGATGAAAATTAGGATGGCGACGTTGAGACGGACGATAAATCCAATGGCGATCAGCATGGGAGAGAGATCGCCGCCAAAGTAAAAGATGCGGGAGCCAACGATAGTGGCCGCTTCCAGTGTGGACGAGATTATTCCCAGAAATTTTGCAGATATCGCAACCGCTGCTCCCAATAAACCCCCGAAAAGCAAATTGCGACCTTCGCCACCGCTCTGTTGGTCTCCAGCCTGTAATACGGCCGCACATGCGACGCCTTCCGGATAAGCGAGTTCCGTGTTATTTAAAATAAACACTTTCCGCATCGGAATCATAAAGAGTATGCCGAGAAGTCCGCCCGTAAGGGCGATGACTGTAACCGACCAAAAGTCAAAGGAATCCCAAAAGCCAATCAATATCATGGCGGGCATAGTAAAGATGATTCCCGCCGCTAGTGACTCACCTGCCGAGGCACAGGTCTGTACTTGGTTCGCTTCCAATATAGTCGAATCTTTGAACAGCAACTTGAAAAGTAGCATCGCCATGACCGCTGCGGGTATCGACGCCGATACCGTCATACCTGCCCGAAGGCCCACATAAACATTGGCGGCACCCATTACAACCGCTAAAAGAACACCGAGCAGCAGTACTCTAAACGTGAGTTCTTTCCTCGGTGTAGTCTCAGCTTGCAGGCTGCTAGTGTGTTCTGTCATCTGCTTATTCACTTTTATTGTTAATAGTTGAAATTGACTGTGCAGTAACAATGGCTGTCGACAAAAACGGTCAATGGAAAGAGCTGGAGGCGGCAACCATAGGTAATAGTAGAACAGAATCCGCACTCATGTCGGCGTTATCCTGAATTGATAAAGTGGTTGATTTTTTTATTTATACTGATATAGTCAACTATAACACCATATTTGTAAAACCAAGCGATTAGCATTCTAAGACAAGTTGATGATTGAAATCGAAAACCTCACCCACGCTAAGCTCGCCCCTTCTCCTCTGGAGTCACCATGAAAAAACGTTTTGTTACGGTCGGATCGCCTCTATTGATTTTATTTATTGGCATTGGAGCATTTGTCATGCTCGACGTCGCCAAGCCTGAACCCGAAAAAAATGAACAAGCCGCGCGGCCAGTCAGCGTGTATGTTGAGCGAGTAAAACAATCAAATGTATCACTGCGGGTGGCAACGCAAGGAGAGGTTCGAGCTCGCACGGATGTTACTTTGGCTGCTCAAGTTGCCGGACGAGTGGTATCGGTATCTTCGGAGTTTACCGAAGGTGGAACAGTGGTGCCCGGTGAGACTTTGATTAGTATAGAAGATACCGACTATCAGCTGGCCGTATCTCAAGCAAGGGCGTCCGTTGCGAAAGCAGAAGTTGAAGTCCAGGAAGCGCTGGCTACTGCAAACGTCGCACGCAAACAGCTAAGAAATATAAGCACGGCCTCGTCCTTAGCGCTAAAGAAGCCGCAGCTTGCGCGAGCCAGGGCTCAATTAGAGGCGGCTCGAGCATCTTTGTCATTGGCACAGTTAAATTTAGACAGAACGAAGATCACATTGCCTTTCGATGGTCGGGTGGTGGAGACCAATGTTGCGATTGGCCAGTATGTCAGTCCTGGTACACCTTTAGGGCGGGCTTTTGCGACCAGCGTTGTCGAAGTTCGAATTCCTCTGGACGATGGTCAATTGGCATCTCTCGATTTACCGATTGGGTTTACTGCTTCTAAGGATAACCCCGTCCTTGTCAACTTGAGTGCCGAAGTGGCAGGGAAAGTTCAATATTGGCGCGGCGAATTAGTGCGGTTGGATGCATCGATTGATAGCAGCACGCGTACTCTATTTGGCCAGGTCGAAGTTAAGTCTCCCTACGTTGATAATGTTTCCCAGCATAATATGCCTCTTGCAGTTGGACTGTATGTCAATGCTGAAATAGAGGGCCGCAGTATAAATGATGCCACCGTTATTTCGCGAGATGCACTTCGGGCTGGCGACAATGTATTTGTGATCGATGAGCGCGACCGTCTTGATATCAGACATGTAGGAGTCGTCCATAGTTCTACAACGCGTGCGGTTATTGCCTCAGGTGTCGAGCTCGGCGACCGCGTTATTGTCTCGTCTATCCGTAACCCTATACCGGGTATGAAGCTCTCTGCTCTTGGATCTGAGGAAAAAAACATCGTCGCATTCGGGGGTGAATTCTAGTGGAACGCTTAATATCCTGGTGGGCCAATAACCCCGTCGCATCAAATTTGTTAATGTTTGGCATTTTGCTGGCAGGAATCCTCGGGTTCTTTTCAATGGAGAGGGAAACCTTTCCGTCTTTCAAGCCGGCAGAAGTTAAAGTCGATATTGTGTGGCCCGGAGCTGCGCCGCAGGAAATTGAGGAACAAATTATCATCCGCATGGAAGAAGCGCTGAGTAATCTGGATAATATTTATCGTATTAGTTCAACAGCAGCGGAAAGTACGGGAGCATTAGAAATATCGACCTTCGCGTCAGTTGATATGGACGAATTTCTCAATGATGTCAAAGGAACTATTGATTCTGTTAATGGCTTGCCGAGAGATATGGAGAAGCCGAAGGTACAAAGAGTCGTCTACCGTCAGGAAGTATTACGAATCGCTGTTCATGGTGACTTAGACGAGAGAACACTAAAGAATTTCGCAGAAGATATCAGGCGTGAAGTGGCAGCGCTACCTTATGTTTCCATTGTTGATCTATTTGGCGCTCGTCGCGAAGAGGTAACTATTGAAATTTCTGAAGAATCCCTGCGCAAGTATGATTTGAGCTTTTCAGATGCCGCACAGGCTATTCGAAATAGCTCTATCAACTTGTCGTCCGGTCGGATCCGTACCGAGACAGGCGATGTTCTATTAAGAGCGCGAAATCTAGCCAATTCAGAGCGTGAATTCAAAAATATCATTGTTCACCAAAGTGCCAGTGGTGCAATTGTTCGCGTCGATGATGTAGCCACGGTTGTCGATGGTTTTGAAGACGAAGAAATAATGGCGACACTCAACGGTGAGTCAGCGGTTCTGGTTCAAATCATGTCGACTGACACCATGCAAATAGTAAAGCTTAGTGATACTGTTCGGGAATGGATGGCCCAAAGACAGAAAACACTACCCGATGGTGTGAGTCTGTCAATTTGGCTAGATGAAGCAGACACCTACAAGTCGCGTATGGATACAATCAGCAGCTCCGCAGTATTAGGTCTGTTACTGGTATTTCTGGTGTTGTTATTATCTTTGCGGCCCATAGTGGCTTTTTGGGTGACTGTAGGAATTGCAGTGGCTTTTATGGGGACCTTTGCAATTTTACCGGCGAACGATGTCTCGTTGAACATACTTTCTACCTTTGCATTCTTGTTAGTACTTGGGATTGTTGTCGATGACGCGATTGTTGTCGGTGAAAGCATTTATGAGCACAGCCATCAAAATGAAGGTATTGACGCTTCTGTGAAAGGTGCAATGGCGGTTTCTAAGCCTGTTATTTTTGCTGTATTGACGACTGTAGTCGCTTTTGCTCCATGGTTCTTCCTGTCAGGAGAAGACGCGCAAGTCACTCGTCAACTTTCGATTGTTATTACTGCAGCATTAACAATATCGATTATAGAAGCATTCCTTATCTTGCCAGCGCATTTACGTCATATGAAACACAGAGAAAAGCTTAACGCTTTTTCTAAATGGCAGAAAAAGATCGAACAAAGTATTGTGAAATTTTCCCGTACAAACTATCAACGCGTGGTTAGCTTAGCGGTCACGCATCGATATATTACATGTAGTCTATTTCTTTCTATGTTTATTATCAGCTTTGGGGTATTCAACAATGGCTGGGTGAAGTTCAATTTTATGCCGGAAGTGGAAGCTGAAATTATTTACTTGAATGTTACGCTGCCAACTGGAACAACCTATAAAAGAGCTCTTCAGGTATTGGACCAATTGCAGGAAGCGGAACGTACGCTGATTGCTGAAGTTGAAAAAAACGCCGAGGCCGAAGGTGGTACAGGCAAACTGATTCAAGGTTGGTATACCCGCTCGCGTCGGGATAGTGTGATTGCAATTATTAGCTTGGCACCTCCCGAGTTACGAGATCTTTCTGCGAAAGAAGCTGCGACCCGGTTGAGAGAGTTGGTTGGCGATGTGCCCGATGCTGATGAAATTGAAATCAATTACACGATGAACAATTCAAGTCCTCAGGTCAGTTTCGTGCTCAAGCATAGAGATATGGAAACCTTACAAGCTGCCTCCAATGATCTTAAATCCAAACTATTCGAATACGAAGGAACCTTCTACGTGCGCGACAATATGCGCGGTGAAACATTTGAACTACACCTTAAGTTATTGCCCGGAGCGGAAAAGTTAGGTGTTGATCTGGCAACGGTATCGCAGCAGGTACGGCAAGCCTATTACGGCGAAGAGGTTCAACGCTTGCCGCGGGAAAACGGTGATGTAAAGGTCATGGTACGCTATCCAAAGGAGTCCCGGTATAACCTGGACAGTCTAAATAGTTTTAGAGTACGCACCGCTGACGGTCGTGAAATTCCTTTGCTGTCGATTGTTGATGTTGAAGTAGCAGCAGGCGTTCAGCGTATTCAACGTCAGGACGGTGAGCGAATGGTACGAGTCACCGCCGACGTAACGAGTGATGTTATGAGCGATATCAATGATGACATTACGAACAATTTTTTACCGACACTCGAAGCCCGTTACCCGGGAATCGCGGTTAAGCATAGTGGTCAGGCGCAAGCAGAGGAAGATTTTCTTGGCGAGCTGCTGGCATTGTATCTGGTGGCTCTCTTTGTTATGTACGCCTTAATTGCGGTGGCGTTCAAATCCTATTTTCTACCCTTATTGGTGATGACGGCGATACCGTTTGCATTTATGGGAGCCATTTATGGCCATTTGGCATTCGGTGCATCAATGGCCTTATTCTCATTTTTTGGTATTGGTGCCGCTGCCGGGGTGGTAGTTAACGACAACCTGGTGCTGGTTGACTACGTGGAGAAATTACGTAAAAAAGGCGCTAGCGCGAAAGATGCGGTAATTGCGGCAGGCGTGGCCAGATTCAGGCCTATTTTATTGACGACAGTCACAACGTTTATTGGCCTGGTACCCATCATGATGGAGAGATCGACTGACGCCCAGTTTTTGAAACCCGCCGTCCTGGCTCTCGCATTCGGTGTTTTGTTCGCTCTCTTCGTGACGTTGTTCTTGGTGCCGTCACTGTATTGTGTTGGAGACGACTTTTCTGTGTTGCTGAGGAGAGCGAAAGGGTTTGTAAAAATGCAATTGGGTGTAAAAATTAGTAACAGTTTCTCGAGCTAATCTTTAGTTGTTAGATTTTCCATATTTTAAAGTGGCTAGTTGAGAATTAGGCAAGGCAAGACTGAATTGCGAAATCAAGTCTCGGAGGCCGCAATTCCTTCTTATTGGTAGAGATGGCTCGCGCGACAATAATCTCAAACTTAATAGACGCTACTACGGTTTAGAGTGATCTGCCAATTTCTACGTCATAAGAATTGTCCAAAATCAGCAAAATCTCCTAGTGGCAAAAAATAGCACTTCTCTAGTTACCGCAATATGAATAAGATGACAGAGAAAATATCCGCAATAATGAATGAAAACGAGTAATTGCAGATGATCTCGGAACACTGTCTTGCCGAAGCCCATTTGTTAACAACTTAGGCGAAAAATTTACCGGAATAGCTTGGCGCTTACTCGATGACCTCATGATTATTTCGACACTCAATTTATTTGGAGCGAATACAGCCGTCATGCGCAATTTTTTCTATCTGGAAACTAGTAAGAATAATGACTATCGCGTCGCGGAGGTTGCTTTGTGATCGGCTGGCTTAAACGGATAACTCGTTGGTTGGTAGGCAGCAAAAAACCATCCCAAACGGTACTCTGGCAACAGTCGTGGTCGAATTTTCTTAATACTAGCGTGGCTTTTTATCGTGCCCTGAGTGAACAAGACAAAACGTTATTTCAGCAGCGAATATTGCTCTTCTTACAAACAACGGCTGTGGAAGCCGGTCAGTTTGATGTGACTGACGAAGATAGATTGTTGGTGGCTGCCAGCGCGATTATTCCTGTGTGGGGTTTCCCTCAGTGGCATTACTTCAACCTTAAGGCGGTATTTCTTCTTCCCGGAGCATTCAATGAAAATTTCGAATGTGGTGCGATAGATTCGAGAATAACAGGGATGGTGGGAACGGGGCCAATGTCGGGAAAGATGGCGCTGAGTCGTCCTGATCTCCATCTGGGGTTTGAAAATAGTCGGGATAAGCATAATGTTGGTATTCACGAATTTGTGCATTTGGTGGATATGGCCGACGGTGAGTGTGATGGGTATCCGGAACGACTAAAAGAGTACTCATTCTCCATCCCTTGGTTTGAAATGGTCGAGAAAAAAACGCGGGAAATACATAACAGCAAAAGTAATATCAGGGATTATGGCGCGACTAACAGAGCAGAATTTTTTGCAGTTGCCTCAGAGTATTTCTTTGAAAGACCCAAGATGTTGCAGAACAAGCATCCGCATTTGTTTTCGGCGTTAACCGAATTCTATCAGCAGGATGTCATGGCCATAAGCAAAGATGTAAAACGGCGAAAAAAGGCACCTTGCCCTTGTGGCAGTGGTAAGCGCTATAAGCGTTGTTGTCTGCCTAGCGATTAGATCAAATATTGATAGATATTGAGTCGGAGGAATTGATGGACTGTCCGCAACTCGGCTTTTTTATTGGATGGCGCGCCCGACAGGATTGATCATTTCAGCCTGAGGGCTGCAATGCCCCTTCGGGCATCGTCGCGTTGCTCCTTGTCCAAAAAGCAGACTTTTTGTCGAACAACAGGTTCTCACCGCCGGACAT
>CAJVZD010000002.1 GCA_913019905.1 uncultured Cellvibrionales bacterium
AGGCTGGGCAATAACTAAGCTCTCTATTGAAAATAACTAATTAGTGTCCATCCAGAAACAGGTAGGCAACTGAATTAAAAGGAAATAAATACAAATTAGGTAAAATAATCCTCTTGAATTTGTTAGATTTAATCTGCGACGAACAAATCAACAAACCAAGAGGATTTACCATGCGAGAGACCCGCATAGCGCAGGCAAGTATATTTGAAAACTATGCAGAACACGAATTTGGCGAACAGCTTAAAGCATTATCGGGATTGCTCGATGAGCACCCTGATATATTAATGCTACTCGAAAAGGATCTGATTGATGAATCCGTTAAGCCAGTTGGGCGCAGTGGATTAACGGTAGAAAATATTTTCAGATGTTTATTGCTAAAGCAGCAATTGCAAATCAGTTATGACCGGCTTGCCTTTCATTTGGCTGATTCTAGGAGCTATCGAACATTTGTAAGATTGGCAGATGGTTTAACGCCAAAGAAGTCGAGCTTACAGTCAACGATACGAGCAATCAAACCAGACACCTTAGAGCAAGCCTATAAAATGCTATCAGTGGATTGGGTCGAGAAAGGTTATTTGTCGACTAAACTCGCACGCGTGGACAGCACAGTAGTTAAAAGTAACATTACTGCACCCAGTGATAGTCAGTTGCTTAATGACAGCGTTAGGGTGCTAAGCCGACAGCTTGCAAAGAGTCGAGAGATAACTGGCGTTAAGATTAGATTTACCGACAAGCGAAGGGCGTCAAAGTCATTGGCTTTTTGTATTTTTAACGCGAAAAACGCTAAGAAAGAAGTACTTTATCCAGATTTTCTCAAGTTGGTGCAGGTTGTATTGAGGCAAGTAGAGAGCGCTCTAAATCAAGTAATAGACAAAGGTGCGCCTGGGGAAGCAACGCAGAATTGGATCAATGACGTGATGCACTACCGGGACCTAACGTTGAAAGTAGTTGACCAAACTACCCGTCGAGTCATCGAAAAGCAGAGCGTGCCGTCCTCAGAGAAAATCGTTAGCATATTCGAGCCGCACACTGACATTATTGTCAAAGGATTTCGCGACACGCAATATGGACACAAGGTGAATTTGAGCAGCGATAAGAATGGGTTTATCACCTACTTTTCGATTGAAGAAGGTAACCCATCAGATAAGGATATATTCATGCCGGTACTGCAGGCATACCAGGATAACTTTAACTGCCTACCAGACACAATTGTCGGAGACGGTGGTTATGCCAGTAAGGACAATGTTTCAAAAGGTAGAGCTTTGGGCGTAAAGCAGGTGGTGTTTCACAAACGAGTAGGCATTTCGTTCCATGCGATGGGCGTGAAACGAAAAACCTTTGAGCGTTTACGAAATTTCCGAGCTGGCGTAGAAGGCAATATTTCGGAATTAAAAAGAGCGTTCGGTGCAGGCAAGGCAACATGGAAAGGTCACGACGGCTTTAAGGCTTTTGTCTGGTCATCAATGATCAGTTACAACTTGGTACGATTGGCGCGCTTGCAAGTAGGCTAAGCGCTAGCTGATGCACCGAACAAAGACTTTGATCATTCTCTGGGATTGCGGAGTAGTCTCTAATGCCGCTAAAACGTAGAAAAGAACGGGAAACGAGCAATAATCAGCAATAGCGCTTTAAACGAAAAAGGCTGTATCGCTGACATTAGCGAGTTTGTTATTGGAAGACCCCTATTCTTTAAAAATGTCTGTTTCTGGATGGGCACTAGCTAGACAGCTGTAAACCGAGGTCAGTAAATGCCTCTATCCATTTTACCGTCAGATCCAAGTCGACTGCGTTGGGCCAAACATCGTCTGGATGGTGAAACAATCCATTGCCACCAAGAAGGGAGATATATCGACCCTGACCGTCATGAATATTTCGTGCCTCTCCGTACGGGCGGGTTGACAACGGCGTTTCCACAGACGGCTTTAAATCGCGACGAGTAAGAGCGTCTGTCAGCAAAGACTGCGCGGCTTCATCCGAATACTGCAAGCGAATACCCGGCGCGATTTTCGCCGCGAAATTAGCCCCCAGATGAATCCACATATGTGCAGCGCGAACTAACTGCCGACGACGGTCTAAATAGTGATCGAGACCAATATGACTCAACTCGTGCCCGGTATTAGCGGTAAAAATAACATCTCTCTGCGGGCCGGACTGCTGAATCGCCCGCATCATCTCTAACAAACAGGCTATACCGCCACCTCGTTCCGATGCACAAGCCCACCAACCGCTGCGCGGTGTCATAATAACCAGTGGCGCAAGCTTGGAATTTTTCCCTTTTATCGTTGCGCCAATGTTTATTCCACGCGCATCTACGTATCGGCATTGCGCGGTCAAGGTAGCTGTTGCCTCAGCAGTCAATACTCCTTCTACCTTAAGCCAATCAGCGTGAGCGATTTGCAATACGGGCGGCCCAAAAGGCTCCGTATAGTTTTCAGCATTGAAGGTAGTAATACCCGGCGGCAGGCGACTATCGGTGACCACAATGATAGCCTTATGCTTAGCTTCCACTCGGGCTTTAGCGAGCGACTGCCCGCCAGGTGTGCGCAAATGAGGAAGAGAGCTAACAACGCCGATATCTGCGTCGCTGCCTATTTCTCCGACTTGCCCTCGAACTCCTTCAGCATTGGTATACAGGCAATCATATAGCGGTATACCGTGAATGACTGTTCCGTTAATCTCCAGCTCGGACTTTTGCACGTCTATTCGTTTAAACGAAAACCGATCTTCTTCCGGCGCTACGCCAAGCTCTGTTATTTGATTCCTAAACCATTCGGCACTAGCAAGATCAACCGCTGTTCCCGTACGATGAATACCTTGAGCAGAATACTCACGAATGATTTTCGTAACCCGATCTTTCATGCTCATCTCCGAGGAAAAAACCGGTGACATTGCCATCGCAAACGGTGTTGCCGCCACCATCTTCAATATTTGACGCCTTGCCTTTTCCATTCCGATTACTCCTATTCCACTTCAGCCAGTAACTTTTGCAATTTTGTTATACCTGCCATCGTGGTGAGAATAAGTTCTTCCATTACTTTTGGGTCCATTTCTGAATCGTCGCTGTCTGCTTGGGAAAAACCATCCAAACGTGCATTTTTCAGCCAGACTTGTAAGTCCTGATCTTGCGACCACTGCGCCGCATTTAAACTGTTAGCTAGCGTAGTGCGTAAAAAATCGATATGACTGTCTGGATGTGGTACTGGTACAGACATTTCGTTTTTCTTGTCTTCATTGTCATAAGTCGCCTCTATGTGCCCAATATAAGCGGCACTAAAAACTTGTTGGCAAGTTCTTACCGACTGCAGGGTGATTTTATTACTGGCAAATACCGGTTCCGCTGCTCGGCGCTCTAGACCGTCTGCGGTACAATCAACGAATAAGGTCGCGTCGCTAGTTTTGACTTCTCCTTTGTCAAAGACAATGGCATCTGTGTTAATGCTCTGAACGTGACCCAAACGAATGACATTTTTAATACGCCTCAATTGCTCCAATTCTGCTTTTGTAACGGTCGCACAACGATACATTGTGGGCGTAACGGTCTCGTCGAATCGTAGCAGTTGCCCACAGGCATGAACTTTTTCAAACAGATCATCCACAGATTCTGACGCGGCTATCGCTGCCATTTGCCGGGCAAAACCCTGCACTAAGGAATCTGCGAATAGCCCCGCCGGTTGGATGTTCGCTCTATCGAGCAGCCACGAATCCCTCGGCATAATCCAGGAAATAACATCGGGATTAACACCATTTTTGAGGAGGAAAAGACAAGCGTCCATTCCCGTCTTGCCCGCACCAATAATGACGTAGTGACTATAGTCGCCAGAAACGCGAGGCAGGCTATTAGGCGGCACGCACTCGACACCTTCAGCCACACTGTAGGCGGGCTTTACCATAGACGGCACAGTGACATTCATAAAGGTCGCATCGACAAGCTTTTTGGCCACCACTTCAAACTCCTCACCGGACATGAGAGAGCGGAATTTATTATCACCTTGATATTCACTCATAGGAAAATACTGCATACGGCCCGTGGGCAAGAACTGCTGCTGCATCACCTGGTCGAAGTAAGCACAAACTTCACTATTCGTCGCCAGCTCATAGAGCCCTTTATTCCATCCGCCGGCATCAATGGAGTCAGTGCCGAGTTTTTTCGAATTAACACCGTAAAAGGCTGAAGGTTGGTGCAGACGAACATAGGGATAGGCGACATTCCAATGTCCGCCAGGCTGGTGGTATCTGTCAACCATGATCACAGTAGATTCTGTTTCTGTCATTATGACGTCGGCGAAGGCCATGCCCATCGCGCCACCGCCGATGACAAGATAATCGGCTTGAAGTTTATTGGTCATAGAAAATCCTATAAAGCGATTGAAGACAATGAATGGGAACGAGTTGTAAAATATAGCAGATAAAAACAATACCCACCGAAACCTAATCGACCTTCAGTTGTACTGCCGGTTAATACGAATCTATTGTGCTCAGTCGATTTCACGTTTCGTAATTACCGTCCTAAATCAGTCATTTTCTTAAACTCGAGTCTCTGCGACGGGCTAGCTTGTTGCCACCAATAGTTCAACATATGCAAAGGCTGAGGCTGAGGCTGAGGCTGAGGCTGAGTAATGTCAGACTTTTGCGGCACCGATATCAATTGCTCCGGAGTATCGTTCTCTCCAGGCATATCAATCTGACCCGAGGCCGACAGCTTGGTTGCCGACTTTAACTTTCTCGAAGTTTTGGCCTCAGAGCTAAACAACGTTTTTAATTTTTCTTCTTGCTCTGACTTTTGATATTTGATTTCTAACACAACCCAATTGTTTCCGTCATCGCTCAATTTCACGACGGGTTTATTCGAAAAACTTCTCGCTTCCTCTTCGTTACGTGGCAGCGTCATGACTACCTGATAATCTCGATCGGCCTGTGCAAAAAAATTTAGAGCAAACGGCAGTGATTCGAATACAGTGTGATCGTCGCTAATCTCACCCGAGATAACATCCTCGTATTTCACAATAATGTTAGTTGGACCAGCATCAATTTCAACACTCTTGGTATGTCGAAAGAAACTACTCGGGACCTTCTCTCCATTGAGAAATAAAAGAGACAGCTCATCGGGAACCGAAAATGTTCCTGCCAAAACCGGTGTGACCGACGAAAGGGCGGTGACAATTAGCGACCCAGCGACTAATTTTCTACGCAACATGCACATCTCCATTGCTTACTATTTCAACCACGCTTGGCTCCTCAACTTGTTTGAGTTCCCACTCAAACTGCGGAACGGTTTCTCCATTCAACCACGCTTTAACAATCGCATTCACTGCCTCCGGCGCCTCTTGTTGGACCCAGTGAGACACCTTGGGCAAGTAGCGAATGGTAAAGTCAGAGCACACTTTATCGGTACCATAGGTTGATTTTTTAGACAGTGCCACATCGTCTTCGCCCCAAATCATCAGCGTGGGAGTGTCGATGATAGGATACCCCTTAGCTTCCATACGTTTTCCTCCACCGCCTCGAATAAGCCCTCTATACCAGTTGATCATGGCTGTTAACCCGCCGTCACGGGCAGCATTTTTGCGATAAACCTCTCTGACCTCAAAGGGAAACCGGCCAGGATCAGAAACAGTCGTTTTAAACATATCGCCGATAGCCGCCGCACCATTGCGCCCCATCAGCCACTCAGGTAAGCGAGGGATTTGGAAAAACAAGATGTACCAGGATTTTTTTAGCTGCTCCAAACCACCTGCCATCGCCGCGCGCATAGGCACAGGGTGAGGCACGTTCATAATAATGAGCTGATCGATTTTGCGGATCTTATGCATTGCAAAAAACCAGGCAATGACCGCACCCCAGTCGTGAGCGATGAGCACAACGGATTCGCATTGGGCAGCATCGATCAGACAGGCAACGTCCTCCATTAAATGTTCAATGCTGTAGTCCTCCATCAACTCAGGCCTACTAGACAAACCGTAACCTCTGAGATTCGGCGCCCATACTTTATAGCCCATTTCCGCTAACATCGGCATCTGATGACGCCATGAATACGCATGCTCTGGAAAGCCGTGTAAACAAATCGCCAGTTTCTTTCCTTCGCCGCACATATTGACTTCAAAACGAAGGCCATTTGCATCGACAAATTCAGTAGTAATTTCCTGTGCCATCTCTGTTATCTCCTGATTACGGTCAATAATTTATTATTCTAGATCCAATGCTTAGAGACCCCAGCCACTGCCGATTTTTGATTTCGTCTTTTTTAATTACGACGACACAACAGAAACTTACACCTATAGCATTTAATATTTCAGCATAAAGAGTGCAATTTTATTCCAAGTATTGCAAGTCCAACCAGGACCTCCCGCAAGTCGTCGCAAATTTACCACCATCCATCTAATTAATTAGCCAACACACACCCGAGTAGACTAAACTTGCGTGACGACGGAATCTCAACTTTGCCGCAATAAGAATGTAAAAATTGGAGTCAATTCATGAATAAAATATCACAAATTATGTTGGTAGCGACTGTTGCGAGCTGTTCAGCACTCACGTCGGTTGCCGACTCTTTAAAAACGGTAGTCAGTGGCGACCATCGCACCGAGGCGAACGTTATTCGCGATGTTTACCGTAACCCGCAGGAAACACTGAAATTCTTCGGTATTACCGAAAATATGACAGTGATTGAAAGCTGGCCCGGCAGTGGCTGGTACACGGAAATTCTAGCCGCCTATTTGAAAGACAATGGCAAATATATTGCCGCCACTTACAACAGAAACCCCGATACCCAAAAGAGCTGGCAGGCGCGGCTAAACAAAAATTATGACGAGAAATTCACCGCGAATAAAGAAACTTACGGCGATATAAAAGTGGTGAGCTTTGCACCCGGTAGCGATAAAGAGCTAGCGATGCCCGGAACCGTTGATGCCGTATTAGATTTCAGAAACGCACACAACTGGGTTAAGTCAGCGGCTAGTGAAGTGCCTAGCACCTGGTTTAAATCCTTGAAAAAAGGCGGTATCGTCGGCATTGTCGACCACCGCATGGACGACAACAAGCCCTATATACCAGCCAATGGTTATATTCACGAAACTCAGCTCATTGAGATCATGGAAAAAGAGGGCTTCAAATTTGTCGGCAAATCAGACGTCAATAGCAACCCCAGAGATACCAAAGATCACCCTAAAGGGGTTTGGACTTTACCACCAACCCTGGCAGAGAAAGATGCAAATCGTAATAAATATCTGGCCATCGGTGAGAGCGACCGGCTGGTTATGAAATTTATGAAGCCCTAAGCTCAGAAGGTAATAGATAATAGGTAATAGAAGTTTTTCAGTGATGGCCCGATATTATCGGGTCATTCATTAGCCCTCACGCAAACCCACCATGTAAACCCATTTCAATATCGAAACCAGTTCCATTAGTCCATTTCTTAGCTAGATCATTAGCCGTCGATCAGAGTAGTTGAATATAACAGCTAGGACTTTAACTAGTTCCCATCCCAAGATGGCAAAATGTCGTCGTTGCGAGTGATCCGTTAGACACCTCGGCGCGGCAATTTGGCTTTCCTAAGATATTGATAGTTATGCATTAATTCTAACACCCAAGCTGGCCGCGTCGCTACGTTTCTCGCAGCAACACTATTTCTGGACGGGCAACAAATAGCAACAGGCAGGATTTTAACTAGCAACAGCATTGCTAATACCCGCCTATTTTATCCGCTCAAGATTAACTGAGGAACAAATCGTAGTTGGCGTAATCAACGACCGGAAAACTGACATTCGCCTCGCTTCCACTGTGTTCGTACGTACCCACATCAGCGAGATTAGCGAACTCGAAGACTTGGTTTACAGCGACAGCTTGAGCTCTGCCGAGAGCTTGATTGTTCTCCGGCGCACTAAAAAATTCATCAATCGAATTTAATCCTGTGTTCTGGTCAGATGTAATTTGGTCGAATAACGCCTTCACTTTGTTCGCCTGTTCATTACCTGCGTAGACGAAATCATTAGAGGCTAACAATTCGGTAAAATACCCCGCCGCCTCTACTTTGTTGGTAATGATTTGAAAGTCTTCGCCCTCGGTAGCCCCATCCAGAACATTCAGGGTAATAGTGGTTAACGTTCGCTCGCCACTATCTAACAAACCGACATAAAAGGCTCGACCCGCAGGATCGGGAGACCGGCCAAATTGCTGTTGGAAAATATTGTCCACCAATTCACCGTTGGATAAATCACCGTAACGGTCAGTAAACTCAGCGGAGTTTGAAAAGTCACTGATAATAGCTTGAAGATTGCCGTCGCTGTCACCCAGCTTGCCCAACCAAAAACCCAAACCACCGGGATCAGCGGCTCGACCGAGGTAGGCAATATAGACTTTTTGAATCACATCTTCGTAAATGCTATTTCCAACATCTTCGACCGTGGTATTCAGCGTATAGCTCGACTCGGCACCATCAAACGGCACAACAGCGATAAAGACTTCCGTCCCTGCTTTCACCTCATAATTGATAGATTCCGAAAGCGATCCCGGCAGCGATGAAAAAGCCAGTTGGTCACCGTTTTCAGCGTAAAGATTCAAATCCAAATCTTCGCCCAGTCCGTCGAGAGAGACTTTCAATAGTCCGTCGGTATCGATAGCTAAGCGGTAAAAATCGGCCAAGTCCGTCGCAGCGCCTACCGTCTGGACGATACTATCATTTAAACTGATTTCACTGGCCGAACCAATTTCGTCACCTGCGTCTTGACCCGTGGTATCCGTTTCATCAACCTTTAAACTGAGCTGATAAATGGATTCAGCAGAATCCCAGGGCGAGACTTTTACGAAGTAGTCCTCACCGGTTTCGATGAAAAAGGAAACCACTTCGTCTGCAAAACCCGCCGATTCCGACCTGGATAAGGAGTTGCCGTCTTTATCCAATAACTCGAGATCCAAGTCGCTGTCCAGACCGGTCAACCTAGCCGTTAGTGTTCCCGATTCCTCGGCAGTAAAACGATAAAAATCAACCAAATCGTTCTCGCTTCCGACCACGCCCGATATTTCAGCGGTAGCAGTGATAACTGTCGCGGTTTCGAGACTATTATCATCGTCGGTATCACTAGTGCCCGCTGTTTCGGTGGTGGCCGTTAACGTATAGTCGCTGGGCCCACTGGTATCAAATGGATACACGTTGAGGTAGTAAACCTCTCCCGCGCTAACGCTATACTGAAGCTTTTCGGCAGTCGTTCCGCTAGTAAACGATGATGCGACTATTTCGCCATTGGCCGCAAAAAGATACAGATCGAGATCTTTGGTGAAGCCGTCGAGCTCGGCGATTAAGACGCCATCAGCCGATACAGTAACTTGAAAATAGTCCTCAACATCAGCACCTTCACCCACTGACTGCGTTGCAGTACCCGGTAGAG
The DNA here is from genome assembly GCA_913019905.1 of uncultured Cellvibrionales bacterium. Taxonomy (GTDB): domain Bacteria; phylum Pseudomonadota; class Gammaproteobacteria; order Pseudomonadales; family Dasaniaceae; genus Oceanicoccus. The sequence goes on from CAJVZD010000002.1 coordinate 9,381, forward strand.
CTAATACCGTATCACCAAACAAAACGTTACTGGCGTCTTCGCCCGGACCTGGACCTGGATCTGGATCTGGATCTGGCGTAGCATCAGATTCGAACGTCAGCTCATACTCGGAACTCGCGGTCTCCCAGGGCAATACACCGACCGTGTATTGCTGGCCCGCAACCGTCGTAATGACTATTGACTCATCGACGTTACCTTCTTGCTCGGATGAATCAACCACATTTTGGTCGGCATCAAACAAACCCAAATCGAGGTCATCACTCAGGCCCGTCAACCTAACAGTGACCGTTCCATTATCTGCGGCGGTAAACCTAAAATAATCTGCCGTATCACCATCGACACCGACCGATTGACCAATCGTAGTGGGAACTGATATCGATGTTGGCGCAGATGCGTCATTACTGGCGTCATCCCCAAGATCTGGATCTGGATCTGGATCGGGATCTGGATCGGGGTCTGGGTCGGGGTCTGGGTCGGGATCAGTGCCAGAAACTGCAGCGGCGATGGAAACCGGAGCGGCAACCCCAAACTGCACGAATTCAATGCCGCTCAGGGTGTCTGTTCCGTCTGTACCAGTTACTCGATACTGCCCGTTCCCTAAATCGGCAACCTGATAATTTGAACTCAGCCCGGAAAATACGGCTGTATCGGTTCCGGTTCCGCCATTGAGTGTATCGTTTCCGGCGGCACCCACGATACGGTCGTTCCCGCCCCCGCCGGTAAGCGTATTAGCTAACTCCTGCCCCCTCAGCGTATCATTGCCAGACCCGCCTACCGCATTTTCGATCATTGCATTAAAGGCAATCGATACATTAGACGTCAGGCCGCCGACATTACTAAAGGCGCCATCGTTGAGGTCGACGGTCGAATTACTACTGTAGCCCGATAGATCGAGGGTATCGTTACCTCCCGCATCCCAGATAGTCACGACCGGCTGTGAATTAGCAGCAAAATCAAATACGTCCCGGTTAGCCGTATTGTTAAAGCCATAAACGGTGTTTCCGGTGCGGGTCGTGGTATTAACACCGTACATAGATTGTATTACTGCAACATCATGCAGCAAGGGTGTCGATGGCTCGTTAAAACCATGATCGGCACCGGTGGCAGAGGCGGGGAAGTAAGACATAATGGAATATTGCAAACTGTCCTGTTCGTATTCAGCGCCGTCCCGGTAGGTTGGCCCCGACCCGTCAGCGCCGGCGTTATAAGCGCCCGGGTGATTTAGACCCAGAGAGTGGCCCAATTCATGGATCAATGTCGACAAGCCATATTCGCCCGGTTTTAACTGTAGATTACTGACCGAAGCAGGGTTTACAGCGACATCACCCTCGGGAGGGAACGCTGCATAAGCCTGCGCGGGATCGCTATAGTTGATCAGCTTAATATTTGCTGACGACTGCGGAACTTGCGTGAAAGTGAGAGGAACCAGATCAGCCCATAACTCAAAAGAGAGTGCCGTGGCCAAGCGCTGCTCGGAGCTAAATGCTGAGACCTGTGTGCCTGATATCGCCGGACTAAAATCCGTCAGCGCAATATCCGCGACAAAAGCAAAACCTATCTCGGTATTTTGCCAATGTTGACCCGAATCGATCTGGCCGATGATTTGATCGATCGTAAAAACCGGTTTAGAAGATGGCATAATGTTTTACCTTAACTTTTTCAGCTACTGCATTAATCGTCGCAGATGAAGTTCCAGAACAGGGTTAAGTTTAGCTGCGAGGGCGGTTGTGTCCAGCGCTTCACTTTGTGACTGGGGAAGAAAAACGACAGAGGGAGACTCGAAAAACAGTGCTCTGGCGGGTGCGCCGGGATTATGCCGATATCGACTAGACGACAAAGTCAGGCTGTAGCCTTGAAAGTTTGCGCGTTGCCACTCAAGGCGCGCGTCGAGTACCAAGGTGACACGATTAGTTTCCAAAATTCGCGAGTCGGGAGGCACGATTCTTTCGACAGCATAACCGTCTCCCAAACTCTTTTTCAATCTTAGCATCGCATACTCACAGACTTGATCTTCCAATTGTTTGGCTTTGTTGTTATCTACCGTTGTGACGCGACACAGCACCCCTACGGAGTTTACGTCTATCCAGGCAGGCGTAGGTAAATTGGCACTGCAGGCCGACGTCAAAGTACAGACCACCAGTAAGGCCACAAGACTGTAGGGCCGAAAGACAACGTTTGACATAACTGCGATCCTTGATTCTTTATAAGGGCTGGAGAAAACAACGGTTTCTGAAAAAAATGATTCATATCATGCGAACTGGGCTGCGTATTTATTGCCTTTATACCATAACATAGCAATGTTTTAATGGGCTTCCTGTCCTCTGTGTATCACTGTATGTGGAAAGAGCCTTCAAGCCAAACGCGAGATGCCCGCCAATGGAATGGTCAGGTTTAGACAAAAATGTGGTGCTGCAATAAACGATAAAACCTTACCGATGTAATTATCGCTGGAATACAAAGATTAGATACACGCTAAAGACGTTCAAAAATAAGAATGTTCTGTGCAAACTAGGTTTTCCGAACAGTACTTATAGTAAATGTTCTGAGTCATGGCAAGAGTGATCGCCGACTTATTGGACACGTTCTATGCGCAATAGCGGAATCGTCATAACAAAGCACACTAACTCGCTAACACTGTAACGCTGATCTAGTCCGCCATCCGCATCGCCATCTCCACAATAGATATTCTCACAGGGTCATGAAGCAGCACTTGTAAAATCCTTTATTCGTAAAAAGCGCCGATGAAATTGATAGGCAAAAAGTGACGGGGGGAGTCGAATGCCCAAGGAACGTCGCTCTAATAGGTGACAGCTTTAAAGCGAGAAAGGTGAGAAAGTTCTCCGTAGGTATAGCCTAAACTCGTGCAGCCATAAGGTGGCTATCGAGAAAACAAGCGATGCGGAGAGACCCCTCTTTCTCTAAAAGAGTGGATCTCGCCCACATATAGCTTACTGATAAGTCAAAGGACTACCGAAAAGTCAGAGCGCCTCATCAATCTGCAATCCAGTCAGTGACCGCGTCAAACCCCGTTGCTTTTGACGCCTCCTCCGAATTCACCGCTGCCAACAACGCTCTGATATTGATGATATCGTCTTCATCATAGGTAAACGCTTCAGTCTCAACTCGGTCAGTAAATACATTAGCTATACCGATTTTATTGTTGAGTGCGGTCAAATCATCCTCAACGGCGCCGTCGGCGATTTGTTTGGCAATCGAGGCCAGCGTCGCGTCGGTATTGCCCTCGTCATCAGGCGTTAAACGACCGACATAAAAGGCTAGGCCATCCGGGTCTGAGTCACGATTAAACATCCGCTGAAAAAGTCCATTGACCAATTCCTCGGCGCTTAAGGCACCGAAGCTGTCATTAAATTCGTCGGAGTTACCAAAAGCGGAAAGGACTGCATCAAGATTATTGGACAAGTCAAACTGCTCCGCCCAAAAATCTCTGCCGCCTGGATCGCCAGGGCGCCCGTAATAAGCGACATACATCTGCTGGGCAGTGTCTAAAGATTCTTGCGAGATTTCAACCTCTTCAACGTCTGATACCACCGTAGCAGACCAAAGGTCAATTTGTAACAATGGAGCGACTAACCGCATTGGCACCCCGTTGCCATCGGCATCACTCCAGCCGAAATCTGCCGCGAGAACACGATTTACCGGGGGTTCGTTAGCACCAGTAATCGTGTAGGTCCAATTGAATGTGGTTAAATTGAATGTGGCTTCACCCGATCCTCCAAAGAGCACGTCATTGCCAACCTTTCCCAGAGTAACGATGGTCGATTTCATTTTGCCATCATTAGCGTCCGCACAAAAGTTACACTCGATTCCGGAAAAATCGAAAATCTCATCAGAGCTTGCGATGCCATCCCCATTTTTGTCGTCAACACTAAACGTAAAAAACTCACCAACATCCGGCCCCCCTGCCCCAAAAGTAAGATTATCCATTCGATAATGGCCAACCTGTCCTGCCTGCGCATTGCCTGCGATTGTAACAGCTAGCAGCGCCAACGTTAGTTTGCCCAGTGCAGGGCCCCAAAAAGTCTTTTTATTTGCAATTGTCATAGTATCTCCAGCGCATTGTGTTGTTATGATTTAACGCGGTCAATACTCGTGCAATGGCTAAAAAAATGCTTTCCCAAAACATTCCTTTTTTATTCTTTTCCGATTCTTTCCTTGCACACTACGGAATTAAAGGCCTAGCGGCCGTTTAACATAAAAATAAAACGTACTAATTGAACAACTGCAGTACTCCTATAACGTGCCTATTGGCGAATCCTGCTCACCGAAAAATGAAAAACGGTGGCAGGGTTCACACCATCGACATGTTATCGGCAAAGGCTGTGGTCTTCTGCACAATTGAGCGGAGCATAAGCTGCGACCGATTTTTCCATGTCCTTCCAGCTAAAAATACGCGCATTGTGAGCCGTCGCAATTTTCTTGATATCCAAGCCTAATGCCTTAAGTGCTGCGTGCATGGTCACCGTATTTAGATTGGCCGTAGGCACGCCTGTTTTATAAGGAGACCCCATATGGTCTGCAATGAATACCAATTTCTCGGCGGGAACATAGGTCACTAAAAAGCTAGCCGCGTGAATAGTGGCTACTTCATATATTTCCACACGTTTTTTTCCTTCGCCGAAAGTGACTTGTTTCGAAATATTCAGCAACCTCCCGCCTCCTGACGATGGACTTACCGCATCTTTAACTACCTGATTGTTATCTGCAACAGTCACTAGTGTTGCACCTAACGCAGCCGCTTCACTCAAACCACCGAGATGATCTGAATGATGGTGTGTCACGACTTGATAGCTCAATGGTTTGTGAATGTCACTTTCTGTCTTGTAGCGATCATAGCGAGCAGTGAGCGCAGGATAACCGCCGACCGCAACGACACCATCGCTGGTGTCTACAAATAAGCTATATCCACCACCCTGCCCGAGATGATAGACACCTGATGCAATTTTATTAACCCGCATTTCTGTCGTATCTATGCGATCCCCCTCTTCTTTAAATTTCTCTGGGACGGCAAAGGCATCGTCGGAAATACTGTCATTAAACACCAACTTGTGATTGGTGCTGATCAGATTGGGAACTCCGGCCAGGAAAAAATCTATATTAGCCGCGTACGTTATGCCATTGTTTTGCTGATAATTTGAATAGACATAATCGAGATCACCAAACGCTGGATTGTTACGCGTCATTTTGGATATCAGGTAAGTTTCCTTATCGACAAAAAGCGTTAGATCAGCGCTCTGTGGAAAAGGCATGCTCACCTTCACGTGAGGTCTGTTCAAATAGTCGACTTCACCTAATAACTTAGCCTGGTCTTTTACCTTACTAATTTCATAGGCCAATATTGCGTCGGTGGTGCGCATCGACCCTCCTGCGAAACCATAATGATCGGCCGAGGGAGCCTGCCCATAACTCTTGGCTTGATAGTCAATCGTGAAAGCTGTTTCACCGTCGGATATAGTGGAAGTCAAAAACGAGCCCGAGCGGCCTTCTGTCCAAAAATCGTAGCTGAACTTACTTTGTGCAATATCCGCTTTTACCAAAATCCGGTTGTAGTTGATTTCTTGCAAGCCAGGCGTGTGACTTTGCCCCGTCGTCGGAGCGATAAAGCGGTCTTCAATTTGAAAAGTCTTTAAATTGATCAGCGCACTGCCGCCGTAAGCCGATGTCATTGCGTCAATAAGCTGATTTTCTTCATCGCCCGCGAAGGCGGCGAGCGGGATCGCGACGCTTAAAATCGCCGCTCCCATTGTTGTTATTTTCTTGGTTTTTATTCGCATGGTTTTCACTCCTCTATAAGTCGTGTACTAGTCTTACTCTTAAGACGATGCAGGGCAATAACACAACAGGGCGTTCATCGCAGAGACGCGTCGCTTGGTCGATTATGGAGGGGATGGGTCTATTGAAGCGTGATTCGAAACAGTGTTAGGCCGGAACAATTTAAGATAAGTAGCGAAGACTAAGGAAGGAATGATATAACTCGATCAACATACGCAGATCATACTGGTGACTCGCACCAGCGGTTCTCCAAGCGACTGACACAGAAATTTATCTTTATTCAGGTTTGCTCGACACCTTGTTTATTCATCGCTTCTATTAAAGCACCGAATAAAAGCCGAGGAGATATTGGCTTACTAATGTAACCATTCATTCCCGCGTCGAGACAGCGCTCCCGATCTCCTTTAATCGCGTTGGCGGTCATCGCTAGAATAGGAATGTCTTCCCACTCGGGCAGATCTCGAATTTCTTTGGTGGCCGTAATACCATCCATCAGCGGCATTTCCATATCCATAAGAATCAAATCATAGTCACTGCGAGATTTTCCAGTAAGCGTCGCCAGAGCTTCGATACCGTTGGCTGCAATATCCACCGACAGCCCCTTGTTCCCCAAAATACCTACTGCCACCTTTTGATTGACCACGTTGTCTTCCACCAACAATACTTTGGTATCCTTAAGCGCATTGTCATCTAAAGTCACGGGGATCACCTCTTCTGTGTCGCTACCGTCTTTAGCGTATAAACCCACGAGCGTATCAAAAATACGAGACCGGCTCACTGGCTTGTTCAAAAACGCGTCTACGGATTTCGATGTGTCGTTATCTAAAATATTGTAATCGCTGGCAGTCACCATAATTACCATCGGTACAGACTCTCCTCCTCCCTTTCTTTTTATTAATTTGGCGGCCGCTATACCGTCCATTTTGGGCATCCGATAATCCATAAACACGACATCGTAACGCTGCTCTGAATTTTCCGGGGTATCCAGCACCATGTTAACCGCCGAAAAACCGCTATCGGTACTATCGGTTAACAAACCCAAAGAGGATACAGAACGGCTAATCACCTCACGTGCCTGATCGTTATCGTCAACCACAAGGGCATGCATCTTTTGAAAATCAGCGGCGGTAAGTTTTTTGGTTTGTATCGAGTGCGAGCCAATAGAAAAAGGTAGATAAAATGAGAAAACAGTACCTTTACCATATTCACTAGTGACCGTTATTTCCCCGCCCATCATTTCAACCAGGCCTTTGCTGATCGAAAGCCCAAGCCCAGTACCGCCATATTTCCGCGTGGTCGATTCATCCGCTTGCATAAAGGGTTGAAACAAGCCGCCCAATTGCTCTTCAGTCAAACCAATACCTGAGTCGGAAACGCGAAAGTTAATCACGACCTCCTGCTCACTGGCTTTCTCCACCTTTACCTGCAAGATCACATTACCTACGTCGGTAAATTTGACCGCATTGGTCATAAGATTAATCAATACTTGCTTTAATCGCTCTCCATCTCCCAGAAGGTTTTGCGGTACATTTTTGTCTACATCAAATATTATTTCCAGATTGTTATCGACGTTGTTTACGTCAAATATATTGGCGATTTGGTCGAACAATTTGTCCAAATCGAAATCGTGGTTATCGACTTCAACTCGGCCTTCTTCGATTTTTGAAAAATCGAGAATGTCGTTTATGATGCCCAACAAATCGTTGGCCGATACCGAAATACTGTCGAGATACTCAGTTTGACGCGAGTTCAGCGTGGTATCCGACAGCAAGAACGACATACCAATGATGGCATTCATGGGAGTCCGGATTTCATGACTCATTCGGGCCAAAAACTCGCTCTTTGCACGATTGGCCTGATCGGCTTTATCCCTTGCGTCTTCCAGCAATTGCTGCTGCTCAATAAAAGGACTAATATCTGAAAACACCCCGATAATACGCGAAGCTTCTCCTCGCTCGTTCGAAGCCAATGCTTTCAATTTAAGGCTGTACCATCGCCATTTTCCATTCTCATCACGGGATCTGTATTGTTTCTCTGAATTTATACTCTTTATTCGACACTCACTGAATTGCTTCTCCGCGATAGGCTGGTCATCGGGGTGGAGCAGCTTCAAGGAGTTCATTATTCCCCGTGTATTTGCTTCATCAACATTGCTGAGGTCACCTCCGGTTTCCGTAAAGTCACGATGCCTTTCCCAGACCCAGTAACCGACTTCGCTTAACTGCACCACGGAATCGAGCAATTCCGCCAGGCGAGTTTTCTTGTAAACTGTGGCGTCTTCAGACAAGACCCGATAAAGCAATTTTGATGATCGCCGCAATAATTGATAGTCATCCTCTGACCACTGTCTTTGCGAGGAGTACATGGCTACAGAAACGATGGCATACAAACGGTTATTAACCCGAACGGGTACCGACATATTCGCCCGAATATTGAGGCTCCCATAGACTTTCTTATCTCTCGCTGCCGCCGCGGGCATATCGTTTATGTCATTGTTTATAACCGCTCTTCCCGCCAACAATTCTGCTATCGACCATGGATACTCATGGTCCGAATAATCATTTCTAACTTGTAAATTGTTGCTAACGGGGGGGTAACCAATCCGGGCAGAAAAATGTTCACGTTCCTCGCTGTAGAAATGCACATGCGCCACGTCAACATCAAGGCGCTCGCCTAAAGCCGTAAACGCCTGAGTTATGAGCTCGCTGGAGGGATGGCCTTGTAGTTGCTGCTGCCAAAAACTAAGAAATGCTTCATTATCCAGAGGCGCGCTGGCGACCAACCTGCTCTGCAGGGACTTGTTTTCAGCCCGCAGCGCCTCTAGCTCAGTTTGCAGTTGTTCTTGTGTGGCAATACTATCGACCATAGAACGGTTCCTAACAATTGACTGCAATAAGCATAGCTAAATTAATACCTATTAGCTAACCAACTGCCCATTTACTAGTGAGATTTATACGCGCGGGATTCAGCGTTGGATCTAGTCAGTTACAAATAAAACCAACAAACTGCCTCACTTGTCAGCACCGGAAATTCATGAGATATTTTAGTCGATACAGCTTACTACCGAAAAACAAACCCATACAATAATACAGAGGAAGCTCATGTCCAAAATTACTGACGACCCACGAATCGACCCGCGCATTAAGGCCATCTTTGGCGAAATGGAGTTCACCAGCAATAGTGAGGATGTTGCGAGCCGCGAACTGATGCTTGAAGCGGCCAATAGTGACGACGCCAAAGCGCGGGACGAAATGCTAAAGGGTTTTATGCAATTGTGTGATACCGAAGACATCGCACCGTCCGCAGGCTTAACTATTCGAACTGAAACCCTGACCTCAGACCCTGACGGAAACACCATAAACATCCAGTATATTCGTCCCGACAATGATGAAATACTACCCTGCGTCTATTATATTCACGGCGGCGGGATGATGGTCATGTCCTGTTACGATGGAAATTACCGCGCCTGGGGGAAAATTCTTGCGGCTAATAACATCGCGGTCGCCATGGTTGATTTTCGCAACGCACTGACCGCCTCTTCGGTGCCGGAAGTTGCACCCTTTCCTGCAGGACTCAATGATTGTGTATCCGGTGTAAAATGGGTCCATAAAAATGCCGAAACGTTAAGAATCGATCCAAATCGTATCATCATCGCCGGCGAAAGCGGTGGCGGCAATCTCACCCTGGCGACCGGTTTAAAGTTGAAACAAGATGGCGACATGAATCTAATCAAAGGTTTATACGCTTTGTGCCCCTATATAGCCGGCGAATGGCCTCTGGAAAAAAATCCGTCCTCCGTTGAAAATAATGGCATTTTACTGGACTTGCACAATAATACCGGCGCGATGGCCTACGGTATCGAGGCCTTTAATGACGGAAATCCACTCGCGTGGCCCGGCTTTGCGACTAAAGACGACGTTAGGGGTCTGGTTCCAACCGTCATCAGCGTCAATGAATGTGACCCTCTTCGCGACGAAGGCATCGGATTTTATCGACTACTGATCGAAGCCGGAGTGTCGGCTCGCTGCAGACAGATGATGGGCACCGTGCACGGTACTGAAATATTTCCCCTGAGCTGCCCGGATATTAGTCGCGATACCGCTAGAGACGTGGCCGCATTCTGTAGTGGATAACAACCGGGATTGTATTAACCCAGGAAAGTAAACCTTGAGACATGTACCGCTGTTACAGTACATGTCCTTAACTGCAATGGTTACTTCCTATTGTTAAATCCTATTGTTAAATCCTATTGTTACTTCCTATGGTCAATTTCTGCACTCAGTGCCTGCCTACATGAAGAGGGTATTTGCGCACTGATTATAATTATTCACTTTCTCAAAAAAACCCTTACAACCTAACGCGCACCCTAAGCGTTAGCTAACTCCTTCAGTCCCGGCCGGTTGAGTTCGGTTCCATAGCGCTTCACTAAACTAACTTTTGTCGAACGTTCTGTCACCGTGTCCAGATGATACCAATTTCCCACAACTTGTTTACGATTGATGTTTATAATCAAAAAGCCACGATGCCACAAATCGGTGTATTTAATATGTGGATGTTTGTTAACCAGAGCAACCGCCGTTTTATCCGCCTCTTCCCGATCGGTAAAACCCGGCGAGCTAACAGCGGGTGTAACAAATTCAACAGCAAGGCTACCCTTGCCGGTATCGGGATCATATTGGTCAGGATCAAAGGGATTGGCGCAAACATCGTTGGCCCAGGACGAATGGACATCGCCGGTTAAGATCACATTATTCTGGATATCATCGCGCTGCAGCTGATCGAAAATACGTTGCCGACAGGCAGGATAACCATCCCAGGCATCGGCATTGGCCATTTGCCCTTTTCTGTTAAATACCTGACTCATCACCACTTGCTGGCCGAGTAGCCGCCATAAAGTGTTGTTTTCTTTTGAGGCGGCCAACTCTCCCGCCAGCCAATACTCTTGGGTAGTTCCCAATAAGCTGCGTTCTTTCGCAGCCATTAATTCGACTTCTTCTCGATCCAGTTGTTGATCACGACCAACACTGCGGGTATCCAACATGATCAAGTCGAACAAGTCGCCAAATTGAAAACTACGATAAATCCGTTGTTGCCGATCGCTGACCGACTTTCGAATAGGCATCCATTCAAAATAAGCCTGAGTTGCTGCGGCCCGCCGCGCATTCCAGTCACCTTCATTAGAATCGTGATTTTCTGCACCTTTAACCCAGGTATTATTGGCAAATTCGTGATCGTCCCATACCACAATAAAGGGATGTCTGGCGTGGACCGCCATTAGATCTTCGTCTTCCCGGTAACAGGCATATCGCTCCCGGTAATCCTCGAGCTGAACCGTTTCCCGGTCGGGTCTGGGCACGCGGCCTAACAGATTTCCGTCACCATATTTACCGTTGGCATATTCGTAAATATAGTCCCCCAAATGCAGTACCACATCCACATCGTCACGCTGCGCAACACATTGGTACGCGTTAAAAAAGCCATAGGGAAAGTTCGAACAAGACACCACAGCCAGTGAATATTGTTCCGGGCTGCCGTCGGGTAAGGTTTTAGTGCGACCGACGATTGAATCGCTATTTTGACAACTAAAACGATAATAGTAGGCACTGTCACTTTGCAAACCAGTCACATCCACCTTGACCGTATGATCGCGTTTGGCGTCGGTCAGTAAGGTGCCGCTGCTGATAACATTGGAAAAGTCCGCGTCCGTGGCCATTTGCCAACTCACTGTGACGGTCTCGGCACTGGTGTTAACCCGAGTCCAGATAATGACACGATCCTGCAGTGGGTCGCCACTGGCAACGCCATGGTCAAAAGCAACTTCAGCGGCGAGGTCCTGACTGCCGGCGACACAGGCTGTCAAAGCCGGTGCCATAACGGTGGCGCCCACAGCAGCGCGAAAAAAACTACGACGAGAAACTGACATCGATGACTCCTTATGAATATTAACGAGTGAACGCGGGTCGTCGAATGCTGATGGTAAATAATTGATCTTGAAGAACTAAAGACCCGCTAAAAATTTATTATTTTATAGATTACGCTTTATCTGCACCGCAAAACAAGGGTTTGTTACTTCACCGACTCTACCGCCTTGCATGTTTGTACTCGAGTATAAACGATACCGCCACTGATCACATGGGTACGAACATATAGGTACGGACACAAAGATACGAACAGATAGGTACGAATAGATAGATACGAACAATCCCTATAGTGCTAAAACTTCAACAGTTCGATCATCTCTAATTTACTCTTCGCGGGAAAAAATAACTTTCGGCGCAGGATCAAACATTGCCTCAGCAGCCTCATTAAAACTGGTACTGCGGCCGACTATAGCTAGCGGGTTTAAATGCCCAGAGCAAGCATGCGCTAGGACCTGTGGCAGTACCGCACGTCCATGTACGCGACTGACATCGTAGGTAATTCCACGTAAATAGGCAGCATTGAGGGGTAGTTCCGTCATCGCATTGGTCCCCCCGGACACGCCGGTACAATATCCACAGGGTGACGTAGAACGCATCGCAAAACTTAATCCCGACGCTAACGCGGAGGCGTCTACCGTAATCAAAAATTCTTCTTCAACGACGGGCGTTTTAGCGTAATCTATTTGGATCGTTTTCGCTCCCGCCGCTTCCGCCATAGCAAGCCGTGCACTATCAAAATCGGCGTAAACTACGCGACGGGACCCCAGTGCAACAGCCGCATGAACGGCATAAAGACCCACACTTTGTGCCAAGCCACCAACAATGAGTACCGGTTCACCTGGAAACCGTCGCAGACCCTCTGATACCGTTCGAAAACCGTCGGCAACATTGTCCGATAATCCACAAGCCGCTTCTGCACTCAAAGTATCGGGTAAACGAACCAACATATGATCGGCAAACGGAACCCTGACATAGTCAGATAAAGCCCCACCATATTCGCCGTTCGGATGTGTTCCCAGCCCATAAGCCGCCAGAGCCGATACCTCAGAGCAGGCATTGGTCCAACCTCGTTGACAATTGATACAGACACCGCAGCTGATCTGAAAAGGGACGATAACGCGGTCTCCCGGCTGAAAATCTGAAACGCCATCTCCGACCTCAGTTACGACTGCAGACATTTCATGACCAATGGCAAACGGCCCTGGAGTTCGGTATTTTCCGACGGCAATAAAATAATCCAGATCGCAGCGCGCCACGGCGATCGGTTTTACTATTGCGTCAATCCCGCTTTCCAACTGTGGTTTATTAACCTCTCGCCATTCCAGTTTTTTGGCCTCAACGAAGGTGAGTTGTTGCATGCTTCCCATATCGTCAGTCTCCACGAAATAAGTTATTTGATCTGATTAACACAAAGTCATGGTGAAATGCTTACAGTACCAAACATCACCATAATATGTAGACCAGTTACTATAATGATTTTTATCATATAGACTAGTTTCTATAATGACAACTTTTTTTCGCGAATAGAGGCTAGAAATAGACCATGGCAACCGCAGCACAACACAAAGACAAGCTGATTCAAACCGCGGCAACGCTGTTCCGGCTGCAGGGCTACAGCGCAACAGGCATCAATGAAATCCTTGCAAAAAGCGGCGCACCAAAGGGCTCATTGTATTACTACTTCCCCGCCGGAAAAGAAGCTTTGGCCGCCGCTGCCGTAACCTTCGCAGGAAAAGGGGTAAGTGCAACACTTCGGCAATTGCGAGCGGAGACTGGAAATAGCAGGGAGTTTATCGAACAGTACTGCAATTTACTGGCAGGATGGATGGAAAACTCAAATTTTAAGTCCGGGTGTCCGATTGCCACAACACTGCTCGAAACGTGTCCAACCTCAAGCACAATACAAGCTGTCGGCTTAGAGGTTTTCGAAAACTGGACGAGAATAATCGGCGATGTGTTTTTAGATGAAGGTTATACCGTAAAACAGGCAAATGCGGCCTCTTTACTTGTCATCGCTGCGGTCGAAGGCTCATTAATACTCTCGCGGACCTTGTCATCTGTAGCGCCGATACACACGATAGCAGCACAATTAAATCGATTAGAAAAAGCTTAACAATCATCTCCAAAACACTACCAACTCAGAGACTAACGATGACAATTCCACGCCAAAAGTGTTGCTTTTAGAGCCATTGCAACGGCGATTGGCTCATCAAACATCAGATGATGGAAGGTACCGGGAACATCAAACATAGGAATCACACCTTCGCACAGCTCCCGGGTGTAAGTAGCCGCCTCTGCGGTGTAATCCATACTCTCGGCCGCCATAATAATCGCAGCGTTGCATTTTAGGTTTAGCAGTTTTTCTGTTTGCGACAGCGTTGACTCATCATCCATGCTCAAATTTCTGAACATCGCCGGATCAAATTTCCAGGTCCAACCTCCCTCAACCTCCCGAATGGATTGCTGAGCAATATAATCAATAAGAAACGCGTGCTTACACTGTTGCGCGGGAACCAAACGAAACCGTTCCAGTGCAGCACCCCTATCCGGATAAACACGGGTCGGTCTCTGTGGGGCCTTTAAGCGTTCAGCCCGCATTGCCACAAATTCATCACGAAGATGGTCGGGCTGCACAGCAAAATCAACCAGAATAATGCCACCCAACTCAGAACCGTATAGGTGCCCCGCTTCGAGAGTGGCGAATCCGCCAAAGCTGTGACCTGCGACATAGGGCTTATCACCCAGGCCTGCTGCCTGCGCAACCGCCATAACTTCTCGAGCGAATAAGTCACCCGTATAATTGTCGCGCCAACCGCTCATTCCGGAACCTGAAGAGTCCATCGCTACGACACGAAATTGATCGCATAACATCGGCGCGATCGCTCGCCACCACTCGAGATGAGCGTTGCTACCGTGCAGTAATACAAGACCGGGTTTACCTTTCTCGCCCCAGGCGACATAATTAATTTTACAGCCATCGACGCTGGTTTCACCCGCTTCGCAAGGCGTATTCAAAGACGCATTAAACCAGTCGGGATAGCTCGTAGTTGGCGAATCAGAAGTATTCATAAGTCAGTTTTGCACGCTCTTTATTAGTGGGAAAAAGCCGTAAGACTGCCTTGTTTATCGAGGCGCTGCAACTTTTTGCCTAATAAAACCGCAATACCTACCCACGATTCCCAGCCTCACCATCACCGATGGCGAGCACGAATAGCTGTAAAACGAGTCACTCAGGAAGAAATCAGAATCAGGTTTTACGCCGTTAATGCCGTTCGGATATCCAACTTTCCAACCAGGGTTTTATGTACCGGACAGCGATCAGCAATTTCAAGCAAACGTTGTCTTTGTTCCTCGCTAAGGTTTCCCAGCAAGGTCACCTGTCGATCCAGTACCTCAATTTTTTCAGATTCACTTTCGCAGGATTCACAGTCAGTCAAATGCTCTCGACTATGGCTTATCGCGACGGAAACATGGTCGAGAGGAATTTTCTTCCGATTCGCGTACATTCGAATCGTCATCGAGGTGCAGGTACCCAACGACGCCAATAAATGTTCGTACGGATCGGGACCAAGATCAGAGCCACCGAGCTGGGTCGGCTCATCGGCCAACCAGGCATGGGTATCTGAAATCACCGAGCGGGTAAACTTTTTATTCTTTTCGTCCACTTGAACATGCCCCTTGGGAACATTTGTTTGTTCATCGGCAGGCGCGACGACATCCTTAATATAACGACTGGCCCAAGCCGCTATGGTGGCGGCGACGTATTCTGCATCCTTTGCACGTGACAACAGGTGGTCTGCATCATCCAGGCTGACGAAACTCTTCGGATGTTTAGCCGTTCGATAAATTGACTCTGCTTCATTGATTGACACCGTCTGGTCCAAAGGAGAGTGAAAGACTAACAGTGCTTTTTTTAGTTTTCTGATAAGTTCGTTTTGTTGTTGGTTTTCCAAATCATCCAAAAACTGCTTTTTGATCTTGAAGGTCCGACCCGCCAAGCTAACGGTCGCCTCTCCCTGTTTTTCGATCGTGTCTATGTCGCAAGCAAACTGCTTGAGAACATGATGGGGGTCTGAAGGCGCACCGATTGTCACCACACCACTCACCTCAGGTAGTTTCGCCGCCGCAGACAATACCGCGGCACCCCCTAAGCTGTGACCGATTAACAGGGAGGGTGCCAGATAGTTTTCTCTTAGGTAATCAGCGGCAAAGACGAGATCCTGTACGTTGGACGAAAAGTTAGAATTGGCAAAATCTCCATCGCTACTACCCAAACCGGTAAAATCAAACCGCAGCACGCCATAACCCTTTGCAACCAGCGCCCGCGATATTCGCGACGCAGCCGCAATATCTTTGCCGCATGTAAAACAGTGCGCAAAGAGCGCAAAAGCACCGGGACTGGCTGCGGGCGCTTCCAACAATGCCGCAATCTTAAGACCGTCAGTACCGGGAAATTCCAATTTGCTGCGAATCGTTGACATGTCATTTGTCCCTTTCTAGGATTATGGATAGTCTTTTCGATACCGGGATTCTCTTCTCCTCCGGCAGGAAGAATACGTTTACCACCCAAGTTCACCCTTTAATGTAGCAGCAAATATTACAAGGTCACACAAAGCCCTTAAATAGTTTTCGACCCACTTCTAAAATAAGTAGCGCAATAGCCGCCTACGGTTTTTTGCATTGTCGACATCAGGATTAAAGACGGCATCCAAAAGACTTACTACATCTACTCGAGCGCTTCGGTGGCGCATAACTCGACGCCATAGCCACAGATTGAGAGCATGACGAATTTTCGAGGTTTTAGCCAAGATGATGATACTAATCACAGTTTTTTGAATCGGTTCGGGCAGCTCAGAAGTCGCTGTCGGCAGATCAGAAGGTTCAAGTATTTTCCCTGGGAGAGCGTCCAGCCCTCTCTCCACCATAAAATGAAAATCAGTCGGCCACGCCGCTGCCCAGAGATAATCAACCATCCTGCACCAACCCCTCAAAAAACTCAGTTCTTCCCGCGGGATCACGGTGGTTTCTATATCAGCAATTCGTTCAGCGATCACATCTAAACAAATTTTATGGGCTCGCCATAACGACATCCGCAAGTGTTCGTCATCATCGCCTCGTTTTGATATTTGCACTGCGAGGAAAAAATCACACCAGGCCGCTACTCCAGGCTGGAATTTTTTCGGAATATAACGCACCTCTTCCGATGCCCCGTAAGCATAGTCAAACTGAGTGGCTTCCGACGGCTTTACTATGGAAAAATCTCCTAACGTTCCGGCCCGAATAGCGCCAAGAAGCGGAATAATACTTAAAGAAAAGTTACCAAACCCCCACGGGGAGTCTTCACTAATTCCATTAAGCGAAGTGTTTAAAGGGTCTAAACGATGCGTCTGATGCTGCCAGTGCAATTGAAACAGTAACCCCCACAGCGGGTTTCCGGCGTTATCCGCGCCAAATCGCTCTCCTGAATTCGTGGCTTCCAACAATCGACGATAGACTGCCACTCGATGAAGAAAATTAAAGGGGTCAATAACACTCTCTAATCGCGGTGCAATGCACCAGACCTCAAATAGCGGGAGAGTTTTTAATCCAGCGGGAACAAGCCCTTCTACACCGCGATATGTACCAATCGCTGTAGAATTGAAATGTTCATTCGACGGTGTCATTTTTACTCCGCTGCAAATAGTTCCAATGGCAAAACTCCACAACGCTGAAACACTGTGATAGGGATTATCGTATAAGCGTTAGACACGATGTGTTATACAGACTCGATCTCGGCAAAGCAATTCCCTTGACAAGGCCAGTAGTGGCCGCTGCGGATAAAGGGCTGCCAACAAACCTACCCCTAACTTCATAAAACCTCGTTTTCAGCTTAGTTGTTTCTCTTCTTCAGTGTTCGAATCGCCTATCTTCCAGAAGTAAGAACTGGCACCAAACAAAGACATGAAAAACAGAAAGATAGCGATCACTTCGTTAGACTCTGACATGTGAGCAGAGCCGCCAATTGTCGAAGCGATCATCAGCAGAATCAAGGCCGACAATGATAACCAAGCAATGAAGCTAGCGATAGTTTTTGATAACCCTGCCAGTGAAGGTAAGAATATAGACAATATAACTACAGCGGCAAGACACAAGAAGAGAATGGGCCAAAAACTAAAACCAAATATCTTCACACCATACCCGCAACATAAAATAATCGTTATTCCAAAAAACATCTTCAAAATAGTCGTCATTATCTATTCACCGTATCTGGAAATTATTATTTAAACCTTCAGCAATCTCGGCAATTCAGACAAGTTTTCGATGAAATACTTGGCGCCGGTAAAATCATGTGTTTTAGTAAACTCATTGTGAACAATAGCGCAATCGATACCAGCAGAAATTGCCGACCGAAGGCCGCGTTGAGAATCTTCAACGACTAACGTTTCAGATGCTTTAGCCCCAAATTTTTCCAGCCCGAACAAATACGGCTCCGGATGAGGCTTGGACTTGCAGTAATCTTCTCTCACAATGAAAAAATCCATGAATGAAAGAATATCAGGATTTCTATGGATGAGATCAAAGTCAACACGCTTTGACGTCGTCACTATTGCCATTTTATGTGTTGTTGAAAGAGATTCCAGTACTGACTTTACCCCCGATATTTCTATGTCTTTTTGTTGAATATAGTCTTGATAGTAAGTATCCCGCTCTTTTCTTTTACGGTCAATTTCACATAGATCAACACCTGATTCCCGCGCTATATCCCAGCATGACTTTCCGTCGGACATATAAGCAAGATACGTCGATTTGTCCAGATCAACACCAAGTTCACTCAGAGCGCGAAGGTTTGATTGAAAATACCAATACTCTGTGTCGACGAGAACACCATCATTATCCCAAAGAATATAATTATACATAGGCCCGAATCTAGTTTTAATTCATGAACAAGAAGACAGGCCTTTTTCTTAGGCAGTCAGCCTCCTACCGAGTTAGTGATACTGAACAACGAGGTGCAATTTATATTGTCTCTATGGAAATAATTGCTAGCTCCAAAAGAGCAACAAGCATCTATCTATCGAACATCTATCAATTGAAATAGAATGCTATTCTCGCCTTAGATCCGGCGCAAATTCTTTTTATCCCGTGATTACTTTTTATCTCACTTTCCCTTAATTCTCTGGTTATCCAACAGAACATAACTCAAACCGATGAGTGCAAAATTTGTTGTGACGGGATTGAACGCTTCGATCAGAATAACGGGGATTTGTACCGCTACAAATAAGCAAAGAAAGAATAAAGAAAAAATACTCAACAACAAAACTGTTCTGTTTTTATACATCACAATCAACACAACACCAAAAATTATTTCAGAAACACCTGCAAATTTAGTAATGAGATTAGACACCTCGATAGAAAAACCCAGTGTTGCTGTTATTTGTTGTTCCAGTGGCGCAACAGCCCATAGCTTTGGGAAAAAACCGTGATAAATCCAACTGAACCCCAATAAAAATCTTAGCAATTGTATAGAGTTTCGACTCATTGATCACCTGTGATTACAGTGTGTTGGGAAAACTCCGTTTTTGAAATCGCTGATCACTGACGGCCATTCTTCTCTTCGAGTACGGCCTCTCGGTCCTTCTCATAGGAGTCATAACTTTGATCGTGATCTTTCATACATTTTTCGTACTGGCCTTGGGGAAGTTTTTGACAGTCTAATCTTTCACTGCCTTGAATGGATTCGTAAATTTGCCTATTAGTGCACGATGCCAAAAAAATAGCAGCGATAATAAAGGCGCTATACAAAATATGTCTCATACGATCTCCTGAAAGTCGACTAAGTGGCCGTGGCGAGAATTTCCGCCATTTAAAGACTATCTTTAAACGTTATATATTTAACCAGCTACTGGTCATCAATCCCTATTTAACGCAACTGTCATGGACCAATTGCTTTACCGCTCATAAGGTATGTTTTCTTGTGATCAATCATCGGCTTTTTTGTTCGAGAGCTAACAGCCATAGAATTTCAGAACTTTCTGGAATCATAGGCCCAGTGCAGTAACGCCTGCCGCTGTTTTTTCCGACAGCTATAATCATATTGCTCACAATACTTCTTAACAGCGCCCGCATGACGCCTAAACGCCTTCCATCGTTTTACTTGACGAATATCCTCGTCCTGCGTCCGTCTGCCCATATAATACCGACAGTACCATTGAAACCATCCTCGAGGGTCTTGCGGATGAATCCATCCTTTTCTCTGCCATTCTGCCAACGACTGTGACGCATCAACTGAAAAATAGTTGAGCGAAGTATCCTTCCGCTCTGGACTCAATTTTGCCTCACAAAACCAATGATCCGGAAATTCCTGCTGACAATCATTAAGATATTTTCCGCCAAAAACACCGAGAGACAACATTTCCTTTGGTGTCAATTCGGGCTGAAAGTCGTCCGAAAAATTCTCCCCTTCTGGCTCAACCAATTGATAACGGTAACCGCATTGCATTCTGTCTGCCACATTAACCATTTTCATATCATATTCGATTTTTGCCTAATTCCCGCCATAGGGCAGCAGATCTATGTATCCATAGGTGCCATTCATTTGCTGAATCCCTCTGTTATGGGCCGAATAGGTATGGCATATGCCGTCATCCGTTTTGACAAAGACATTGATACCACCGCTTTCACCTCGATCGTAAGCGATTATTTCGTCACCCACCATTACAGATTCACAGTCAGGCGGCACCGACATATGAAAATCGGAATTGAACGCCGAGTTATAAGAAGATGCCCAGGGAAAAGTCCATGCTCTTGATTTTTTCACCTCGTTAATCATATCAATCGGTGCGCGCGATACCGCAACCAGCGCCGCATCGTGGCGTTCCAATTGACCCAGGGTCCCATTAAACGCCTCGGCCCAAGCACTACATCCATCGCAAGGCGACTTCCACTGTGGTCCATACATGAAGTGATAGATAATGAGCTGGTGATTTGAACCAAATAGTTCTTCGAGCGTGACTTTACCCTCAGGTAGCTCTAGCTCATAGGTTTTTTTGATAGAGACCCAAGGGTGTTTTTGCCGCTCCAATGCAAGAAGGTCCAATTCGCGGGTAACCGCCTTTTCCCTTCGCAGCAACGCCATGCGCTCTTTAAGCCACACATCCCTATTCACTATTGTACCTGTCATAAGCCCTCCAAAAGTGTTGGTGTCTAGTCATGAAACAGTCTAATGCGTCGCTGTACGATCGTGCCTGTTCAAGAATACAGTCACACTAATCATAGTGTCTCTGACCGTTATTTTGTAGGTTTACGCCAACTGTTAGTCGACCTAATAAAATAGTTACGCCGGGGACATTTTGTCGTAAATTCTGGCGCCAGCAATTGCTGCCAACGGCAGCTCAATTACCCCCCAAATAAATGTCGTGATAGCAATGGTATTATTAATGTAACCGGCTAGCCACATACCCGCAAGAACCCAGCCCCATATGAGTAGCCCGATGGTAAAACCCGCGATCAGGGCCGACTTCAACCCCGCACCATATTTATGTGTGAAGACTTCATAAAGCCACATCAACACAAAGCCCAGAACAAATAATTTAACCATCGCTAAACTAACTATCCAATCGGCAGGCGTTGCGAGATTCAATTGTGCATTAGCGACCTCCCAACTGGATTTCAGTAACACAGCATTTAGCACGCCCTCGCCGACAGCGATGATAAGACCGGCAACCGAACCTGATAATAAAATCGCCTTCATTAAGTCATATACCCTTTGTTATGAGAGAATTTACAATCTCGATATTCGATTTTTTGGCTCAGACTACAATATTCTGTAAACTCACCAAACATCAAAACTAACGCTTATTTCTAGAGTGATTTTTGGCCAACCGTTCATTGCCGTGTTTATAGTTACCCGTTAGCCTTGCCATCAGTTGCTGCTGCTCCGAAAATGACCCACGTTCGATTTGCTCGCTAATGCGCATCGCCTTCGATCCAGAAAACTTCGTCGCAAACTTCCCGCCATGGCGAATTTCCAGATCACCGTTTTTCATGGGGTAGAATACAAACCCAAGATCCCCTTCAAATGATTTTTTCATATGTCATTCTTTAAAAGTGTGTTGATTCCAAATGGCGACAGAACCTTCTTCTGCTGAAAAATACGAGTCATTCTAATTTTCCGCTGACCTTCACCACAGATTAAAAACACCAAGCCCGCTGTGATAATATTGAATGGAGTATGCGCTAAAAAGATGTTCAATGGCTCCGTTATCTTGTTTATCGATCTCATTCGACAAATCGTTTCGGCTAATTCACCGACCTGATTTTATTCCGCCACACGACAACTTATAAAAACTACGAATAAACCTGCGATGCACTCTGTGCCATTGCTATCAACTTGGCAACTGTATTTCCGTTTCTGCCGGTCACCGCACCGCCCAAACAAGCGGCGAGATTCGACACCAATTTCGACCGTCCAATGCCATCCGGCGCATGTAAATAGAAAACACTTCCTATTATTTCATACCTTTCTGTTGTCGATGCCATTTCCAATAGTTTTTTGGTATCCGGTTTCAGAGAGTTGACTGGAAAGTATAAGTGTAGCAATTTTCTTTCAACCGACTTGAAAGGATTATTCGCAATGGCGAGCTCAAATTGTGATTTTTCAATTGTCAGAATTTCCGGCCTGAAGCCAAACTTATTTTCTATTTCAGCAACTATATTTTCTGTTGGCTTTCTCTCACTGTTAAGAACAACATTACCACTTTGAATATAGGTTTCAACATTATGAAATCCAGACTGTAGCAGCAGCGAGGTCAATTCTTTCATTGGAAGTATATTTTTTCCCCCAACATTAATCGCGCGAAGCAGTAATATATAAGTCTTCATGACTGTTTGCGGTTATTCCTATCTTGTGGAAATTATCGAGAAGTCAATCATTTAGGGTGCAATTATTAAGATGCCCATTATCTAAAGGCTATTTATTAGAGGAATGGTCTCGTGGTGACACACAGTCCGCTGGCGAGCATTCATTCGCTACGGACTGATTCATCCCAATCTTGTGTAATATCTTCCTGAAGCTTTTCCAGCTCATCTAAAATCCGCACAAATTTTTCGCCGAATTCTGTCACATTATATTCAACTCTGGGCGGCAACTCGTTATAGGCGATGCGCTCAAGAATACCAAAATCAACATTTCTTTTCAGACATTGGTTCAGGACCTTAGTCGTTAATCCGTCAACGTTCCTTACCATTTCTCCGGGTCGGTTGATGCCTTCCAACAACAGCTGATACACCGTCAACGACCATTTACAGCCGTAGATAGTCTCGACCATGCGCGCAGAACGCTGCGGAGGTGTTTTTCGTAAAACTTTTTTTTCCTTAGTTTTCATAAAGATGTACCAAAAAGTACCTAGTCAACCAGAATGTGCTTACTTTTCAAAAGGTTAAGGTTTTATTTAAGCTATGTCTACAGTTTAGAAATTTAACCGAGGAAAAAGTCTTATGAGCAACAACAAAACAGTGGCAATGATTGTGGGTGGTTCTAGCGGTATGGGTTTTACCATAGCCGAGCAATTAGCGAGCAAAGGTATCCGAACAGTGATAATTGGTCGTTCCGCTGCCAAATTAGAAGCGGCGAAAGTCAAATTATCTACCATGGCTCAAGTCGAAATCTTGCAGGCAGATCTATATAACAGCAGCGATGTCGAGCGCGTAATTAGCTATGCTAGTAACCATGACAGACCCATTCAGTATTTGGTGAACGCGGCGGGATACTTCAACCCAACGCCATTCCTGGAACACGACAACGGGAGTTATGACACTTACATGGAACTTAACCGCGCCACTTTTTTTATTACTCAGGCGGTAACCAACAACATGATCAGCAACGGCGGCGGGTCGATAGTTAATATTGGTTCGATGTGGGCAAAGCAAGCGATCAAGGCCACTCCATCATCAGCGTATTCGATGGCAAAGGCTGGCCTTCACTCTTTGACTCAACATTTGGCAATGGAACTGGCTGAGCACAATATACGAGTGAACGCAGTCTCTCCAGCCGTGGTGAAAACGCCTATTTACGAGGCATTTATAGACCCAGTAGAAATGGACGAAGCACTGGCCGGCTTTAACGATTTTCACCCATCCGGGCGGATAGGTACCACGGAGGATGTTGCTAATGCGGTTAGTTTCCTACTAAGCGACAAGGCAAGCTGGGTAACCGGTGCAATTTGGGACGTTGATGGTGGAATAATGGCGGGAAGAAATTGATTCTCTTTCACCTTAAATCTATCGCTTAAACTAAGGAGATGAATGGTTAGTCAGCTGATGTTGAATGCCCTTACTTTTAACAGTAACTAGTAGCTAGTGGCCATCCAGAAATGACAAAATGTCGTCATTGCACGCGGCTCAGCTCGACCCGCAATCGGATTTTTCTAACGCATCGATAGTTATGTATTAATTCTAACGCTCAAGATTGCCGCGTCGCTACGCTTCTCGCATTAACACTATTTCTGGATAGGCACGAGCTAATCGCTAAAAGGAAAGGAGCGTCAGTTTTATCGATTAAGTTAATCTGTTGATTCGCCATTGCTTGGCTGTGAAGATTGTCTTCTGGATATACGCAGCCAAAACAAAGATTTGGCTTAGGGCATTTCGCTTTCCGCCGATTGTTTAACAGTCTAATGACACCGAACGGTACACAGTCGTAAACAATGTTTTTATCAACACTATACCTTTTCGCTATCATGATCTGCAGCCAACACAATAGCCCCTAATCGCTGCTCACGCTCAACTCTTCGATGCGCCTCGGCAACATGCTCAAACGAATAGACTTTATCAACGATCACCGTAATCGTTCCTGCCTCTATCATCTCTTTCAGCGCAATAAGCTCTTTTTCCTGCTCTCCCGCAAAAGAGAATGTCGCCACCTTATCAGTAAACGCAGTGGTTAATACAGATCTTAGCATGTCAGATATCCGTGGATTTCCAAGCAGGTAGCGGCCATGGGGATTGAGAACTTTTGTGCAATCCGAATAGGAACCGTTAGCGACCATATCAAAGACCACATCATAGGTTTTACCACTTTTAGCAAAATCCCGTCTGGTATAATCTACGAAATGATCAGCTCCACTACGTCGTATCACGTCTTCCTTGATCGTTTTGTCTACGGCAGTTACCTCTGCCCCCATCGATTTTGCAATTTGTACGGCAAACGACCCGATGCTTCCGCCAGCTCCGTTTATTAATACTTTTTCCCCCCGCTGGATATTGGCTTTTCTCATAAAGTGCAGCGCGTTTAACCCGCCCAGAGGAACTGCCGCTGCCTCGGCAAAACTCATGTTGCGGGGTTTGGTAACAAGGACGCTGCGGGCAGGTAGACACAGGTATTCCCCGTAAGCACTTGCCCGCATTTTGGTAGTCCCAAAAACCTGATCTCCTGCCTTGAATCTTGAAACAGCTTTACCTGCGGACTCGACCTCACCAGAAAAATAGCCTCCCAGTATTTGTCTCTGTGGTCGAAATAGCCCGACCGCCAATCGTAGCGGCAGCCAAAACCACTTCACCTGAAAGTCGAAGCTTCGCATTTCACAATCCGTCTTCGTTACCTCTGCCGCGTGAACTTTTATTAGAATTTCGTGGTCCTTCGCTAATGGCTTTTCAACCTCCTTTAATTCAAGAACATCTACCGATCCGTATTGCTTATAAACAATCGCTTTCATGTGAATCCTTCAAATTTAACGTTTCCTTTGGCCGCAGGTGAAACTTAATATTGCCGCCTATCCAGCTGGAGAATTTTCGTCGCCTTGTTGATCCGCGGTTTCAGCCTTCCACTGATTAAGTTCTTCATTAATGAAATAAGCTACTAAGTCTCGATACATTTTTTCAATCACGTCAGGATGCAGACCTTGCAGTGATGCCCACGTTCTTCGCTGTTCCAACATCACCTTAAAACGCTCGGGCGCACGCACGGATGTTGCAGAAGTTTTAAATTTCGAAGCGGCTCTTACATACTCAAATCGCTTTCCTAAAAGGGTAATAATGTCCCGGTCCATGCAATCGATTTCTCCGCGAATGTCATCCATGTTAGAACAGGCATGAGGTTCAATTTCGTTGTGATATTCCATTCTATTTCCTAAGTTTGAGAGCGTCCATTTTAGTTCGGCTCGCGTAAGATCTCTCGACACGTCTTTCTTTGTTTAGATTAACTTTTTGGCAAAGTAACCGCTTGATTTAAACAGGTATTATTGAGCATCGAGCCCTATTTTATACTGTCACGTAAAGCAATAACAAAGAATAAGCAGCGAAGAAAACGGACAAAATTTGAAACCACCGCGGTATGGCCATCACCAGAATCATCAATAGAATACCGACAGAAGGAACAGCAATGGACAAAGAAACGGGATTGCTAAACATAACAATATTGACATAGGGCCCAATCAAAAAATACGCTAACATCGCCAACGCCGACAAGCGGCCCTGACTTTGACTATGCAGCAACATATCATAGCTTCCGTCTTCAGAATCAGGAAATGCCATTTCCGCGGCCCCGTAAATACAAATAGAAGCAAATATGAGAACAACAAAATGACGAAAAGTCCATCCAGAAAAATCGCGCAAACCCCATCCCATCCACCACAACTGAAGAATAAATATCATAATACTCATCCCCCATATTGCCGTAGACCAATGGAACTTCACTTGCCGATGGTGTCGAGTTAAATCCCCAACCACGTTCAATATACGCGTCATTGCAAGACCAAGAACAATAGAAACAGTAACAAAAATGTATTCGTGCTGAGTCATAATTTAATTTCCATCAGTTACCTTTAACGCATTCAAGCTTAATAATTCGACGAGAAATAAGCCTATTTCCTGCGGACTCGATACCAGTATTCGTAGGAATACTCATAGCTCAGTTTTTTATACAAGTTTATTGCGCCGTGGTTATCTGCAACAACCTGAAGATAGGCAGTAGATGCACCCATGGAAACGGCCCAGCTCAACATACCGTTTAATAACTTAGTGGCGTAGCCTTGCTTTCTGGAACTCGATTCTGTCACTAAATCATACAAGCCAAAATAGCCGTTACTAATTACGCCGACACCACAGGCAACGTCCTTATCATTCTCTACCAAGACCGCCATTAACACCTCATCATTAATTCGCTCTAAGATGTCCAAATGCGCTTCGTGCCTGTTGATATCAGTGCCACTTATGCGACAGAAACTTGCCAACCAATCGCGACGACCCTTTAAAATCAATGTCTGATTGTCAAAGGCCGCCCCTTCTAATGACCTAGAAAGAACAAGAGAACGGTCAGTGAATTGATAGTTAATGTCAGTCAAATACTGGTCGAATTCCCCGTTGTTACAGAATGACGGCAATCGGAAAATACAGGGGACGCCTCTTTCCTCAAAATACCGTTCGCACCGACTCACTAACGGATGATAATTGCCCTCTTGGCGAGTGAGGATGTTTGCCGAGTTAGCTCTTTTGGTATATCCGTCGGAAAAACGAAGTACCACGCCACCTTGTTCGGATTCTTCCATCGCTGGCCAAGAGCGAAATCCGGCGTATTCAATATCCTGGAAATTCAAAATTACGGTCCTGTAAGATTTTTATTGTCGAATGATAAATATGAGACATTGTTTCCGCCTACAACCACTTAGGCCATTTGATCACCGAACCAAATCGACAGTCAAATCGGCCGAATAACCAAACCCTGTATTACTTTTCTCTGCATTACTTCTCCGTTTGACTAGCTGTTATTAATACCCTTTATGACTAACCGCTTTTTCTACCCCTTATTGGGATGTAGTCACCGCGACAACTTGCTGGGAGACCGGTGACTTGCGCTTTTTCCATTTCAAGCCGAACATCAGTCTCAAACCATTAACGGGTTTGATCAAAACCTCTGTTAATAGGGCACAAATCGCAAAGGTTCCCAACGCAATAATCCAGTATTCAGACACGCCTGACAATCCCCAGCCAATAACGAAAAACCCGATCACAATAATGACGGTCTGATGAAGTATAAAGAAGGGATAAACAATCCCGCTACAGTATTGTAAGCCTTTATTAGTAAAATTAAGATGGTGTCTGGCAAAACCGATAACCAGCGAAAGCCACGACCACTTTACAATGCTCTCTACAAATGCCCATGATAGCTCCGGTAAACCGACAGGCCTATTGCCAGGTAAATGAAGGTCGGCAAGTAAAATAAGATAGCCAGTCAGCCCGACAATTAGCGACAGATAGCGATTGCGTTCAAATGACAACCAAATCGCTGGCATCCGCACAAATAATAATCCTAGCACTACCGCGAACAAATAAACGCAATGGCCGTACCAATCATTATAGAAAGCGTGGGTTATTTCGTCATTGCCAAAGACAGTCAGGAAAGAAAAATAACCCAATAAAGGCAACCATAGAATTCTTGCGCCTTTTGAGAGAAAACGCTCACAACGCGCAAGAAACACAACACCACTATCGCAGTTTATGTAAGCGATTAGCGGTAATAACAAAAGGGTGTACCAAAACAGGTACAGGACATACCACAAATGATTATAGGTCGGAAACGGCGCATTCATCCGGTCGTCCCACGAAAAAGTAAAATAATGCTCAGTCCAAAATTGCCAAAATGTACCGTCGAATACGCCCTTTTGTAAAGCTTCAAAATAAGATTGTGGTGCCACCACGACGGCCACCGCAAATAGTAACGGCACAAGTAGTTTGAGAACTCGTTGCCAAGTAAAATACAGCAACGACATTTTTGATACCATGACACTAATCGCCACACCGGACACCACAAACAAGACGTCCAAACGCCATGTCGATGTCAGCATCATGATTGATTTCAGGAACAAGCTATTGTGTCCACTTTCTATATGGAAACTCCAGTCGACGAACATCATGCCGGTGTGATAGAAAATTAGTAATGCAAAAGCCAAAACCCTGACCCAGTCCAGAAAATAGAGTCGACCACCGACCTTTACTTGTGTTTGATTCATTGTCATTTCATACTCCAGACGTAAGTGAATACGAGCGCTATACTACGATCTGATTTGGACTAGCTGTAGTGCTTTGTTACCAGTGATTGTATTAAGTGTCAGGCGGGGCGGGGCTTTGGGACAAGTGGCGTCTTTCAGGGACAAACGGATAAACAATGAATGTGACAAAAAAACGATTAGTTGAGATCGTATTATGCGGCAGTATATTTTTGCTGCTTCCCTTGTTGATCGCCACTAACGACATCATGGAAAATATTGAAAGAGGCGCAGAATTTACCCTGTGGAAACCTTTTTTAACAGAATATTCAAGCGCAGTTGTCGTTCTCATACTTCTACCAATCCTGCTGTATATAGATCAGCGGGTTCCGATCGCCAGTAACAATTGGCACAAACGTATTCTCTTACATCTGCCACTCAGCATCATTTTCTCGATTTTTCATATTTCAGGTATGTTCACGATAAGGCATTGGGTCTATCGTCTTGCTGGGGAACAATTTGAGACCGGTGATATCTGGTGGACGTTTCTATTTGAATATCGAAAGGATTTAGTGGTTTACATCGGTGCTATGGTGGCTATCTACGCTTACCGTGAAATTATCAGACTGCGGCTCGGAGAAGCACAATTGGCGGACTCCGTCGAGGGTAAAAAGGATGATCGTATTTTGGTCAGTAAAAGTGGCCTGTTCCATTTTATCGATTCCTCGACAATCCACTGGATTGAAGCGGCGGGGAATTATGTGGAGTTACACGTCGCGACAGAAACCTATATGTTAAGAAGTACGATGAAGGACATTGAAAACCGCTTGAGTCCGCTCGGATTTGCCAGGATTCATCGTTCTACGATCGTCAACAGAAACCAGATCGAGCGTATTACTCCCGCCCTGAACGGCGACAGAAATGTTAAATTGAAGAGCGGCTTCGAACTGAAACTTTCGCGACGATATAGGCAAAATGTAGACCAGCCGATGGCAAATAAAGAATTATAACAAGATAGACTGATTTTTCTGTTGTCACTTTCGAGTATGCACTGAATCGGACGAGCATCCGACTATATACTGCCTTCGGACTCAATCACCAGGATTCTAGCTTCACCTTTCGGGTGCGCCACGTGCTCGGTTCCTACCGACGCATAAAAAATATCGCCCACCGCCAAGAGCGTCGACAACTCGACACCATTTTCTCTATATAACATGTCTACCTCACCATCCAAAACAACAAATACCTCTTCACCATCATTCACATGCCACTTGTAGGGTCGGTCGGTCCAATGTAAACGGGTTGTAATGCCGTTCATATTAGCGATGTCTTTTGCGCCCCAGGCACGGTCGGCGGTGAATTGCTTGCTTTTAATGACTTCCATAATATTCCTTAGGTGCAGGTAGGTCTTTGCTGCTTCAAACAATTTTGTTGCTTCAAGTAATAGAGTGCAGGCAAAACATCCCGCCAATGACCTATTGTTCGCGGAACGATTCTATTGACTTCTGCCTGTTAAAAACCAGTGCTGAACTAAGCGGGCGAGTCTACCGTGCATCTCGAGCCAGACAAACGTGACTGCCCACTCAAAACAGAATAGACACTCTGTTAAACGTCGCCCGCCAGCTCTCGTGTTAGTTCAGCCGCTGAGATTTCTTTACACCCGGATGGGTTTTGCCCGCACCAAAGTGGCGAGAAATCACCTGAGCCGGTCTTTTCTGCTTTTTTCCGCAATGCAGTAATAGCAGTAGAGGCGAGAGGAAATTCAGACACATGGTCATTGATCGGCCCGACCTCTCTAATGACCCGATTAACAATACCCCGCGCGGGTCGTCCGGAAAATATATTGGTAATTGCCGTCTGGTGGGCGTGCTCACCTTTGATAGCAGCTCTGTGCACAGGACTGCTTTTTGTTTCCGGACAAAGTAAATAGGCCGTTCCGACTTGCACCGCCGCAGCACCCAGTGATAACGCAGCAGCTACACTCTTCGCATCGCAAATACCACCAGCAGCAATCACGGGCACAGTCACCCTCTGTAAAATTTGCGGTAGGAGCGCAAACGTCCCCACTTGCGCCGACAAGTCATCGGACAGAAATATGCCGCGGTGACCACCCGCTTCAAGTCCTTGCGCGATAATGGCATCGGCGCCGTTTGCTTCCAGCCATTGTGCTTCTTCGATCGTCGTTGCACACCCTAGGATTTTTGCCCCCCAGATTTTTACCCGTGCCAACAAGTCCTGCGCGGGTAAGCCAAAATGAAAGCTCACGATGTCGGGCTTAAATTCCTCCAGGATGTCTGCTACCGCGTGACTAAAAGGCTCGCGCCCAGGTCCTGCAGGAATATCAGCAGAATCGATCCCGTACTCGGAAAAATAAGGTTGTAGCTCTGAGCGCCATCGAAGTTCCCGAGCGGCATTCGGGGTGGGTGGCGTATGGCAGAAGAAATTGGCATTGATAGGGTTATTGGTCTGAGATTTAATCGATGCCAATTCAGTTCGAAGAGCATCGTGACTGAGCATTGCACAGGGCAGTGACCCCAAACCTCCCGCCGACGATACCGCGACTGCTAACTGACTATCTTGCACTCCAGCCATTGGAGCCTGAATAATAGGTAGGTCTACCCCCAAAAACGCATGTTCTTTCATGAAACCCTTTCCATTTATCTAATGCCGCTCACTTTAGAAAATCGCCAACAAAATCATCAACAAAAACTATTTTCAAAACGACTAACATGAGCACTGTAAACGTAGTACTACTAACATAAGTTCCATCAATAGTAGAACGGCGATAATAGCCGATGCGAATCCAAAGAAACCAGATTGTCGCCAGCGAATTTTCTATTTTTGACAAGAGTACAGGAAAAAAGGTCGACACAGATATAACATTCGAAAATGATAGAATTCGTGAGTTAGACTTCAGTCAAAAACCTACAATAACCGACACAGATATCCAAAAAAAGACCGCTGTCGAAGTTTTCACCGTCTCATTTAACGTTTAAATACCAACGTTTTCCACTTCAGCTCATCGCGACAATGATACTACTCACCAGTAAAACTGCAGCGATAGGCGCTCCCATCATTCTCTCTTTTTTGCTGGGAGTGATTGTGTTCAAAATGGTACTGACAACAAAAAGCACCACAACAAACCATATCCCCGGCCTGGAAATATCATAATATTCTTCCGCCAGCAGCCCGGCGCGAATCAATACTATAAACGCGACAGCAACCAGCAACACTATTTGTACTAACGCCGCAACACGCATTTTGGGTGGAAAACGTCCAGGAAACTTCCCTCCCATTGCTAACTCTCCCCAGGGTGCACCTAGCGCCAACGCCAATTGAAAAACCACTACAAACGCCGTAAACGCGCAGAACGTGTATGCTGCTATCGAAGAATCTAGTATGAGGTTTCCCCTCTGTGCCACCTGTTGCTATCGGCCTTGGAAGTTTAGGTTTCTTAAATGGATGAAGAGAATATTTAGTCAAATCTACAAAAATAACTTTTGCTTAAAAGGCGTACCGCAAAAAATCAAATGTCCTAATCTGAAGTTCGATAACAAATAATCGTATAGAATCCGTCACATCCATCTTTGAAACACGACTCACGGCTGTTAAGCGTAGACGTTGGCTCTTGTCTTCCGACATCCTTCTCTATTTTCCATAAGAGCGGCCGGCTATAACCGTGGTCAATACACCACTTATACGCGACAGGTTCGCCACAGTCTGATCCGTAAGAAAGACACCAATCGAGTCGAATGCCGTCAATTTGAGGCCTAAAGTATTCTTCGACATCGGCAAAAGTATTAAAGGACAAAAGAATAAAAAGAGATAGAAAAAATAATCTTTTTTTCATTTGGAGGATTACTCATTGAAGCTGTTAAGATCTATGTTAACAATTCAGCGTTCTAAACAAACGGTGTAAGCAAAGCGACTGGCGTAGAAATGGACCGCAGTCGGAATAATATTATAACCAATTGTCTACGGTTGCCAGTTCACTGTTACTTCGACCACTATTTTTTCATTATGCTATTTCGTGCGGTTTCCACTTCATTAATTACAAAAGAGACTCGCTCACTTACAGCAACCTTGGGAACGTCAATAATTTGGTATCCCTGTTGCCTATACCAGCTTTGTAACCCAGAAAAGACTGCTACGGCATCGTCGAATGTTTGATCTCTTTCTGTATCCTCACAATATATTTCTTTCCAAGGCGGTAGTAGAAATACAGCATGATGATATTTAAACTGAGTGAGATATCCTTCAAGCTCTGCTGGAGACAGTGCACCGATTACATCGAGCATATATAAAGCGTCCAGAATACCTCTGTCGAAAAAAACAGCGGTACCGCCAACCCCATATTCCCGATATCGACGAATATCGGTTTCCAATATCAAACGGGCGAAATCTTCAGGCCCAGGTCTTGGCGTCAGGCCTCGATAAAGTCGACTTTGTATGATCTCTCGGGCAGCCTCTGGGACATAGGTATACCCCTTGAGTTTAAGCGCTTCGAGGAGCGTCGTCTTACCTGCTCCCGGACCTCCAGTAAATACGAATCTACAATTCAGAATACCTCCTAACCATCACTGAATCGACGCACAGTTTTATTGCACAGCAACGAAGCAGCGTTATTTGCCGCATTGTTATCTGATTATTCAAACTCACTACATTCAGGTAAATGGCTATTTATGGAATACCACTGCGCTTTTTGCGAAACCCATATATGGTGTTTTTCTTTGGCGACAATATCCGTATCCAAAGAGCCGAGGCGCAATATCAAATGATTTTTTTCTTCGCGCTTTGCATAGATTTGCGTCCCGCAATTGGCACAAAAATAACGTGTTTTTCCCGGTGAGGATTCGTAACTACTCAGTGGTTCGGCTGACGTCACTGAAAAATCTCTGTCATTTACAGCAGCAACACTTGAAAATGCGCTGCCGTGGGCTTTGCGACACGTTATACAGTGGCAATGGACGATATCACTCATTTTCCCCGTAACCCTATAATTTACCTGACCGCAAAGACAGCTTCCCTTGATCTTTTCTTCCGACATCGTTTCTTCCTCGTCCTTTTTATCCTTGACCATTTTCCCCTCGATCAATTTCGCCCGATCATTTTTCCCTCTATCATTTTTCCCTCTATCATGTTCCGTAGCTTTAGCCTTCGCGTTCCGGCCACCACAACAAATAGACGAAGAGTTGTATCGTCTGCTACACCGAGTGACCAATTACTCTGGAACTTGATCTGATTTCAACTAGAGGGTTTTGCCAATGTCCTCATGATTTTTAACAACTCGAGCTATAACTGCCTTAAGATATGACAATGCAAATTCCGGATCAAGTCCGTACTGTTCCGCCAAATCGTGAATCCGTTCGTACTGCTCAGACTCTCTTTTCGGATCTTTGGACTTCAATCCGTTCTCGGCTTTATAGTAGCCAACCCTGTTGGTCACTTTAAATCTTTCGGCAAACATAGCAACAATTGCGTTGTCTATATTATCGATACTTTTCCTCATTTCTTCGAGAGTTTCCACAGCTTCTCCTTTAATATCTGTCACCTCTATTAATCGCGAGCATGATTTAAACCTACCTTCGGCCGCAGCAGCTCTGAGAGAAAATACCTTGATCTATTGTGTTCCTTCCGCTGCGAACACCGTATTAAAATACAGTATGCCGCGCTTAATGAGAATACTGACTTCGGCATCCGCACGACAATTCTTTAAGCTGGCAATGACATAGCTACCATCCTCAGCTCTTATGGTGGCATGTTGAATGGATTCCATTTTCCCGCCGCCAAGAGATTCACAACGCTGAACCTTCCCTCCCATTACCCGTAACGTTTCCCCCTCTTTCATCATCGCAAAGACAGTAAATGAGAGAAGGAGCAGAATGATACTAGCGATGATTCCGTACATTTTTAGATTATTAGAGAACATTTAAACCACTACTTTTTGAGTACAACACCTGCAGCTGTAGACGACATGAAAAACAGAAACGGACCATCACTCTACATGAATATCTCGTTAGATTCACCGGTCTTTACTGTCTAAGCGTGTTTACTCGGTCTTCTCGCTCAGAAGCACAACCGAGCCAATCCCAACATTGTTGTTAGCCTTCACATGATTCATGTTCTTCCATATGAGCGAAGTAAAAACTCTAGCATTAGTATTCCGAAAATAAGATCAACCACGCCAACTGGTATCAGAAAATAAGAGATATCGCCAGTCAATGCACGAATGGCGATCGATACAAAAGCAAGAATACCTCCAATTGATCCGACCACGACTACTGCATGATTTTCCCTCAAATCTCGCGAGACCCACCAAAAGGCGAAACCAAAGAGAAATATAGGAAGAATCGCCATATCAAAGACAAACGCGGGTTCCATTTGCGGCATGATACTTCGGAAAATTTTTTCGTCCGACGCATTTCCAATGTAGGCCGAAACCGAAATCAACCAGCTCCATATTGCCGCAGCTCGAAAAAGATTCTTATAGTAATATTCTTTAGTCATTTTTTATCCAGACCGGCCAACTAATGCGCACGCTCAGAAAAAAGAAACCGTTGCCTCGCTACTTTTTCATAACCGTTATGTACTGGTATATTCCTCCGCATACGTTTTTAATGAAAGTCTTTGTTACTGCCTATCTCCTTCACTACAGTATTTTCGTCACTACAGTATTTTCACGACCGGCCGTCACTTCGATGTAGACGCCGACTAATTATTAGCCCGAACAAAATCTTCCAACCCGTTCAACTGTATTGCTTGTACTCGGTCAACTATGGGCGCTAATTCAGTAAATCCTTCGGGGCTAATACCATTGACCTTATAGGTCATTGTTACTTCAGTACCATGCTTATTGGTATTAAATGACCATTCCAGTGCGCCAAACATACCCATACCTTGCAGTGGCCCCAAACCTCCCGTCATGCGCATGATATTGTTTGGGTCTACGTAAGATACTTGCATATGTTCGGCCGACTTTTTCCCGCTTTTTTCGCAGAAGCACCCCCCAGCGTGGGTATCAATCGTGAGGATACCAGCGTCTCCCCACCAGGTGTGGTCGGATGGCCACCATTGTTGGACTTGTCGCGTGAAAACGTTCCAGGTTTCTTCCTTGTTAGAATTGACCTGAATCTTGTTTTGAATAATAAAACCAGTTTCGGCAACAAAAATGACTTCGCAATGCGCATTAACACTCGAAACTAATACCATTAGCACGAGAAAAAAATTCGCTGCAACACTCATCTTAACTCCCTTTTCAAGTAGGCGGCCGATCGCAGTTGTTTCCAATATAGCCTGCAATTCGTTCCCGAACGGCCCGAACACGAGATACACAGCGGCCTTGCCAATTGCCGCATTTTTACGAATAAAGAAATTTTATTCCATCCGTTAAGTGGCGAACATTCGCTGTGGCGTTATGTGCTTTTGTAAATTTCACTCTCAATTGCTTTCTTGCTCAATTCGTCACCTTGCCACACATGAACAGCCCGTGCGCCAGCGCCATACGCTAGTTCTTTTAGCACCCTGATTTCAATTTCACTTAAGCCGCCCTCAGCTTTGTAAAGCTGATGTATAATGACAATTGGGGCCGGTTGCAGAAAATGACGTTTAGTCTTTGTAATAATTTCCTTTAACAAAGACTCTGCTGGGCCAAATTGGCCTATCGCCAAGCGGCTGGTCGAGAATGGCTCTTTTGCTAAAAATGTCGCTTCCTGTTCACTGCTTGAAATATTAGTCAAAAAGCCGTTTTCAATGACTTTTATATAAACGACTTCTGAGAGTTTTTCTAATATCTTCACTGTAACTAAGTCTTTGGGAAAGGCTAGGTAAGATGACTCTTTAACCTGCCTATAAACTGAACAGAAGTCATCTGGCGCACCGGGATGTACAAAATTAGTTAGGCTACCCTAAAAGTGACAATAAGAACCGCCAAAAAAATCGCAAATGCTCCAACAAATTGAATTTGTGCTTTTCTATTTTCGTAGAATAGATTAATAACCAC
This sequence comes from uncultured Cellvibrionales bacterium, assembly GCA_913019905.1. Taxonomy (GTDB): domain Bacteria; phylum Pseudomonadota; class Gammaproteobacteria; order Pseudomonadales; family Dasaniaceae; genus Oceanicoccus. The sequence goes on from CAJVZD010000002.1 coordinate 46,049, forward strand.
TGGATTGGAAATACTCTCTATTCTTACAGGCTTTTCAAAATTTGCGAGAGCCCAGCACTGCGCCAGAATATTGGGACGGGCAATCTCTTCCCACATTAATGGCTCGTACAATTTAATCGCTTGGAAAAAGCGGTATTCAATAACTCCAGACCTGACGAGAAGTACGACTGATATGACAAAAATTGCAACAGCGACAGTTATCATTAATTTTTCCCAAGATGAATTTTCGTTTCAGTATAGTTCATCAATAACTTAAATCGTATGAAACCTCACTACACAGACATAAGTGTTCGAAATCCATCTTTTCCCACTCTCTACATGTTAAGCAAACGGTTGATCATAGAGCTTTTCTCTGGAGGTTATTTTCCTTTTTCCAAATCGGCAACAACAGGCGCCCCATATTCCTCTTCAAATTTTCGAACCACATTTTCAAGCGACTTCTTATCTGAAAATTCGTCGAGGTTTTCGAGGAGTATCGTCAGCAAATAATTGTTTCCATAACCAAATTTTTTATTCAACGACCTTAGTTTTTCATAAGCTTTCTCTGAAATCGCAGCGTTAAATCGTTTTGGTAATTGTGATTAAAGTGTTAGGTCCGAATACAGTGATCATAAAGTACTTCTTAGTCTCCTTATAATCTAAATCATCCAAATACCATCGCCTCCTGTGTTTTTCCTGGAGAAACGCTACTTACCCTATGGTCACAAAATCTTTGTATTGCCCGAAATATGTATAAGCAATTGATTTTGAATTACATTCTCTGGATATACCTCAATTTTCCTGTTCGTTTATGCATCTGACCAACACCCCGAACGATTAACGCAATAATGGGATGTTTTATCAATACTGACTAGTCTTTTTTATCTATTGTTATTTGAAGTACTTTTGAACTTCCGGCAAACCACTTTTGAACGTAAAGCGTGCCGACAATGGGTGCTTTTCCCTCATCGGGTATTTCTTTATAACGCACACTGTTTTTGGTTTCTTTTTCATATTCAAACTTCACTACAGTCTCGGACATTTGCTACTCTCTTTTATCTATTTTTATGATCGTTTTCTTTCTAAGCGGGTCGCGGTCGTTACGAGCACTCAGCTGTTGCAGTACAGGAAAATCCTAGCTACTATTTTACCAAAGTTCAATTCTGTCATACAAAAAAAATAAGTTAAGCCGAGGATCGTAACAAGATGGTAGATGATGATTTACATGCCGTTGCCAGGGGTGGACTATTGCACCGGCGTCTCCTTTTGAAAGCATCTGCTCTTGGTATCGGTGGCAGCCTGCTGACTCCGGCAAGAGCGAGTGAATATTGGCAAAATGAGGCCGGAGCCGCTCAAAGCGAATACGGTCAACCTTCCAGCTTTGCTCACCTTAAAAGAGAACAAACCCGTGGACATCCTTTTGGCCCCGAAGCCGGCTCCTCGTCTTCGCCATTACAAAACATGAATGGCACCATCACTCCCAACAGTTTACATTTCGAAAGACACCATAGCGGCATTCCCGCCATAGACCCAACAATACACACACTGACCCTTTACGGCGATGTCAAACAAGTCTTACAGTTCTCTTACGAAGACTTGCTTGCATATCCAATGGAGTCACATCATTACTTTCTCGAATGTTCAGGCAACAGCTTTCGCAATACCTTTGCAAAACCACTGGACCTCACCGCAGGCTCTCTTAATGGCCTAGTGTCTGGAGCTGAATGGACCGGCGTACCACTACATTATTTATTAGATGAAGCGGGAGTCAAGAAGGAAGCCCGATGGATTGTGGCGGAAGGTGCAGATGCCGCAGGGCTTACCCGAAGTATACCGCTAAGCTTGGCGCTGGATAAGGTCTTGGTTGCCCTCTATCAAAACGGTGAGCCGCTTCGTCCCGCACAAGGATACCCGATGCGTCTTTTTGTACCGGGCTGCGAGGGAAATATTAGCGTTAAATGGCTGCAAAGCTTAAAGGTTCAAAAAACACCCGCCTATAGTCGTGAAGAAACCAGCAAATATACCGACCTGCTGAAAGACGGTACTGCGGAGATGTTTTCTCTGGAAATGGAGGTTAAGTCAGTTATCACCTCACCGTCGGGGAAAATGCAGTTAAACCGACAAGGGGTCTACGAAATTTCAGGATTGGCCTGGTCTGGAGCCGGCGCCATTCGCTCCGTTGAGGTGAGTGCGGATGGTGGCACTACCTGGGCCGAAGCCGTATTACAATCTGATGCTAAACCTCTGGCACTCACCCGTTTTCGAATACCGTGGCGCTGGAGCGGGCAAACGAGCACATTACAAAGTAGAGCCATTGATGAAAAGGGTAATGTTCAACCCACCAGAAAAGTTGCAATAGACCGTTATTCGCCGGCCGGATTCTACCATTACAATGGTATTCAAAGCTGGCAGGTATCCACTGACGGGGTGGTGAAAAATGTCTATGTTTAATCGACTGAAGTCAGCGACGCAATCGTTTAGCCTGTATCGACAAAGGAAAAGCAACACAGGCTTATCGCTTTATAATGAGGGCTTTATCCCAACTTTTTGCCCATTCTCGAGACGGGTAAAATCCCTGTTCTTTCAGACCGTTTTTGTCACATCAATATCAATATCAACAGCAGTTGCCGACGAAAACCTCGGGCCTGCATTAAAGCCAAATTTAGGGCAACCGGCGCCAGATTATATCGGGTCTGTAGTATCGCCAGATGGCTCGGGACTGCCCGCTGGAAAAGGCACCGTCGTAGCCGGAAAGGCAATTTACGATGCACAATGTGCTGCTTGTCATGGACCTGATGGAAAGCTCGCCGCAAACCCCTTGGCAGGCGGTTTAGGAAGCTTATCCTCCGCCAAACCACTGAAAACTGTGGGCAGCTACTGGCCCTACGCCACCACACTGTACGACTACATTGCCAGAGCCATGCCCTACAATCAGCCAAAATCCCTTTCTGCCAACGATGTGTATGCGGTCACCGCCTATATACTAAAATTGAATGGTATTGTGCACAAAGAAACGACCCTCGATTCAAGCAGCATTGTTAATATAAAAATGCCGAATCGAGGGGGGTTCTTTGAGTTGCAAGAATAAAAATAGCAACCGGTTATTTCACCGAAATACCTCCGTCGACCGCCACAATTTGCCCGGTAATCATGCGCGCGTTGCTCGATGCATAAAACACAGCGAGGTTTCCTATATCTTCCGGTGTTTGTTCGCTGCCAAGTGGTGTTATATCTTCAACGACTGACTCGAATATTTGTCGTTGAGACATATTTGCTAGCTCGGGCTGATTGGCTTTCATTTGCGTGGTTAGTATCTCCCACGCCCGTGTCCACAGTAAGCCCGGGCAAATACAATTAACTCTGATACGGCGAGGAGCGAGTTCCATAGCGAGTGTTTTCGTTAGATGAACAACGCCGGCTTTTGCTGCACCGTACGCAGGTAGTGTCGTTGTGGGGCCAAGGGCTGCAATAGAGGCGATGTTGACGATGTTGCCGCCCTCAGACAGATGGGGAATCGCCGCATTCGATGACGAAAAAGCGGTACGCAGATTAAACATTAACTGCTCGTCCCACACATCGTCAGTGATGCCAAGAAGTGCAGAGTCCGATGATGAGATCTCCTCGAACTGCTCTTTAGGTCCGCCGATACCCGCATTATTAACCAGAACATCCAATTGACCGTAGCGTTGTAATACTTTTGATACAGCTTCCGACATAGCTGATTGACTCGCTGCATTTGCAACCAGTCCCATCGCATTCTCACCGAGTTCCGCAGCCGCAGCCTGCGTCATGCTTTCATCGAGATCAGTAATAATCACTGAGGCTCCTTGAGCGACAAAACATTTCGCGATTCCCATGCCTATGCCGCGAGCGGCTCCGGTGATCAATACAACTTTTTTATCGACGCTCATTTCATTCTCCTGTTATAAGTCACTCGATCCTATCAGTTATTAATATTTAAAACAGTCTTAGCTGCAGTGCACCGTATCTAGGTTGGCGTTTACCTTATGCAATGTTGCGGAAACGCCCATATCGTCTTAAGGTCTCTTCTCACAGGCGAGCTTAATTTCCTTTCGGTTGATATTGTTCGACAAATATTGCTCGACTAATATTGTTCGACAGGTCGTCCTTTAACAATTTCCCAGTCAACAACGCTCAACATACTCCAGCCAACAACCATCCATGACTAATTGGTAATCAACGAACTCTTATATATCTGTAATAATCAAAGTCGAACGGCAAAACAAATAATAACAGGCAACATATTTTCCACAGTCGTGGGATCAAAGGAGATGCACCTTGAAAGTCATGAAACCTCTTGTCAGCTTTTTGAGCGCTATAATACTGTTGGCCTCACAGATTTCTTGTGCAACGAATCAAGTTGTCATCCCCAAAGATGATAACAAACTGGCTTTCGAGATTTATAAACAACTCATTGAAACTAATACGACCCATTCCGCCGGTGACAATACTCTGGCTGCTAATCAAATCGCCGGCTGGCTAAGAGCTGCGGGCTTTCCGGAAGAGGATATATTTGTTGGAGGGAAAAAAGAAAAGAAAGGCAATCTCGTAGCAAGAATACACGGTAGCGGTGAAAAAGAGCCGTTGATTTTGTTGGCGCACATCGATGTAGTTGAAGCCAAACGCAGCGACTGGTCGATCGATCCCTTTACACTGCAGGAGATTGACGGCTACTTTTACGGCCGTGGAACCTTAGATGACAAAGCACAGGCAGCCATCAACACAGCGAATATCATCCGCATGAAACGAAGCGGTTTTCAGCCAAACCGCGACATCATATTAGCGTTAACGGCGGACGAAGAAGGTGGTGGTAACAATGGAGTCTACTGGCTTCTCGACAAGCATCCCGACCTTATCCAAGGTGCCTTTGCTTTAAACGAGGGCGGAGCCGGGCTGATACAGGACGGAATCAAAATCGCTAACTCTATCCAGACCGCCGAGAAGATTTTTGAAAGTTTCTCGGTCACCGCAAAGAATCCCGGAGGCCACTCTAGCATTCCCCGTGACGACAACGCCATTTACGATTTGGCTGAAGCATTGCTAAAAATTCGCGCCTATAAATTTCCTTTGGTTTTCAATGACGTGATGCGCCTCGGTTTCGAACGACTCGCCGAAATCAGTCCGGGACAACTCGGTAGCGATCTAAAAGCTATTCTTACAGAAAAACCTGATCCGCAAGCCCTCGAACGACTCGGTAAAATCCCCTCAATTAACGCCTTATTGAGAACAACGGCGGTAGCCACCATGTTAGAAGGCGGCCATGCGCCTAACGCTTTACCGCAAAGCGCAAGAGCCGTGGTTAATGTCAGAATGATGCCCGGTGAAGATGTGAAAGATGTGCTCGCAACGCTAATCAAAGTTGTCGACAATCCCGAGATAGAGGTTGTTTTTAATGGTGGTGGACGCCCTTCTGATCCCTCCCCATTAACCGACGAAATTCTGGGCGCTGTCGAGAGTATCACGGAAGACATGTGGCCCGGCGTGGTGGTATTGCCGACTATGACGACCGGTGCGACGGACGGAGCCAAGATGCGTAATGCCGGCATTCCCACTTATGGAGTATCCGGGCTGTACGTCGATCGAAATGATATTCGGGCACACGGGCGCGACGAGCGTTTGTTAGTACAGTCGTTTTATGAGGGCTATGAGTTCATGTATCGCCTGGTAAAGAAGCTGAGTTCATCGCAGCCTCGCTAAGGCAGTCCTCCCTGCATGTTGATATAAGTAGGACGACAAGCCAATCCCGATCTAGTGAGTGGAGCGAGTTTATGAGGCAAGCGAAGTAAAGCAAGGAAAGGCAGCTGGAGTATAAAGGCCTACTTTTTTTCGGTGACTAGAAAAGACTCAATACCGGCAAAAATGTATTGCATCACATGTTCGATCGTCTGCTCCCGCGGCACATTGTATTTCGAACAATAGTCTGCCGCAGCGATAGAAACCCCCGACGACATGCTCACCAGCAGACCCGCTTGTTTTTGATCCAGCGAGTATCGCCCGGCGAAACTTTTCACCAGAAACGGCGCGAGCGTCTTGGAATCTCGCGCCGTTATATCGCTAATGGCTTCCGCCAACTCTGGCTGGCTCTGTAAAATCGGCAGAATATTTCCCGGCGACAAATGATCGAAATTGCCCTCTACAAAAATGCGTACAATGGCCTCAAGATTTTTTGCGCTGTCCAATTGCGTCGTTAAATTTGACCGGTAATAGCCATATTCTCGCTGCAGTAATTCCTGTAGTAAAACCTGTCGACTCGAGAAGTAATTATAGATGAGCGGCGGTGTCACTCCCGCTATACGAGACAACGCCTCAATCGTAAACCCCTGCAGGGTATCTTCAAGAATCATCATCTTGGCGACATCCAATAGCTGTTGACGACGGGCGGCAGGACTTAGACGAGTGCGTTTTGCTGTTTTAGCCATTGATTATTAAATACCTTGACGAGCTGAATTAAATTCTTTAGTTTACGGGGTATAAAGTAAAGAAGGGCCGCCGTAAAAGCAAGAAATAAGATAATCCATCCAGACATTAAAAGCCACGTGCCGCACCATTGGCCTAGCACCATCAGCCAATTAGCGCCCCAATAAAAAAGGAAAGAGCCATGACCTATGCAGGCCACAGACGTATTATCGATGCAGATAGCCATTTAATCGAACTCGACGATTTTCTAGCCAACGCCGCCAGCGATATCGACAAACCTCTCATCCCTTCCATGCTGGATCAAACCGAATTGCCGGTAAGACAGGAAGGCCTCGATCGCGGTCGAGAGTTGTTCGCCAAACGTCAAATGAACCCCGACATCATGGCAAAATTTGAAGCCTCCCTGATGGACAACAAAAACAGCGGCTGGAACAGACTTGGAGCTTTCGACCCCGCGGAACGATCCCATACGATGAATTTGTTTGGCTTTGATTATCAACTGGTGCTGCCAACCTTTAGTTTTCATCAAGTGGCCCACGGGAATGATCCCACCGTAATGGAAGCCGGTGCAAGAACACTAAACAAGGCATTCGGAGAATTCTGTCAGGTTGACAAACGCCTCAAAGCCATTGGCTACGTACCGCTGTGTCTAGGACCAGAAGTAGCAGCCGACCTTATAAAACAAGGCCTTGCAGACGGCTGTTATAGCTTTATGGTCGATACCAACGAACCCAACGAGGGAGCGCGTTCTTTTACACATGCCGATTTTGATTGTGTGTGGAAACTCTTTGCTGATGCGAATGTGCCTTTTATCAATCACGTTGCTGTGAACGGTCACTATAAAGCCGTTTCACCAAGCTTTAAAAACAACGGAAAATCACTGTTGGAGTTAGGTGGTGATGCACCGGCAGGAGAACTTGGATTACTAACCATAGGCAACAGCGTACAAATATTTTTGAGCGCAATGATCTTTGATGGCGTTTTCGAACGTCATCCTAACTTACGTTGTATTTCTATGGAACATGCCGCCTCCTGGCTGCCCTCCTGGTTACAAACTCTCGACTTTACTGCGTCGTCGTTCAAGCGCCATCGGAAATTTTCCGAGAAGCCCTCAGAGACGGTCCGAAATCGTATAAAAGTTGCACCCTTTGCCGGTGAAAATATTGGCTGGATTATCGATCAGGTAGGCCCGGACATGTTGGTATTCGCCTCAGATTATCCACACCCCGAAGGCACGGCCGATCCGATAGCGAAATTTGAAGCGACCATGACTCAGTGTGATGAGGCTACCATGGACGCCTTCTATTACGGCAACATGGCGAAAATAATGGATTTGCCAGCAGGGTAGTAAGTTAACTAACCAACCAAACACCTCGCACGCCGGCTTCGTTCGGGCGGTGCGAGGCTTCTTTTCCAATTACCGGTCAACAATTGCCTGCTAACAATTACCGGTTTGAAACTGCTATTTTTAAACTACAGGGCCCGCAATGGCTTCGCGAATATTTGCTGAATCAACGGTTCAAAAGATTCCAGACTATCAACCTCGTAGTCGGGATCAAACGCTGGCGCATCCCAACGATCGACTAGTTTCTCCGCTAAAGAAAACCAACTTTCATTGACTGAGTCAGCGCGCATATTAGGGTTTCCGCCCATATACGCATAGTAATACTTGCCTTGAAAATGCTGGTGGTTATAAATAACGTGGTAGGCATCTTCAGAAATATAAGGCCGCATTAATTCGGCACCGATCGCTCCGTGGTTAGGAATATTGACCGCTTTACCCACATCGTGAAGAAGCGCGATGGCTACTTCCTCGTCACTGGCATTGTCGCGCCGCGCCAATGTTCCAGTCATCAAACTATGTTGTAGTTGATCACAGGCAAAACCCACAGTTACCGCCTCTAAGCTACGTAACATATCCATTAAATGGGCAGGTGTTTTTTTGAAGTGCTCGGCGTGAGCTGAACCTATAACAGCCCAATCTTCAGCTGTGCCATCTTGCATTCGCGTGAACATTATCTTTTCCCCTTATTTTTCTGAATTTGATATCTTAACAGAAAAAATGACGACGAATATGAAAAAGAATTTAGGTCTAAATGACGGTATGTCGTCGTTGCGAGCGGCACAGTTCGACGCTTCGAAGCAGCAATCTGGCTTTCCTAACATATTGATAGCTATGTATTAATCATAACTCCCAAGATTGCGCGTCGCTACGCTTCTCACAGTGGCACTATTTTTGGACGGGCACTAATTAGCGAATTTTCATTTACCGAAACCGGTATAGCACCGATACGTTCCATCCAATACACACTGAGTATTGGACGATTGCTGGTAGGCCCACAGTGCACGGCGTGTTAGCCTCATATTAGCCAAAGCCATTCGCGCAGTGAATTGAAGAAATTGATATTGACGAGACCACCAACTTTACTGGTTATTGACCCCTTAACCCATTAACTGAAACGAGAGAAACAATGCTGATAATTACAGGTATTATCAAGACCTCCTCTGAACAGGAGCTGGAGCAAGTCAAAAGCGCGCTGATCAAGCGGGCCGTAAAAAGTCGACAGGACAAAGGTAATATCGATTATGCTTTTTCTGTGAATATAGAAGACCCAACCGAGATAAGGTTAACGGAAAAATGGGAAAGCGAAGAACTTCTCAACGCGCACCTTCAAATCCCAGATGAGGAATTTAGCGCCGTCGTGGGAGCGGCCAGCATTGAAAGCGCGGTCGTAGTTTCCAACGAAGTAACCGGAGAAAAGCAATTACTCAACCGCTAACCGCCACACTCAACAAGTCAGGCTCAATCATTACAAGAAATGAATACACCTTAAATAAGGACAATAATCATGGCAAGCATCTTAATCACCGGCGCGAACAAAGGTATTGGTCTGGAGTTAGCTACCCGTTACGCGGCAGCAGGCAACAAAGTTTTTGCCTGTTGCCGAGATCCAGACACTGCAACCGCACTAGCGGATCTTGCAGAGAATAATGAGTTAAGCATTATTAAGGTGTCTGTTGGAGATGATAACTCCGTTAAGAACATGGCTACCCAATTGCAAGACACCCCCATCGACGTGCTGATTAACAACGCGGGCACCATTGGGCCGAAACGGGAAGAACAAACTGCCTATGTCATGGATTTCGAAGGCTGGGCCGAGACAATGAATATCAATACGCTGGCACCCGTAAGAGTGATGCAGGCATTAATACCTAACCTTCGAGCCAGTCACAATGCCAAAGTTATGACCGTGACCAGCCAACTCGGCGCTATATCTTTAGATATGCCCATGGGTTACGCCTATAGCGCGTCTAAAGCGGCGATTAACAAATATATGAAATTGGCGGCTCTGGAATTAGGCAAGGAAAACATTAAGGTAGGTCTTGTGCACCCGGGATGGGTACAAACGAGTATGGGTGGTCCCGATGCGGATATCACGTCGCAAGAAAGTGCTGCCGGCATCATCAATGTTATCGACAATTTAACCGCCAGCAATAACGGTGGTTTTTGGAACTGGAACGGAGAGGTACACCCCTGGTAGTTAGCCGAAGACGCACGTGACGACGCACCTTATAAAATCACGATCGCGATAATGCAACGGCTAATGAACGACGCCAAATAAAAACTGAACTAGAAGAAATAGACTATCGGACTGATTTCGCCGCAACGATCAGTCCGCTGCACCGCTACGTTAAACCACAAACCTGATTCAACGCCTCAGCCATTGCTGACTATCGTCGCACCGCCGGCGTTTCGACAGTCAGCTTGGCGCCTCTCTCTCTCAGATACGCCTCGAGGTCAATATAGGTAGCACTACCTAAGTCATGTGGCTGTGCTCTTACGCCGATATCGCAGGAACGAAATCGGCGATGCAGAGAGCCTAGAGATTGCCACTCTAAACGATAAATCGGATAACCGTTACTGTGGCCTTGACTGATCAAATCTCCCCGCAACATTTTCCCAACACTCTCCTCATGGCAGTTACCGCAACTTAGATTGAGCTGTCCTTTTCGTCGATTGAAGTAAAGGCGGCCATTGTCGATTGATGCTTTCAACTGATCTTGCGGATAACTATCAACCGGCTGAAAGGCTTGTCCGCGCGACAAACTACCCAGGTAAACAGTCAAAGCGAGCGATGCCTCACTCTCATATTCAAAAGATTCAGCCTTCTGGTGCACCGTTCTACAATGCTGAATCTGCGACGTAAGATCCACAACGACTCCAAGGTGCCTATTGTTTTTCGGAAACGATACGGCCACCGACTCGGGTAAGTCCCTGTGACAATCGGCGCAGGACTGGCCTGTTGATCCCGCGGGTTCGCTATAGCGAATCTTGCCCATATCAACCCACAACATACCGGGATTTTTAAAGTCATCATCCTGCAAGGACTGGGTATCGGAAGATTGGAATTCGTAACCCGAGCGTGGCAACGCTGTGGTGTCTGATGCTATTGCCACTGTCGCTTCGACCATAACGAGCAACGAAAGCAGCAAAGGCACCGCCTTCACTTGATCTTATCCACAACTTCCAGCAACTTCACTTGTTCAGTCTGTTCACCGTGCTGATCGACCCATATAAATTTCACCTCACCACTTCTGTCAGCGCGAATGTAAAATGACAGAAAGGGATTCGCTGCGGTACCCGGCCCAAACTCAGCCTCGAAAACAACTCTCTCCCGGTATTCACAGCGAAAGACTTTAATGATATCGCGAGGGACCAATGCACCGATGGCGTCGCGTCTGAAGCCACTATGCATCGGATGTGATACGAGGGTTTTAATTTCGAGCACATCGCCTTTATTAGCCTGCGCAGGAATGGAAATTCTTGCTTTCATCAAATTTCCTAAAGTAGTGGTTCGACACAGGCTGCCAGTGTCACAATCGTTTCAGAAGATCCCGACCACAAGGTGCCATCATTCATACGCGCCACCGCAACAATAATCTGAGAGTTTGACAATCGAATTCTAGTAGCTACTTTTGCCTTGCCCGAGTCTGGAGATAAGCGATAACTCGCAAGATTTGGCACCGGATTTTTGTCCGCAAAAATCCGAATCTCCTGTACGTAATTTTTCTCTGTCATTGGGCTGTCGACCTCGACCACGAGAGAAACCGAATTTCCGTTTTCCGCAAGAGGCGGTGTTTTGAGGTGGACTCTGCCGGCCGTTATATTTTCTTGCCCATAAAATTCAGAAACCGTCTTCTTAAGCTTACCAGCCAGTACCGAAGGTACTAGCTGAACGGCCAAACCAACGGCTGCACCTACTATGACTGTTCGCCTTTTCATTCTGGTTCCCTTATCCACGGGCTACCGCCCTTTCCGATCGAGAACGAGATAAGCGACGAGATCTTCAACATCCTGAGCTGATAAGACGGTCTTTCCTTTAAATTCAGCTGCGACCTGGACAAGTCCTTCGGTTCGAAAGTACGCGGGCATAAGCGTTTGAGAATTCAGTCGACTATTGTCCACGATACGATATCTTATCTGCTGCGCATCGAGTTTTGTCGCAATGCCGTCGAGCGAGGGCCCAATAGTACCCTGAAAGGACTCGTCGCTGCGACTGAAGCGATGACATAACAAACAATGCCCCTTATCACGATCGTTAAAAACCTTCTTCCCTTCGCTAGACCGACCCGGCTCAGTCGTAAGGGCTTTTTCCCGATCATCGGCAAAGGTTTCACTACTAAAAACGAGAAGAATGACCGCTAAGAAAACGAAAAAGCGAATCAAGCAAATACCTCTTGAGTAATTGATCGATACCATTGGCGCGCATATTGAGCCTCCACCCGCCTAACATCTCTCGATGCCGCCGACGGACTTACGCCTCCAGCACCTTCGATTTCCAGCCAGCGGTCTCCTTCAGGTTTATATACACCCGCGACGGAAATTCCGTAATCGGGAGTGACTAAGCTGTAACAGGTATTAATTAGCTTACTGTCTACAGGCGTTTGCCCACTCAACAATCTGGCAATTTGCAAGGCACAGAGCTTGGCTTGCGTATTGGCGGCAAAAGCCGATTTTGGCATAGCATTAGCGATAGCCGCATCACCGATAACATGAACATCCGCATGTAAACTCGATTCGAAAGTCGCGGCATTTATTGGACACCAACCACTCGCATTGGCGATATCACTAAGCCTGGCAACTTCCCCTGCCCGCTGGGGGGGAATAACATTGGCGACGTCCGCTTTGATTACGTCAAAATCCGTTGTTAGCGTCATCGCTTTAGAATCAACAGAAACGACTCGGGCACCGTCTTTGAGCCCCTGCCATTCAATTAAGTCGCCGAACTCCGATTTCCACGCTGCCGTAAAAAGCCCCTGTTTTGAAAAGCGATCTTTACTGTCGAGTATCAAAAGCTTGCTTTTGGGCTTGTGCGATTTAAGATAATTTGCAATGAGGCTAGCACGTTCGTAGGGGCCTGGCGGACAGCGATACGGATTTTCGGGAACCGAAATAACAACAGTGCCACCATCATCCATAGCTGCAAGCTGACGTGCCAATAGTGCCGTTTGTGCTCCCGCCTGCCAGGCATGAGGCATTTTATTGGCCGCGGTTTCGTCATAGCCCGGCAGAACATCGAAATCGAGGCTTATACCCGGGGCCAGCACCAACCTGTCATAACCAACGCTTTGGCCATCGTCCAAGGTGACTTTATGAGCACCAGGGTCGATAGCAACAGCCGTTCGCCTAATGTGAGTCACACCATCGGCCACCGCCCCAGCATAACTAAAGGTCTGGGAAGCGATGTCCCGCTGATTGCCAATGACTAAATTACTAAACGGACAAGCAATATAACTCTGTTTGGGTTCAACTAAGGTCACCGCCACTGTTGGCGATAATTTTTTCAGGGTACGGGCACAGCTCATACCTGCAAATCCACCGCCAATGACAACCACCCGACCCGACGGTGCCTTTGTGGTAGCACAGCCGTGCCCAACTCCCGCGGTCATCGCCAGTAGCAAGCCCTTAACTATGTCGCGACGTTTCAAATGAGTCATTGGCTTCCCAATACCTGCGCCATTGCAGCGATTTCCGATTTCGAATAACCGCGGGCCAATCGATTCATCACGGTTCCCTCGCGCTCACCAGAGCGAAATTGCAACAGGGACTGTTCGATACTAGCGGCCGACAAGGTATTCAGCGGCACCATTGTTTTAGCCCCGCTACCTTCCATAACGTCGCTTCTGGTTTTACCGCTTCCCATACCACCGCTGTGGCAACTACTGCAGGCGCTTACATTGGCGCGGGCCTGCGCCAGTAAGTCGTCAGCATAAACAAACTGACACAAGCAGCTTACACAAAAGCTAACGGCCAAGACCCGCGATATTAACCGCGTCGAATGACCGCCTGCAAAACCCGGTAGATCCTTACGCAAGGCTTTGGTCCTTTATCGGTAAATGACGAATACGTTTTCCGGTGGCAGCAAAAATAGCATTCAATACAGCCGGCGCAGCGACAGCAATGGTGGGCTCACCCACACCGCCCCAGAACCCCCCGGAAGGCATTACCGAAGTCTCAACATGAGGCATTTTCGCCATTTTAAGCGAGGGATATTCATGAAAATTTTGCTGTTCGATCTGGCCATCTTTCACCGTGCACTCCCCGTAAAGAAGAGCCGATAAGCCATAGACAAAGGAACCCGATACCTGAGCCTCAATCTGCTGTGGGTTTACCGCGTATCCGGGGTCAGTCGCGGCGAAAATACGGTGGATGGTCAATTCTCCATCGTCGACTGAGACCTCAGCACAAGCAGCCACATAACTGCCAAAAGCTTTACACACGGCTAGGCCCAGATGTCGGCCTTCGACGGCAGGCTTTCCCCAGCCAGCCATCGACGCAGCCTTATTTAGCACCGCCAGCGCGAGAGGATGATTCGTCATCGCTTTTTGTCTGAAGGCCAGCGCATCTTGACCCGCTTCATGCGCTACTTCGTCCAAAAAACACTCCATGTAAATCGCATTTTGATTAACATTCACACCGCGCCAAAACCCGGGCGTTATATGCGTATTACGCATGGCATGGTCGACCAATAAATTGGGCACAGTATAAGAAATGGCGTGATCTCCTTTCGGTGCCATCGCCTGGAAAACGACGGGGTCCATACCGTCATTATTCTCCAATGCTTGCGGCATTAGCGTCGCCAGAATGGACTGCCCAGAAATACGCACATGTAAAGCATCGAGATTGCCGTCATCATCGAAACCGGCTGTCATTCTCGCCTTGGTCACTGGATGAAACATACCGTGCAGCATATCCTCTTCACGAGTCCATAGTAGCTTGACCGGAGTGCCGGGTATGGTTTTAGCAATCAACACCGCCTGTGTGACAAAATCCGCCGCTCCGCGCCGACCAAAACCACCACCGAGACTCACTTTGTGCACATCGCATTGTTCGGGGGCCAATTCTGAGGCGCTAATGGTGGCAGCTAAAGCAGCCTCACCATTTTGCGTAGGGCACCAAACTTCGCAACGCTCTTTACTCCACACTGCTGTTGCGTTCATCGGTTCCATGGTCGCATGATTTTGGTAGGGATAACTGTAGTCAGCGGTGTAAGTGCGTGACGCCTTTTTCAGTCCCGCCTTCACATCACCTGATTCGTTACCCACAAACGCATTTTCGGAAGAGAGTCCCTCCTGCAAAAATTTGTCGATTGACGCACTCGACACCGTGTCATTCTCACTTTTTTCCCATTTGATCGGCAGCGCATTTAACGCTTTATTGGCCTGCCACCAGGTTTTAGCTACGACAGCGACCGCGTCATCGCCCACTCTTATGACCGATTTCACCCCCGGCATTGAGCTCACTTTTGTTGCGTCAAAGGACTCGAGCTTACCACCGTGAACAGGGCTAGCTTTTATAGAAGCGCTGAGCATGCCGGGCAAAGTAATATCGGCGCCATAGACTTGTTTACCGGTCAGTTTCTCTAAAGTATCGAGACGTTTCTTGGGCTTCCCAACCACTTTCCAGTCTTTGGGATCTTTTAGAGTGACTTCACTGGGCGGTACCAGCGCTGCAGCAGCACTGGCTACTTTACCGAATGTGGTCATCTTTCCGGACGGTTTGTGAGTGATTTTGCTATCGGCGGCGGCGCAATCGCCAGCGGCCACGCCCCATTTTTTAGCGGCGGCCTCGATCAACATTTCCCGCGCCATGGCACCACCTTCGCGCACGTACTGATGACTACCGCGGACACCGCGACTCCCGCCAGTGGAGAAACTTTGCCAAACGCGCCCGCGCCTTAAATTTTCCCCGGGGGTTGGGTATTCCCACTGCACCTTATCCCAATCGCATTCGAGCTCTTCAGCCACCAATTGCGCAAGCCCCGTTAAGGTACCCTGTCCCATTTCGGACCGTGCAATTCTAATGGTTACGGTATCGTCGGGGTCGATAACAACCCAGGCGTTAACTTCCGGTGTTGACGAAGACTCATTGCGGCCATCTGCAAAAGCCTGCTGGCCACCCAAGGGTACGGCCAATCCGATCGACAAGCCAGCACCTGTAGACGCAGCGCCTATCACAAACTGACGCCGATTTATGCGCATTTTCTCCTTTAGCATACTCATCTCCCCTTAAGCCTTCGCTGTAGATTTGTGTTTGATTTCTACCGCAAGGTGAATACCTTCGCGCACTCTCTGAAACGTACCGCAGCGACAGATATTGGTAATCTCGGTATTAATATCCTCGTCGCTCGGGTTCGGTTTTTTATCCAGTAGAGCTGCAGAAGCCATAATCATACCGGGCTGACAATAGCCGCATTGCGGGGTATCGAGTTCCGCCCACGCCTGTTGAACCGGATGATCACCCTTTTGCGAAAGACCTTCGATGGTTGTGATTTTTTGACCGGCGGTGACACCACCCACGGGATAAACACAGGACCGCACGGCCTGGCCGTCAATGTGGACCGTACAAGAGCCGCACTGGGCAATCCCGCAAGCATATTTAGTACCGGTGAGCCCGATTTGTTCGCGAATAACCCATAACAAGGGCGTATCATCCTCGACCTCCACTTCGATTACTTTGCCGTTCACATTTAGTTTTGCCATTGCTTGTTCGCCCCTCTCGCAGGTTGCCTGCTATTGTATTGCCAAATATCCACCTCACCTCCGGTCGACCGCTCATTACGGATCCTATGTCACGGATTTATTGCGCTGATCTGGAGCTGAGGGTGTAAGAAAAATGGTCGTTCTTTTTTTATTCACTGTAGCCTAAATATTCAGCCTAAGACAAGGCCTTAAGTAACACATTAACAATACAGAATAGTCTGCAAACGGTGTTATCTCAATACTACCGTATTTTTTGTTGACATTTTTATAGGAAGGGGCGGAGACCGTAACCAGTACGCGGCGATGTCTCGTTAACCAAATACTATCAACGCGAGTTTATCGATGGCTCAAACATCAAGTGCCCAGCCCTTAGAAACTGAATGTAGCGATTGAGTTAGACGTCGTTTTCGGGTGAATCCATGCTGTAACTTTAGGATTGCTGTATTGCCGGCTGACAGGAAACTGAGTCTTCTGGCTGCTTCCGTCGATGAGCGGGGAACACCTTGAACAGTTCTTATTCGGAAAATTTGGTGGCAGGTTCTAAAACAAAATGCCGCTGGTCAACGACATTTTGTTCTTCGCTAGACTAAGATTAAGACGCTTCACGGATGACTTTAACAAGATCTACCGGAATAGAATTGAGGGGGAAATGGCCCGACTCAAGGGTAAACACTTTATCTACCTTCCAGCTCTCAAGCATTCTATCTTGCAGCGCGGGCGTCAACACTTTGTCGACACCGGCTCGAATATAAAATTTTCGAACCGAACCAAAGTTATCGTCTGTTAATTTCGCGGCGGCCATAAAGGGCTCGGTCGATTGCTTAAACAAAAAGTGTGGGACTAAGCGATCGAGGTGAGCCTCATCCTTGATGTCATTCAATAACACCGTTCTTACTGTCTCTTCAGTGACCGTACCGTAGCTTTGGTCAGCGGAGAAAATAACGTTCGGCAATAGCTGACCTCGATCATCACTTTGCATTAAGCCAAGAGGAGTTTCACCGCTTGCGGGCAAAATAGCAGCCACAAATATCAAGCGATCGATTTTTTCCGAAATGTCCTCTGCTACCTGTGCTATAACCGCCCCAGCCAAAGAATGACCGACAAGAATCACCTTTCCTTCTTGCTCATTAACCGCATCGACGACTGTGCTGACATAAGCTGCCATCGACACATCGGCAAGTGCTCTTTTATTTTCACCATGTCCGGGTAAATCAAGCGCTGTAACCTTACTTCCGTCGGCTGACAATAAGTTAACAACGTCTGCAAATTCCCAAGCGCCACCCCATGCTCCGTGAACCAAAATATAATTCTTCATTGTGATCTCCAATAGACTAATTTAAGTGTTGTTGCGAACCTGTAGTTACACGCAGGTAGTTACAAATAGGTTGCTTTAAGCCAAATCTAATCCAATTTAACGAAGGTAAAAGGAAACGACTTTTGCCGGTGAGTCTTGAGAGTCGTTGACCACTGTCGTAATTTCCGTACGCTCAATTAACGAGAAGGTCTCTCCGGCATGGTAATCCTGTGTTCCTGTGGCATTTGTCACTACTCTTACAGAACCTTCCGCGACGTAACTCAAGACAGGCACATCGGCTTCCAGGCGCTTATGTCCTTTGGGCTCGATTTCGCTAACAAAAATGTCTGTCGCCGAGAGCGTTTTTCCCGTTAGCTCAACCGTTGGCAACGCACGTCGATCAATGTGCTCAGTCAGTTCTTTCTCAAACACAATAAACGGCTCGTCTTTCTGTTCGAGATTGAAGTCGATGAAAATCGCCTCTTCGGTGGCCGATGCATTATCGAACCGTAAAATACGAGGACCTGCCGGCTCATAAAAGGCATCGCCTTCACGAAGAAGCTGAGGTTTTTGTCCTTCTATTTGATACAGGATCTGCCCTTTAGAGACGTAGCCGACAGCCGGCGCATCATGGGTGTGTATCGGTGCGACTTGTCCGGGCACAAAATGGAAATCACCCGCTTCTATTTTGACGACTTTTCGAGCATCAAAACGTACGGAAAGAAGTTTTGCCGTGCTTTCCTGTAGTTTTGTTTCTGCAGCGGAATACGCCGTATTAGAGACAGTTGCAGAAAATAATGTGGCCGCGAGCGTAAGAGAAGTTACCCATTTACTGTGAGTGTTCATATTAATTTTCCTTGTGTAAGTTAAGTTGATTTTTCATTACGGCCGGCTTAAACGTAGGCATGTATAGCTCGGTCCGAGTTCCTGATTAAACCAAATTTAGGTGATGTTCATTGCCGACTTAACGTCGTCGATGCTGAACACAACACCGTTACTCGCCCAGCCAGTTTTCGGAATATCGTCGATCAATAACCAGTGATTCAATCGTCCTTCAAAAGGCCCAATAAAATCGTTGACGATGTCGTTAACGCTTTTAGCCAGAACCTTACTCGCGGCCTGATCCAGCGCACCTGCAGGTGTCGTAACGCGGATCAATACAGGCGGCGTATCGATGTTTTGTTTGCCAACATAAACGTCCCCTTGCTGCTGTTCGGTGAAATAACCCCAGGCCAAAGATTGTGCAGCAGGGTCTTTAGGGTCAGCACCTTCAGCAGCGAGTACCGCATCGGTGATTTCTTCCATAAATTTATTTTGAGTCGCTTTGTTAAATGTGCCTTCTTGGGCGGTTATTCGAATAAGTGGCATGGTAAATCTCCTGTCTAAGTTGCTGATTAATTTACTGTGTGCAGTTAATCTCCGTGACTTAATTTCTGCTTGTCGCTGAAGATGTGTCTATAATATGTGGTGCAAAGAAGGGCGTAAATGAGTTATAAATAGCCCTCAATGTGCATAAAAGCACACACGGAATTAACCCTTAAGAGGAGAGCTGCAGTGAATTGGGATGACTTACGTTTTTTTCTGGCTCTTGCCAGAGAAGGGACCGTCAGTGGTGCGGGCCGGGTGCTTGAAGTCAAACACACAACAGTGGCGCGACGAGTCGCGGGGTTTGAAGAGCAATTGGGAAGCCGGCTGTTTGATCGGATGCCATCAGGTTATGCAATGACTCAAGCCGGAGAAAACTTAATGCCGCATGCTCTCGGTATAGAGGAACTGGTCAACTCAGCCAACAGAGAAGTCTTTGGCATGGATTCCCAGCTAAGCGGCCCACTCAAATTAGCTGCGTCATACGATGTTTTTACGCGGTTAATTACGCCTAAATTGCATGAATTTACCGATAAATACCCCCTTATCGAAATTGAGCTCGTCTCCTCAACCGGACTTGTTGACCTAAGCAGTCGCCAGGCAGACATTGCACTGCGATTAAGTCCAAAACCACCAGAGTACTTAATAGGGCGAGAAGTTGTACCGTTAGCACACGGGGTTTACGCGAGTGAAAAGTACTTAGCACAAGCACGTAGTATCGATCAGCTAATACTATGGGCAGATGACAAAAGGTTGCCACCGTGGGCGATCGAACACTTTCCCGACGCAAGAATTTATGTGAGAGCCAGCGAAATAATGACCATGATGGAGGCGGTAAAGAACCATTTAGGTTGGGCAAGAATGCCTTGTTATGTTGCCGATGCTGAACCTACATTGCGGCGTCTCGATGTTTCGCTCGCCCCATCGGACTGGGGCGTTTGGGTATTAAGTCATGCTGACTTACGCACCACCGCCAGGGTTCGAGCTTGCAGGGAGTTTTTGATCGACATTATTGAACAGCAAAGAACACTTATTGAAGGGCTAAATTCTCGGTATATTTGATGCCGCCAGCATTTTCCCTCATTACGCCCGCCCTTTTACTTCATTATGCCCGCACTTCCTCAGCCATTAGTTTTGCGAGAAATGCTATCGCCAATAATGCCAGTAGAGTCATCAACAGGCCATCTTCCGCCACAAAACCTCGAGTGATAAACGGCACCTGATTCGTATAAGCGAGATTGATAATCGCACCGCCAAGATTTTCTTCCGGGGTCACGTCTAGTCCCAACACACTGAATTGAGTCCAGTTATAAAACCAGTGAAATCCAATTAAGGTCCATAGACTTTGCTGATACCAGACAATTTGGCAAAAGAGAAAAGACAACAACAATATGTTTAACAAAGCCAAGGGCGTGATGTCATCATTGATTGCGTGTGGCGCAGCAAATACCAATGACGTCACCGTAGCCGCCACATAATAACCCCATTTGTTGCTCAAAATCTGAAATAGCCACCCTCTGAAAATAAGCTCTTCGGCACTGGTTTGAATCATGATGCCAAAAAAAACAAACAAAAAACCGAAACCAAATCCGTCAACGGTTGGTCTGGATTCTTCAATAACCACTCCACCCAATGTAAATGCAACAAGCCCCCAAAGCGCCATCAAACTAAAACCACTGGCTGCGCCGATCGTCAATTGCCGAACCACTCGCGCAGGGAACAAGCCTAAACTTGAGAGCTCGCGCCCCTCATAGAAACGCACAATGCACCAAACCGCCAGAATGGCAGGCCCCAGCTCGGAACACTCGCGCAACATCTGAACAAGCCCGGCGGTAAACTGTGACGCCTGAATTTCGCTAACGGTTCCAAATGATTCAATAATTACCGCCTTAAAAAATAAGTTGCCACTAATAATTGATGCAATGAGAATCAGGACGCTAGCGGGGATAGCGAGCCACACCGGCGTGAGAGTTCGTCCAGAACGAGCTTGATCTATAAAGGTTACTGGCATATCATTCACTCCATCTTGTCAACATTATTGACAAGAATCGTATTAGCCTCCCACCACCTTGTCAAGCAGATTTACATGAATTATGACTAATAATCCAGATGAACATTTAATCGATTTACTTCTGCGCCGCTTTTCCTGGATGGAGGCAGCGTTAAGCGAACGGCTGGCAGCCGGAGGCTGGGAAATGCTGACGCGACCCCAAATAATGCTGTTCGCGTATTTGCAGGGCCCCGGATCCAGCTCGTCGGACATTGCTCGCCATCTTCGAATTTCACGCCAAGCGGTGCATCAAATGGTCAAAGAGCTTGAAAAACGGGGATTGATTAAACAGATTCCGGACCCTGACCGAGGCAATGCCAAGTTAATCATCAAGTCAGAAAAAGGCTATCAGCTAAATGACATAGCACGAGAATATCTTCGCGATATTGACCAAAGGGTGGCAGACCGAATTGGTGAGGAAAAACTAGAGCTGTTGCGAACTATCCTGCTCACTGACTGGGACCAAGAAAAGGCGACAGAATAGTCGATAGAATTGTGGGTTTTCTGGGATCTACTGCTGCGTACGATGACTATCGTTAAGCGCGGAAACTGCCCGTCGTTACTTATTATTAACCAGATCCGGGCGCGCCAAGGTTATTGCATCGGCACCCAGACTCTCAGCTTGCGCAATCGCTTCGGGAGTTGACTCGACACCCCAAACATTGACCTTCAGACCGAGATCATGGGCGGCCAGGATATCATTGTTCGATACGTCGCGAATAAATGGCCCCCACCAATCAGCTCCCGCCGCGCTCGCCGCCGTTGCTACCGAATTCCCATACAGCTCTGGACTGAATGAACCATAGAGCAACGAAGGATCAACAACCCCCTCTTTAGCATGCATGGCCTTTATGTATTTTGGATCAATGCTTAGAAAGTCGGTTTGAATTGACGGACGCAATTGTTTTGCCAATACCAACAGATCCCACTCAAACGCCAATACAATGGTTTTCTCGATGACCCCGGCGTCCGAAACCGCCTGTAAAACCGCTTTTAGAAGGTCTTCAGGATTCGAACTAATAGCCCGCTGAAAAGGAGATGATTTAATTTCAATCCATAGCTCCGCGCGCGCGCTAATCGATTGATAATATTGCAAGAACTCATCCAATAACGGGATTTTCTCATTATCGATTGCTCGATAATCGGGGTAGTCCGCTTCTTCTTGGCAGCCCGGGACATAACGCCCGATATCGTAGGTTTTGAGTTGTGCCTGGGTCAATTGAGCGACGGGCGGACCCGGTTTAGCGAGCCATTTTCCATTGGGATCGCGGGTGATTTGAGCATTTAACAAAAAATCATGCTGAACAGCAATGAATCCATCGGACGTGAGATGAACGTCAAACTCAACCCCGTCATACCCGGCATCCAGGCAGTGCTTAAAACCACTCAAAGAATTTTTCGGAAATAAACCCGAACAACATTCACTCGCTATCGCTTTCATCTTCCGCTGTCTTCTGTCTGCTGAATTTTGTCTTTAATCAGATATCTTCCAACTCGATACCCGCTGTTTCGGGGAAAAAATCATGACGACGGCTGCCCCTAGCACTCCACAGGAAAACCAGGAAATATAAACAAGGATATCTCCCCGCTCTACAGAAAATAAACTCAGCATCAATAACCCCAATCCGGCACCCAATGCTTCCGACATGGTCAGCGCTCCAGTGGCACTACCGCGGTAAGCCGTTGAAAACAATTCAGAGCTGGGCGCGCGAATAATCACCTGTGCACCCAAGGTAGTAAACACCATCATGATCCATGCGGGTGCCTGCCTCTCTTTTCTCTACTCCGTTCTCTGGTCTCTGGTCTCTGGTCTCTGGTCTCTTGCTACTGTATAACCCTGTCGACACAAAAGCTCAGCGAACCTTCCGGAAACAGGTTCTCAGCTCATCCACGAAAATTTCGGGCTGCTCGAATGCGGCGAAATGCCCTCCTTTATTTAAGACATTAAAATGGATTAAATTATTAAAGCGCTTTTTGGCCCAGCGCTCCGAGGTTTTAAAAATTTCTTTGGGGAAAATACTGCACCCGGTCGGGATTTCAACAGGGCTTTGGTCCATGGCACCGAAGCTTTCCCAATAGATGCGCGCACTGGAGGCACCGGCATTGCCCAGCCAATACATCATGACGTTATCCAGCAACTCATCTTTAGATACGATGTTTTCCGGGTGTCCCTGACAGTCCATCCACTGATAGAATTTTTCGATTATCCAGGCGGCTTGTCCGATGGGCGAATCGGCCAGTCCATAACCGAGCGTTTGCGGCCTCGTGGACTGCTGTTTCGAGTAACCCGAATCGTGTTCCTGATAAAACTTCATACCCGCCAGGGCAGCTTGTTCCAATTCAGATAGATCACCCATCGTTTCTGGGTCGGGACCTACAATAGGCATGTTGACATGCATAGCCGCGCAACTACCTTTATTTTGTACGCCGATCATCGTTGTCACGATCGAACCCCAATCCCCACCTTGAGCAAAATACGATTCATAACCAAGGCGCAACATAAGCTCATCCCAAGCCGCCGCAATTTTGTCGATTCCCCAACCCGTCTCCGTAGGTTTCCCTGAAAAACCAAATCCCGGTAATGAAGGACACACTAGATGGAAGGCGTCTTCGGCGTTGCCACCATGGGCTTCCGGATCGGTTAAAGGTCCGATCACTTTTTGAAATTCTATAATTGATCCGGGCCAGCCATGGGTCAAAATAAGCGGCTTTGCATTTTCATGCTTTGATCTTATATGTAAAAAATGAATATCGAGGTTTTGGATATTGGTCATATAGCCCGGGTTGTTATTCAACAACGCTTGGCGCGCCGTCCAATCGTAGTCGTTAAGCCAATAATCTCTGATTTCCTGCATATAGGCCAAAGGGATACCCTGCGCCCAATCGGTCGGAGTTTCAGCATCCGGGAAGCGAGTCATTTTCAAACGGGTTTTCAGGTCTTCGATTTCTGCTACTGGAATATCTATTTCGAAATTGCTTATTTCAGTCATTTGTACGGCTCCACTAAATTGAATAACATGATTCAAGCCAATATTTATAATTCGGGTCATACCCGTTAAGATTCATTACTGTTGAAGACATGTCCTACTGGCTCAGGCTAGCTATTATTATCATTATTGACTGTCAGTGTTCAATCAAGCTGAGTAATTCGCTGCATTGCCAGCGCAGCACTCATTAACTGCGGCATCCATAATACGGCAGAGCTCCATTAAAGCAAAATTACCAAAAAATTAACATGCTCCGGGATAGATACCATGGCAAACACTACAAATCGGCTAACGCCTCGCTTCTTTATGCCATGTTATCAATACGACAACCGTCCCATTTTTAATGTAAGGTCTCTATGAGTTTCGATACGAGCAAGGAAAACAAGGCACTGGATTTTTTTGATCGACACGAATCAGTATGGCTGTTTGCCTACGGATCCATTATTTTCAAAATTGATTTCGATTATATCGAAAAACGTCCAGCTAGCATCACTCATTTTAGCCGGCGATTTTGGCAAGGTTCCCACGATCACCGGGGGACTAGCGATTCCCCCGGACGTGTAGTGACCCTCGTTGCAGAGGAAGATGCCGAATGTTTGGGGATGGCCTACCGAATCACGCCCGCTGTATTTCAGCATTTGGATCATCGTGAGAAAAACGGCTATCTTCGCCAACAGACGTTTCTTCAGTTTAGTGACGGCAACGAAGAACTGGGTCTGATTTACATTGCCGATGAAAACAACGCAGCGTTTCTTGGACCGGCCAGCGACGCAGAAATCGCCGCACAAATAGCCAACAGCAGCGGGCCCAGCGGCAGCAACAAACGTTACCTGTTAGATCTGGCAAACGCCCTGCGGTACTTGGGTATTAATGACCCGCATATTTTTGCTTTAGAAAAATTAGTTTTGGCCATGTAAACGTTCATGACCGTGGACCTTGTGTAGATTCACCATGAATCGCGAAACAAGACTGCAAAGAAGTTAACGTCTGAAGAAATCGAACCTTAGCCCTTCGCCATTAAACCTCCGACTAATCTGTCGACGACAAACTGAGGTGCAAGTCGCTTAACAATACTTATGGCTCGCGCTTTATCCATCGGCACTCTTAACGGCTTCTTGTCGCTCAAAAGAATCGAGTATATTTTGTCCGCGACCATCTCGGGAGAAAGTTTGCTACTGCGGGTATCTTTGTCCATCCGCTTTAACATTCGATGGCTGAGTGAATGATCCTTCACGCCTTGCACTAATTGAAGATGATCTCCGCTAGCAGGACGCGTCATAGACATTGCCACCGGCTGCATTATCACCACGTCGATATTATCAGGCTTCATCTCTTGATAGAGCGCCTCTGTAAAAGCTTCCAGAGCAAATTTGGCCGAGGTATATGCGCTCATCAAAGGCACTGCTAACAGTCCACCCAAAGAGCTCATATTAATGATGGTACCGCCAGCTTGTGCTCGCATTACCGGAACGACGGCCTTACAAATTCGCGCCACGCCAAAAACGTTCGTTGTATAAAGAGCCTCCAACTCTGCGACTGACGTTTCTTCAACCGAACCAATAACCATGGTATTAATACAATTCACCAGCGCATCGATACGCCCTTCTTTTTCGACGATAGTATTGACGCAAGTGTCTACAGATTCATCATTACCAGCCTCCATCGCTAAAATCGGAAACGGGAACTCTGCCTCTCTACCTACCGGGTTACGCATTGTGCCGTAAACGGTTAAACCTTTTGCCGCCAGTGTAGCGCCCAATACCTTTCCAAATCCGCCGGATGCGCCGGTAATGAGTACAATCATTATTTCCTCCATAAAAGCGGATTGTTATCCGCAAGTCGTTTTTGGTTTGACTACAAACGTAGTCCGTATATCGATTTGGTCGTCCGTCAAGTTAAACGGGGCGTACATGATCACTAGCTTTATGTCAGCTGTCGTCGCCATTTTGCCGATGACAGTACCTCTGCGTTATTTCCCCATCGACGTGACAAACTAGCTCCTCAACAGGCTATTTATGCACTATAGTGCATAAATAGCCTTATATGCAAAATTATGTTTTAGAGCAACTCTGCCATCCGGTACTCTTATGCTACAATCGCAGCCGATCACCCAATGTAATTCAGGCTGTGAACGCCTAAAGCAGGAGCAAACGTGACCCAAGACGTCAACGAGAAAAAACCAAACAGAATGGATCGACGAAGGCTCGAAACCCGGCAGAAACTACTGACGGCCACACTTAAATCGGTGATTGAAAGAGGCATTGATAAAACCACGATGGATGCAATCACCGACACCGCTGATTTAGGTCGCCGAACGCTGTACTATCACTTTGCTAGTAAAGAAGCGTGTATTGTTGCTGCCGTCGCGCAAGTGTATGAAATCCATACCGCTAGCATGAACAGTATTGCCGCTGACACGGAAGACGCCGCACAGTTAATTGCAGCTTCCGTACAAGTGGTGGTCCGCGGGTTATTAAATGAACCCGTGACTCAGCATTTAGTAGAACACCCAAAACTGTTGGCCGCCGCACTGGCTCAAGCAACAAATTCCTTCGCAAACAGAGATGTTCAGATAGGCGTTGCACAAAAGCGTTTTCGACCGACGGTGAGCACCCGTCTCCGGGAAAATATGTTTCTGTGGTCCTTGGTGGGGTTATTGACAGAGCTAATAGAACGTCCGAAAGAGACTAAAGCGATGGTGCAGGATTATGCGAAGATGTATTTGATGGCGCTGGGCGTCACAGCGAGCGACGCACAGGAGCTGGTCATTGTCGGAGAAAAAGCAGTGCCTAAGCGAAAAAAACCTAAGTGATCACAACATCCGACTCAGCTCGTTGTAGACAATGCATTCCATACCGACCAACCTAGCCAACTTCTGTACCCTAAAAGTTATTTCGCCACTCGCTTGGTGAGGATTTAGCTGTCCTCTCGGGTCACGCCAGGTACTTCAAGAACCAGATCGGGACCATACATCTTGCCGACAGTCTGAAATCCGGATTGCCAATCGCCATCGAGCACTCTCTTAGCAACAATAAGCGAGCTATGGAATGTCAGTAAATAGGCTTCCGGCGTTGTTAATGTTGCCGATGCGGACTCACCTGCCGCATTGGTCGCTGTCGACGTTATTTGCGTCTGGCGATTTTCTTGCGCTCCAGGCGGTGGTCCTTCCGGAAGAAACTCGTCAATCATCCACGATAACAGGCGACGCCCGAATCGATACTGCGCCAGTTTGGGGAAGATTGAAGGGACTTCACCGTCCGAAACCTGGTAGACCTCGATCGTTGGAATACCCGTGCTCACGAAACTGGTGACCATATCTGCCCACGGTATTTGAACCAGAGTCTGCATGCGACCTTCTTCCGTCCGGGTTATCACCTTTGGAGAAGACACCATGACCATTTCGCCATTTTGACGCATCAGGAGTGGCCGTGACAATATTTCCAAGCCGGACTTGGCAGTGCCACGGCTCAGTCCTGCCCCAGCGACGGCATTGACATTACCATTCATCAATACCGTTAAGTTAATAGGGTCCTTCACTTTCTCAGCGACATATACATTGAGACAATCCGTCGGCACCACATCGTAACCAACCGCAGGCATTACCATTATGTTTGCCCGTATGAACTCTTCATCCCGATCAAGATCTGCCTGTATGACATGGTTTTCGCCAGTCAAATCCAGATAGTGAGTCCCAGCCGCGATGGCCGCATCGAGCATGGGCTCCGAGGTATAGGTGTAAGGTCCGGCAATGTGCAACACAAGCTCAAAATGTTCTAATACCGAAACGAGATTATCGTGATTATTGGGTAATGACAAAACGACGTATTCGTAGCCCAGCGACTCCGCCAGCGGTTTGAGCTTGCTTTCATTTCGACCCGCTAACACAGGCGTGATGCCATAATCGGCAGCCAACCTGGAAATCCCTGAACCGCTGAATCCGTAAGCACCGTAAATCAGTACTTGCCCCTTGCGCTCTTTGGGTAATTTCGCCAGTTCTGCGGCGCTTAATGGAGCTGGCTCTGCCGCTTCAGGCTCCGGAAGGCTAAGGTAGCCAATACCAGCGGCAGCACAGACGAACAGAATTAGGACCGAATAGAGCACGATACGCATAGGGACTTCCTCTGAAATACAATGGACGATACATAATTATTATTTTTCGATTGTATCGCCCTGATAATTAATCACAATTAAATTTACGTTATAAACGAACGTGCGTTCAGCGGCTTTACTTAACGCCGTGCTTATCTCACTCGTAAATTCCGTTCATATCGAAAGCGACTAAGCTCACTACACGTATCTCCATTGAGAAAAAACTACCTAAAATGGTAGAATACGTCTCTCACAATGCTAGGCAGTCTACTATGTTAGCCCTCCGTTCTATCTTTTATTTTCTATTGAAATTCCCTATAAAACTATGGGTACGCTGTAAAATAGTTCCCGACAATTTGCCCGAACCGGGAGCTATGGATGCGACCAAACCCATTTTCTATATCATTCGACATCAGTCGGCGAGCGATTTACTGGCTCTACAAATTGCATGTAAAAAACAAAACTTACCCGACCCTCTTGGCTACGTCGAAATAAAAGGTAAGCGCCTGGCTAGAACTTTATGCCTGGAAAAACCGACGCCGGTATTTTCCTGGAGCACGGCCGGTAAAACAACGGCAATCAGCCAGGGCGTTGAATTACACGATCTTTATGCGAACGACCCCACTCTCGAAGCACAACTCATACCTGCCAATCTTATCTGGGGCCGAACCCCCACCAAAGAAAAAAACAATGCCAATGTCGGCACCTTACTTGCAGATCAAGAATCACCTAGCTGGATACGGAAGTTTTTCATTGTTTTGTTTGTAGGCAGACAAACGCTAGTTCGATTCAGCGCAGCCTTGTCGTTTCGAATTCTGGTAGACCAGCATCAAAGCGACGATGTAACTGCCCGTAAACTGATTCGAGTTGCCCGCTTTCACTTTCACCGGCAAAAAATCGCTGCCACCGGTCCACGCCTAATGGATCGCCAGCAAATGTTTACTTCCATGTTTGCAAGCCCTGCAATTAAACGACTGATTTCAGATGAGATTAAAAAAGAAGGTGTTGACGAGGCGCAAGTAAAGCGCAAAGCGCTCGCTATTATGAATGAAATTGCGGGCGACTACCGAGAATCTATGATTCTTTTTTGGGAGCGAATGCTGAGATGGCTGTGGAATCGCTTATACGATGGCATTGAAGTCAACAACTCACAAGCGCTCAGGAAACTAGCTCAGGATGGCCACGAAATTATCTATTTACCCTGTCACCGCAGCCATATGGACTACCTATTGCTGACCTATGTTATTTTCCACGAGGGTTTAGTCACGCCGCGCATCGCAGCGGGCATAAATTTGAGTTTTTGGCCCGCAGGCCCGCTTTTTCGACGAGCGGGCGCATTTTTCATCCGCCGCAGCTTTGCTGGAAATCGCTTGTATTCAACGGTGTTTCGCGAATATTTGAGCCTACTGTTTGAGCGCGGTTACTCAGTCAAATATTACACAGAAGGAGGTCGCAGCCGCACCGGTCGATTGTTGCTGCCAAAAACCGGCATGCTAACGATGACTCTGCAAAGCTTACTTCGCGGTATCGACCGACCCTTAACGCTGGTACCCGTTTATATCGGCTACGAACATGTGATGGAAGTCGGCACTTATCACAAAGAACTCAGTGGCAGCGAGAAGAAAAAGGAGTCGATTAGCGGGGTTCTGAAAGCCATTAAAAATTTACGAAACTACGGCAAAGGATACGTGAATTTTGGCGAACCCATTAGTGTCAATCAGTTTCTAAACGCGCATGAACCGGACTGGAAATCATTTATCGACCCGGTAAACCCCCAAAAGCCTAAATGGCTTTCGCCCACGGTTAATCTCCTTGCCAACGAAGTGATGACATCAATAAACCAGTCGGCCGCATTAAACGGTGTGGCTCTGGTTGCCTTGATTTTATTGTCGACTGAAAATAAAGCACTATCTAAAACAGACCTGGAAGAACAGCTAGATTTTTTCCTGATGATTCAACGCAATGCACCCTTTAGTAAACTACTCAGCATACCGACTGAGACAGGACGTGACTTGCTAAAACAAGTTATTGCTCTGGGAAAAGTTACTGTTGCTACGGACAGCTTTGGCGATATTATTTCCCTTTCTCCTCTGGCGACATTAGAAATGCGTTATTATCGAAACAACATTCTCCACACCTATATTCTGCCGGGATTAGTTTGCCGTATATTGGATCGCTCGGCTAAGGTTGGCCACCAGGACTTAATCGATCAGGTTCAGAACCTGACGGCCCTTATCAAAACCGACCTGTTTTTATGGCAGTCAAATGAGACAGTGACCCATCAGGTCGAGGACATTCTCTCTGCGCTATCATCAAGTAATATAATCAAACAAAGTAAGGCAGAGTTTTGGTCCTTTACTCCTGACACTGAATCGCGCTCTAGCGTGAGAATCATGGGGGAATGCATTGATGAAACCATGCAGCGATTTGCGATTATCACCAGCTTAGTTGACCGCCTTGCACCCATAAAGAAAGGTGAGCTGGAATCTAAAGTCGTTGCCATCGCCAAGCGCCTCTTAGTTCTTAATAACATTAATGCGCCCGAGTTTATCGACAAAAAAGCTCAGGCAAATCTAATCAGCGTAATGAAAGAACAAGGCTATCTTGATACGAACGACCAAGACTTGATTATAAAAGGCGAAACTTTCTCCGATATTGATGCGATTATCAATAGCCTTGTAGACGTCGAAGTGTTGCAAAGTATTGTTAGCTAACAATGTGGTGACTCATTGTAGGGCGGCCAATGTCGCCTTTTCATTGTTTGATTTTTGTTGCGCTGACTCGTAAAAAAATAATTAGGACCCGTCATACATACTTACGTTAACCCACCGCAACAAAAATTATCCAGAACGTGGCAATTCTTTTTCGTGAGAATTCCACGGCCACTTCAAATCAAAACGCATGCCGTTCAGCAAATCGCTGACCCAGGTTTTTTGAACCCAGTAATGATAACTAAAAAGACTGAACAGCGCGGTCAACATAACAATAGACGGAAACTTGATAAAAGCCGATAGTTCGAAGGGAAGCATACACCAGGCGAAAAAACTCACCAGGGGCATATGAATTAAATAGACCCAGTAGGACGACTGTGAAATATACAAAATCCAGGGAGATTCGTAATCCAGGTACCGTAAAAATATCCCCATGAAAGAATAAATTAGTGTCCACGTACAAAGCCCGCCGGAAATGACGGCCATAACGTGAAGCAAAGCCCCGGGATTAACGGTCGACTCCTCAAGAACACTGAAATACAGTGAAACGGGGAACAGAATCAAGGTAAAAACGGCTAGGCGTGGAAAATGTTGTTTGAAGGTATCCAATATGCTTCTATGGTGATGAAAAATATAACCTGCAATAAAAAACATCCCGTAATAAGCCAGCGATGGTAAGTGAGGCGTGATAAAAATAAAACCTTCAAAAACCTGACCATACTTGAAAGGCCATAGCGTTAAAGACGTTAATAAACCTAGGGCCAGCAGCGAAGAAGGCCTTGCCAGCCATTTATCTATAGAAGATTGATAAGGCTTGGCCAGTCGCACAATTAAAATACATAATGGAATTGTCAGATAAAAATAGAGCAAATAGTACAAAAACCATAGATGTCCCAACGAAGGTTCATCGACTGGAAAACCAGCCTCTTGCAACTCGGCGGCAATAATTTCAATCTGCGCCATCTCCGGTATAAACTGGAAAGTATTAAATTTCGCACTCACCAAAAAAGCACCCATACAAACCATGGTCAGCGGCAAAATAGTAACAACGCCAACTAACAAGGGACCAAGAATTCTTTTTCCTCTGTTGACATAGGTTCCCTTTACTCCCCTCTTGTCCACTAGCAATGACGTAAAAAACCCAGCGAGAACAAAAAACAAAGGCATACGAAAACTATGTATAAAATAGAGAATGATATTAAATAAATATGAATTTGACGGGTCTGCGGGCATGGGTATGCCCCCCATAGGTTCCGACACATAGAACTGTGATCCGTGAAGGACAATTCCCAACATCATCATAGAACCGCGCAGTGCATCCAGACTGTAATATCGCCGATTGTCCTGCATGGAGACAGCCTCGTCGTTAACCTCTTTCAAGCGGTTGCCTCGGAGGATGGAATTGACAAACTACTCAGTCGAACAATGCGAAGTCGGTTTCGTTATTTTCGGTACTAAGCACTCTTTATTCGCGCTTTAGATTAGTACAAAGGTGGAATTCTAGCAACTCAAAGAGCCCTCTCGGAGACGAAGAGCTATCCAGCAGCTCTCACTAATAAGTCGATTTAGTTATAAGTTTCGTTAAGTTTTCAATACATGAAGGAGCCAACAATACGAGCCATCGCGCCGCGTCAAATTTTCCACCGACTCCGGGTTTATTGTAGCGTTACACCCTACTCTTCTCCCGTGCTTAATCTACCAACGGCAAAGCTTACTCAACATCGAACGCCCGCCAAAGTAATTGTATCTGCGAATGTATACCTCCAGAGATATTCTCTATACCAATCACCTTTGCCGCCAATGGATATCCGTAAAATAGCGACACAAGTGATTCGAACAAACGTCTTTTATTCTCAGAGTCCAATTTTTTCATTGCAGCGTTTGTTTTTGCGACGGGTTTAACTTCCCGCTCAAATGCCACCTCAATATTCTCCCGTAATACCTCTCCCAATTCTTTACTCGGTCTATCGGCAATACCGATTAGGTTTGGCCAGGCGAGCTGCAAGTCGACAGCTGAAACCTGCGGACCGGAGGGCCTGGAATCTGCCCGCGCGATGAAAGCAATAATTTCAAGCATCAGACGTGGATGTTCGGCAATGTCATCTGCCAGCAAACTGAACATGGCTTCGATCAACAGCGTCCCCTTCACGCCACCGGTTTTTTCCAATGCTTCAAATTCGAGCCGCGCGGTCCATAGCTCAATGAAATAGATCAAGATGTCCGTCTTTTGCGGAAAATGGTTAAAAAAGGTCGCCGTTGCAATTCCCAACTCCTTGCACATTGGTTTAATAACAATGTTGTCGAGGGTTGTTTCGCGGAGTCTGTCCTTAACCATATCAACCACAGCTAAACGAAGATTAACTGCGTTGCGTTGCCTTAGGGGGATGGGTTTGTCTGTGCTCACACTTTTCAGCTCTCTCAATTCAATGTTGTTTTGCGGAATTCGGTCGACGCAGAATACACAACAACATCATCCCCATACAAAGGTAAACCAATAGATCGCCAATTTGACTATAAATAGTATTCACTCCTTCGGTTGGCAGCCTTACCAACATAATACCATCGGAATGATCATAATGGTCCATCCGCGCCACCATTTGACCGTAGGGATTGATACCTGCGGTTAATCCCAAATTAGTCGTTCGCAAAGTAGAAAATCCGCCCTCGATTGACCGAAAAGCAGCCATTTGAGTATGAATAGGGTCGATACCTTTCCAGTCCGATGAAGGCAGTGCCACAAAATCGACCCCTTGGCGCGCGCGTGAAAGCGCTTCTTCCGGAAAATCAAAATCGAAGCATATTGCGCCGGAAGCCAAACCTAGTGGCGTAGCAACAGGTGTCGGTAAGCTCGTACCTTTTATCGCGGGCTCTCCGGGTACAGGATGACGCTTCAAATATTCATTCTGACCATCACCGGTCGGCGTGAGCCATTGATACTTATTCGCGTATTGGTTGTTTTCCAATAATACCGCGTAACCAGCGACCAGATGGATTTTGTTGGCAGTCGCCAGTTCATCAAGTTTTCTCAATAACTCAGCCTCACCTTCCGGCCGAACCATTGTTGCGACTTCTGCCCATACGACTATTTGCGCCCCACTTTGCGCTGCTTTCACCGTCTTTTCAGCAAGAGAGTTAAAAAGTAATTGTTGGCCTTCCTCATCCAGCAGCCCCATTGATACATGCCAATCCGTCTTAATTCCAGCAGCAACGGCCTGTTCGACCTCAAAGGGCTGATCAAGACGCCAGTTGCCCCACGCATTGAGGAACAAGTAAACAAAAACGAGTGCGGTGAGCTGGGAAAATCGCGACCGGTTCCAACCTTCGGACAGTATCGCCTCCGCACATGCCGCAAACCACAGGAACAGCAGATTTAGACCCGCCATACCAACTAGAGACAAGGACTGCGCGAGCGGTAAATTGTCGATAAACAGGTAGGCAGAAACACCCCAGGTACTGGCAGGCGTCAGCCCAATCAACCATTGGCAGACCACTCCCGCTACGGGAAATGCCAGAAGGGCTAATCCGTAACCACGATGAGCCTTCACCCAATGAAAAAAGACATATCCACCAAAATGCATAATGGCTATCGGTAGGCCAAACATTGGGCTCATGAGTATAGGAATGTGGCCTGTGGCAATTTTCGCGACCGCTACGGTATAAGCCAGGAAAAGCGCTCCAAACAACCACAAAAGTGGTCGGCCTGTGGGCGTAATTCGCAGGTACCGCAACAGCAAGATGGGAGCCAACAATGCCACACCACTGACTCCCCATCGAAATTCCGAAACAATAATAACAAACGAGGCTATCGATAGCAGCCAGCGCGGGCTGTTCCAGGCCTGCGCTAACATTTCTCCGATAGCGTCCTTGGCGAGCACCTGACTGCCAGAATAATTATGACCCTTGGTATAATTCATGGACTAAACTCCAATTATTTATGTATGGAATGGATAATAGTACAAATTATGGAGTGAAGTCCAATATTTTTAAGTGTTTTTTAAACCGCCTCAATTTGAACAGAAAAATTGAATGTGAAATGCAATGTGATTCGATCTTTATTCGGGTACTACCGCAGTTATCCACTATAATTCTTGGCACCGATCAATTCTGTAGTTAGCGAGCGGAGAAATGACACTTGCGCGCTCTAAAGATGGCCACCCTAATCCTGTTGACTTATTGCACGTTGCAATCAAATGGCGATACGCTTGCGGACGGCACAGCAACTAAACACGCCAATAACGTCAATCAAAACGAATTAATTTTCTCAGGTTTGTCAGACAGCGCTTTTAATGTCCTCTGTAAAGCCATAATCGAAGAAGCGTATGCGCGGATTGGCCGCAGAGCGAATGTTGTGCTTTTACCCGGTAAGCGAAGACTATCCATGACCGCCAATGGCGAATTGGACGGCGATATAAATCTTACAAAAAGAGCAACGAAGATCTATCCAGAGCTAATACGAGTGGATGTACCGTATATGTCTCTAAACTGGCATTTGTACGTGCGCAGCGAATTTAAGGAAAAAGCCTCGGGCCTGCCTCTGGAACGATTACGCCTGGGTGTCCTTCGAGGTCTATTGTTCACCAATGAATTAACTAAAGGGATGCAACCTGTGGAAGCTAACGGGGTTTCACAGCTGTTTAAGCTACTGACCGCAGATAGGGTCGATGCCGTTATTTTCACAGCGTTTACCGGTGACACTGTCCTGACCAGTCATTTTTCCAATCATCAGATCGCAAGACTTAATCCAGCGATTTCGACTGAACCCGTCTTCCACTACTTACAACGTGCACACGCTAATCTGGTTCCAGAAATCACCCAATCCTTGCAAGGCATGATCGATTCCGGCCGCATCAGGGAGATAAAAGACCAGGTTCGCGCTAAGCTTGCAAACCGCAATCGTGAAAGCTATGATGAGCTGGCTTACTAACACTATTACACTAACTTCACGAATGACATAAAT
The DNA here is from genome assembly GCA_913019905.1 of uncultured Cellvibrionales bacterium. Lineage (GTDB taxonomy): Bacteria > Pseudomonadota > Gammaproteobacteria > Pseudomonadales > Dasaniaceae > Oceanicoccus. Next base: position 81,963 of record CAJVZD010000002.1, read on the forward strand.
TGCGCCAACGTGAATAAACACAAATAATTGCAAGCAGAGGAACGCCAATCCTCACAGAAAGAGCAAGCTGTTCCTACCAGAAGTGGCATTTACACTTTTCTCTAAACCTCTATGAAATAGTTCTAACAATTGTATTCATGCGAACCCCTGTCTATCGAAGATTCTGGACACAAAATTCGCTGTATAATGCTAACAAAACAACTGTCTAAATCACTTACTTTTCAAGTACACGCATTTTTTAAGTGGCATTTCTTTCGCAATTCCCAAATCCCCTAATCTATTATAATCACTTTCATACAATTTAGGCGCTTACGCAGGATAAACTGAAGCTGTTTTCTCAAGTTTTCTGATAAAATACCGAGAACTCATCTACACTCATAATGTTACGTTTCAAAAAGATAGAGAAGGTAAAAATGGGAAAAATTATATTGATTGTCGACGACAGTCGACTATCTAGAATGATGATTAGCGCGATAATCAAAGAGTATGATACTGGATGGACGATTTTGGAGGCCCCGTCCGCCGATGATGCCGTCAAACAATGTGAACAACACAATGTTAGGGCCATTACACTCGACATGAATATGCCGGGCAAGAGCGGCCTCGAAATAGCCCCAAAACTAAAAGAACTACTGCCAAATACAAACATTGCCTTGTTAACAGCCAATGTTCAAAAGTCAGTTAAGGCGGAAGCAGAGAGTTTAGGACTATCGTTTATATCGAAGCCGGTCACTGAGGAAAAAATCCTCGATTATCTCAAGACAGTGGAAGAGTCACTATGAGCAGCGAGGTTCTCTCTGAGGTCCAACTTGATGTGCTCAGCGAACTTTTCAATATAGGCATCGGTCAAGCGGCAGCTTCCTTAAGCGATATGATAGCGGACAATGTAGATTTGTCTGTACCGATCGTGAGCTGCCTACCACTCGACAAAGCGTCTATAGAACTCGCCAAAATGACGTCGTCAGATATTAGCGCCGTTAAACAGAGCTTTTCCGGTGAGTTTTCAGGGAATGCACTCCTTATATTTCCTCAACGTGACAGCCTTGAGTTAGTAAAAGCCATATTGGGAACCGATGTTTCCCTGGAACATCTGTCTGAACTTGAAGAAGATGCACTGTTGGAAGTGGGGAATGTAATTCTGAACGCTTGTATTTGCACCATCTCAGATATTCTGGGCTGTGAAATTATCGGCGAGATTCCAACGCGGCAACAGGGTAGCTGTAAGCAGATTCTATCAATGAGTAGTGAGAATGAAGAAAGCTATGTGTTGCTACTGTCGATGCTTTTTTCTATCCCCAACCACGATATCAAAGGGACTATTAGTTTCATTATGAATATGGGCGCCCTGCAACAATTCATATCCCTAGTTGACCAGTACGTCGACAAACTGATGCCACAGTAATGGTGCGCGCGATAAACGTTACAGACCCAAGAAACCACACTCAACTCGAATCATTTTCTCTGCTTGCGCTGGGACTGTTGGACAGCGGCGTTATTTTAATAGACCGAGAAAAGAAAATCGTTTTGTGGAACCAGTGGATGGAAGATGTTTCAGGCATTTCTCAACAGCACGCGGTGGGAAATAGAATTGAAGAGCTGTTTAAGGAAAAAAAGACTGGCAGGTTATTGCAAGCTATTGATTACGCTTTGGAAAGACGACTATCATCGCTACTCTCAAGTTCTCTCAATCGCTATGTCTTACCCCTCTTAATGAACTCGTCATCGGGCCTCGAAACGCAGCCTGTAGCACAGTCAATTACGGTAAAACCTCTCATCGACCAACAGGAAAACAGGCTTTGTTTGGTTCACATTTCAAATGTAACCGATGTCGTAAAACGGGAATCGATGCTAAAACAGCAAGGAAAAGACCTTAAGCAGCTCGCCCATGAAAACGCGGTCTCTGAACAACGGGTACGAAGTATCATCGAGAGTACCTTAGACGGTATTATCACTTTTAACAGACAAGGATCAATTCAAAGTTATAACCCTGCAGCGGCGCTCCTGTTCTCACTTCCCCTGCCGATGAAGAATGACTGCTTTCTGCAAAGTCTCATTGTCGACCTTAATAAATACTCACAGCTACCTATTGACGGAGCTGTAAAATCCCTTGGTTATACACGTATTCTTGCCGGTGAAAAATGGCCTGAAGCTGTAGGCATAAATTCAAGCGGTGATTCTTTTCCCGTCGAAATTTCCGTCACCCCAATGAACGTCGACGAAGAGATTCTATTTACCGCTGTAATAAGAGACATTTCGGAACGACAGGAATCAGAAAAAAAGTTAACTCAACTCGCTCGATATGATTTTCTTACCGGCTTGGCCAATCGATCTTTCCTTTACGAACGATTGGAGCTTTCGATTATGCGAGTAAAACGAGATGGCCACTTGTCCGCGCTAGTTTTTATCGATCTAGACCGATTTAAAAACATCAATGATACACTCGGACACAGCGCGGGTGATGAATTACTCAAACACTTCGCAAATTGTCTTAATGATGCCATCAGAGACGTTGATCTAGCAGCGCGTTTAGGAGGTGACGAGTTCGCAGTCATTCTTGAAAACTCCGGTGACAAAACCCACATTACCCATGCAATAGAGCGAATATGCAAGTCACTCGCGACACCTCTGACAATAGAAGGCAGCCAGATGAGCGTGTCCTGCAGCTTGGGTATTTCAATTATTGACAGCTCAATCAGTGACTGCGATGAGTTGGTAAAAAGTGCCGACGTCGCGATGTATCACGCCAAAGCTAAAGGTCGAGATAATTATCAATTTTTTACCTCGGACCTCCGTAGCAAAACCGACGTGAAGCTCAGCCTCGAATCCGCACTCCAAAAAGCAATTAACGACGAAACATTGGATCTAAACTATCAACCGATCTTTGACATAAAAGAAAAAAAATTGGCCGGTATTGAAACCTTGATGCGGTGGAACCACCCGGAACTCGGTAATGTATCACCGGCGACTTTTATCCCGCTTATGGAAGAGACTGGCCTTATCGGTCAGGCGGGAGAATGGGTTTTGAAAACCGCCTGTCACCAACTCAAATTATGGCATGATCAAGGTTTGGTTGATGAGGATTGCAGCATTGCGGTAAATTTCTCAGCAAGACAGTTTAAAGATTTTGAAACGGTAAAAATGATACAAAAGATCCTAACAGAATCTCAACTTCCCAGCCATTTACTCGATATAGAACTGACAGAAAGTACATTAATGGCCAGTCACAGAAACCCCCAGGAAATATTGGAAGAACTGAAAAATGTCGGTTTAAAACTATCAATTGACGATTTCGGCACCGGTTACTCTTCACTGAGCTATCTCAAGCAGTTTCCAATCAACAATCTAAAAATTGACCGGTCATTTATTGAAGATCTTAACGAAGACAGCAATTCAGAAGCCATTGTAAAAACAATTATCGATTTAGCCCACAACCTTGGATTAACGGTAATAGCCGAAGGTATTGAAGACGTCACCTCACTGCGTTTTCTAGAGAATCACGATTGCCGTATGGTTCAAGGGTTTTTGCTCGCAAAACCTATGAGCAAAGCACAATTTGAAGATTGTTGTCGTAGGAAAATATGGGAACAGGAAACTTTTTTCCTGTTCGAGGAATAATTCAAGCAGGATACGAATAAAAAGCAAGGAAGATCGCATGCGCCAATACAAAGCTGAAGAAATATATCAGCTACTCGAAAAAACAGGGGCATTTTCAGTCCGCAGTTATGATTCAGAACGACAAATAAAGTACTGGAGTAACGCCAGTGAAGAACTCTATGGATATAGTTCGTCGGAGATGCAAGGTGGGAAAATAGAAGATATTGTAGCCCCTGAAGGAATTAGAGATAGCATTGTTGAGGCGCAGAACGACTGGGTAGATGACGGCACTAATATTCCATTTCGACTGCAAACTTTTTGCCGGTCAGATGGCTCGTTTATCGACGTATACTCCTGCCAAATCATGTTGGAGAATGGAGATCGTGAGTCGGAGATGGTTTGTATTGACATTGATCTGTCAAAAATATTTCCCGATCAAGCCAGGTCAAATCGAAACGAGCAATTTTTGAATTCTATTTTACAAGCATCACCCGATCTATTTTTCCTGATGGATCAAAATTGTCGAATTCTCGACTATCGCGCAAAAAAAGAGGACCACTTGTACGCACCCAAAGAGGAATTCCTTGGGGAGTCTATGCAAAACGTCGTACCGCCATCAATCGGACAATTATTTGTAAACGGTGCGCGAACCGTCAATCAAACAGGCGATACAGCCATCTTTGAATACACCATGGAGGTATCTTCCGGTAACAGACAGTTCTCAGCACTAATAAGCCAGCAAGCAGGAAATTCCAATCTGGTTGCTGCCATCCGAGATGTAACCGAACAAAAGAGAGCCGAAGAAGCACACAAGAATAGTGAAAATATGTACCGGCAAATGTTCGAAAAAAACCGCGCGATAAAATTGATTATCAACCCACATGATGGGTCGGTTCACGAAGCAAACGCCGCCGCTGTAGAATTTTATGGCTATACAAAAGATGAGCTATGTTCACTAAAAATTAGTGACATTAATACCTTGAACGAATTGGCCGTCATGCACGAAATGGAACTCGCAGAAAAGGAAGAACGACTCTTTTTCAATTTCAGACATCGCCTAAAAAATGGGGAAATACGCGATGTTGAAGTGTATTCTGGTCCCGTGAACTATGGTGGAGAAGTTCTGCTGTACTCGATTATTAACGATGTAACGGCGAAGAAAAAAGCCGAGAAGTTAATCGTTCATCAAGCCCACTACGACTCTCTAACAAATCTGCCAAACCGGTTTCTGTCCCTGGATAGGTTATCGCAACTGTTAACTGAAGCTAAACGCGAGCACGAGAAGGTTGCGGTGCTTTTTTTAGACTTAGACGACTTCAAAAAGATTAACGATTCCCTGGGACACGAGGCAGGCGACTCACTATTGATTGAAGCATCTCAGCGGCTCGTTGACGTCTTGCGTTCGGGGGATACAATCGGACGATTAGGAGGAGATGAGTTTATCGTATTATTGCGCGGCCTAAAGCAAGGCACTGACGCTACTCATACGGTAGAAAATTTACTTGAACAGTTCAGGAAACCATTCTCAATTGATAACCACGACCTCATGTTGACTGCCAGCATGGGTATTGCAATTTACCCCGATGACGGAGAAGGCTCGTCGACACTATTAAAACACTCCGATATAGCTATGTATAAAGCTAAAGAGCTTGGACGCAATACCTATTCATTCTACACCGAATCTATGAATAAAGCCGTCTCCAGAAGGCTGAGCCTGGAAGCACAAATGCACGGCGCCTTAGAACGCAACGAGTTCACTGTCAACTATCAGCCGCAAATAGACGTCTCATCAGGAAAAGTTATCGGAGCCGAGGCCTTGTTGAGATGGTCCAACGCTAAATTGGGACAGGTATCGCCCGTCGACTTTATACCGGTTGCCGAACAGACCGGCTTAATAGTTCCCATCGGAGAGTTTGTAATAGCGAAAGCGTTAGAGACCTTATCCAATATACACAGAAAAGGTTATGCTGATTTTCGTATGGCGGTCAACTTGTCTCCACGACAGTTTAGAGACCCGAAACTGGTATCGTTTATCGTAACCTCAATGGAAAACGCCAATATAAAAACCCAATTTCTCGAACTGGAAATAACTGAGGGCCTTCTGTTAACCGGACACACTTTTGTCGACAAAGCATTGAGAGAGCTACACGAAATTGGCCTGACGCTGTCGATGGACGATTTTGGCACAGGATACTCTTCACTGAGTTATTTACGCCAATATCCCTTCGACATTCTTAAAATAGACCGAAGCTTTATTGCGGGAATAGCGGAAAACTCACCTGATTTAGAACTCGTCATTGCCACTGTCGCAATGGCTCAAGCGCTTGGCCTAAAGATAGTGGCAGAAGGGGTGGAAAACGAGTCGCAACTACAAGTACTTAGCCAATTGAATTGCGACTTTGCCCAGGGCTACCTTTTCGGTAAAGCTCTACCGGAAGCAGACTTTTTTTCCTTTTTGGAATCCTATGAATATTAGCTATTTCTTTTCTTACTCTATGGTTCGGCTAGTTAAAGACATCAAATTACAATACTCCATTTCGTCAAGAAAATGGCTGTTACGAACTCAATCATCGAACTATTCCAGCCACGCTATTTTGAACTCGAAGTTACATTGATTGAATGCCAGCCTACGACAAGCCCCTTCAAATACGACGGTTAGGCGCCAACTTTTATAGAACGAATTTATTTTTAATTAGAAATCAGAAGTCACAAGAGAAATCAGTTTCATCTTCGCAACTATCATATTCATCACTGATATCACCATCGAAAACGCGATGGGCTCGGCTTTGCAAATAGGCGTCGCGAATAAAAATGTATTCATCTAAGGACCCATTTAACATGTCATCATATCGGGTAAACTCAGCACGAGTTTCCACGAGTTCCAGACCCTTTAGCATTTGCCTTGTCGGCGTGTGCTTGATAATGCCCAACAAGTCGTAATCTGGATAGTCGGCATAGTTCACAAGACCTCTTAGCGTGGATGGACCAAGTAGAGGTAACATGACATAGGGACCAGAAGGCATACCCCACACTCCCAGAGTCTGGCCGAAATCTTCCTGATTTTTTTCCAGCCCCATAAGCGATGCTGGGTCCCAAAGACCCACAATTCCGACGGTGGAATTGACCAAAAACCTTCCTAGATCTGACGCCGAATCTTTCACTTTCCCCTGAAGAAGATTGTTTATCATTGTCGGAACCTCATCAAGATTTGTAAAGAAATTGCGTACCCCCTGTTGAACGACACGAGGAGTAATAGAAAGGTAGGCAGCGGCCGCCGGTGAAGCAATTTTTGCGTCGATGGTTCGATTAAATGTGTATATCTTACGATTCCATTGCTCCCAAGGGTCATCGCTATTTTCAATAGCGGCTGCAAACGTCGGGAAAATAAACAGAAGTAGGGTGGTGACGATAACTTTTTCCATTTGTATGGATATCCTATGTTTAACCGCACGCCTTTAATTGTCCGCCATATGCCAGACAGGCAATTCGAAGATCGGCTAATAAGCTATAAAATTGAATTCGAAAGGGGCTCTTTCTACTCTGGATCGGAAGTAGCTGACAGTACTCTGACAGAGCCCTCCCTATGTTTTATCGGAATTCTTGGAATAGATTCTCTTCTATACTTCGAACTAAGCTAGGTGTTTGAAAAAATAATTAGGAATTGGCGGTACCTTGAACCCTTCGCACAAATACTTGTACCGCACCATCGAACACTTAAGCTTTCTAGAACGAATAACTAACTCCAACACTGGCATGATAGGCCAGGTCGTCATCGACAATTGTGCTATCTCGGGTTCCTGAACCCAAAGCTACAACACCGCTGGCCAAATTGACGTCCCATTGTTTGCTTAGTTCATAGCGGGCTCGAACACCGGCAAATACGTTCAGTGAAGAGTCGGCATCGTAGGCATCTCTGTACTCATTGGCTTCCGATTCACTCACTCCAAAAAGGTGGTTAACCTTACTGGAACTTATCCATTGCGCCCCAACGACCGGATTCACAAACCAGTCACCCGCCCGTAGATCAAAAGTATAGCTGATATGAGCTGTTTCCCCGTTATGCTCATTTCCAAGATCAGTGACCAAGGCAAAACTCATCCGACCCAGATCCGTGCTGTGATTTATGTACACCCCTCCTTCCACGGTGTAGTCCCTCTCCAGCAAACCCGCCAACTTCGAGTTCTTCTTATATTCATGATCATCACTCAAAAATGATCCGCTCGGAGAAACTGTTAGGCCATAAGAAAATCCGCCATTTCGTCCTATGTTTAAGTTGAAGCTACCATTTTTCACAAAAAACCGTTCACCATTATATTGGATCTTTGGAGTAATAGTACTGATGTCTTTTTCGCCTACGTAAATATTATTACTCACTGTCACGGCTCCACCGACAACCCAGCGGCTATCTTTTTCTCCTGGACCAATGGCATCCCGAGCGAATGCGGTAGCTGTAAGAAAGCTGACAGCAAGGCATACACCTAATTGTTTCATTGAAATTTTCATATCCTTTCCTTAAGTAGTCTGTTTTTAGAATGGACTAACAGCCCAACGTTCTATCGCTGATTTCTGCTCGGCTGAAGTTCCATTCGGAATAGTTGTTATTCAAAACGACTGACACGGGGATACTGAAAATACTAACACTCTGATCTAAGCGTTAGTTTTTCAATACGATGAATTTCGAAATCTCAGTAGCCCCGTAAATCTGCGATGAATCAAATTACGAAGCTACTATATCTAAGAGGACTGAACGAAAACTGAACTTAAAATTAACTGAAAATTAACAAAGTGATTTTTGAAGTTATGATCCTGGAGATTCGTGACATTGCACCTGATTTGTCCATGCACTATACAATAGTAAGTTTGGTAGACCGGGAACAATGACCTCGGCCAACCAATTGTATGCCGTGTGCTCAGTGGTTATTTTTGTCCAGGCTTTATTATGACACACTGTTCTAATATCCAACGGCTTACTGACTTCGACCATACCGTTCAAGGTAGCATGATGCCAACGGCTATGGTTTTTTTGCTCGCCGCTCTGTTCAACCTGTACAAAAGTGATAGAGCTACAGCTAATTAATAATAGGCATAAAAGGCACGCGGCTAACATCCGAACTTTGGCAATAATTTTCATTCTCCGCACCATACTTTCGCTGTTCTAGGCGTATAGATAAGCAATGTAAACATACTTAATATATAGTCAGATGAAGTCATAACAGTTTGCATCTGTGTGACTTCGGCGCCGTCACACACCTCATTAACATCCACCTCATGCTCTCCGAGAATCCCGACAAAATAAAAGGGTTTGCTGTCAATATAATTAGGCTTAGAATGATCTTTTTCACCGCCATTAGGCCGCATGGTGACGCTGGAACAAGCCGACAGCCCCGCCACCAGCAACAGCAATACCAGAGCCCTGGAAATGATCATCGGCATCTTAAACTTCATGTCACAATTACTCCTTATTAACGTGTTGGAAAATCAATGGTAAAAAGTGCTCCGCCCATAGATGACTCAGAAATAGTTATCGCACCGTTATAGCTGGTAATAATGTTGGCTACTATCGACAAGCCGAAGCCCTGCCCCGCACCCGCAGAATCTAATCGTACACCTCTCTCTAAAATAGCGTCTCGTTTGTTTTCTGGAATACCCAGGCCATCGTCTTCAATGGTGATGCGAATACCAGGACGGCCATCCTCTAGAACAATGCTCTCCGCTGCCGTCATCACTTTTTTCTGGCAATGCTTATAGGCATTATCAAGTATATTCCCCAGAACTTCTGCAAGATCTCCTTCGTCGGCAAAAACAGACACCGATGATTCAATTTGCAACTCTGCAACCACTTGCTTATCCGCATAGACTTTATCCAAAGCCGCTAGTACGCTCTCTACTTCGGGAGCTAAATTGATAGCAACAAAACTGATATTTTGAGAAGATGATACGGCGCGTCGAAGCTGATATTCGATAATGTTACTCATCTTGTCTGTTTGCTCGCTGATACTCCCTACCAAGCTGCGGCTACTAGCTTGAACATCGTTCCTGACAATTTCTGCTTCGACTCCCTTTAGTACCGAAAGAGGCGTTTTCAAACTATGTGAAAGATCGGCCATACGTTCTCGATATTTCTCCCGTTGCCGACGCTCATTATCGATCAACAAATTGAGGTTGGCGATCAATGGCTGTAGTTCTCGAGGATAGTCATTTCGAAATGCTACTTGTTCTCCGCGTCCCATTGCATCAACTTCCATTGCCAAGTTACGCACTGGCTTTAGTCCCCACCGAAGGATGATCGCCTGCAAGCCAAATAGCACAAGTCCAACAACTATGAGGGAGGTAAATACTGCGAGCCTTTGATTCTTAAGACCTGTCTGATAATAGTCTACCGCTTCCATGACCGTAAATACGAAGGTTGATTTTCGGCCTTGGTCATCGGGCCAGATAGTACTGTAACTGGAAACAAAATACGCTTTGCCTGAATCATCTTGAGCTTGCCCAAATAACCAGTCACCGGCATCGGGTGACGGCAGCGAATAACGTTGGTTTACAGCTGAAATACTCCGCCAATACTCATTTCCATCGCGATTAGTAACAATGCCAATAAGGGAATCTTTTTGCGAATTAAATCGTTGTTCGGCCATCAGCTTCGGAAGAATAATCATGCCTTCCTCATTGTCGGCCGCGGCCAAAAGAGAGTATGTATGTAATTTAAGTTTCTCACGAACAATACTTTCCAAACTAATTGAGAAAGCCTGATCTAACAAGAACGCGGTGACACCCAAAAAAAGGAAAATCACGGTACCTGCAGAAACAAATAGACGATGGGCCAGCGACTGATTCATTAGATTCAGTTTTTCCCGCTCATGAATCGATAGCCACGCCCTCTTAATGTCTCGATAGGTCGATAACGTCCCTCGGCATCTAACTTTTTGCGAAGTCTCGCGATGATCACTTCCACAACATTACTATCCTTGTCATCTTGTTGATCATATAGTCGGTCGATCAACATTGATCGGGATAGAATTTTTCCTGGATGCGTAATAAATTGTTCCAATAATCGATACTCAAAATCCGTCAGGTCAATTTCCTGCTCGTTAACATAGACTGCATTAGTCGTTGTATCTAAGGAAACGGGCCCTACTTCCAATCTCGTGCGTGTTTGTCCTGTCGACCTTCTTATTAATGCGTTAACTCGAGCAGTTAATTCTTCAGGTTGAAACGGCTTTGTCAGGTAGTCGTCCGCGCCTGCATCCAACCCCTGAACCTTGGCTTTCCAGCCACTACGTGCCGTCAATATCAGTATAGGAAACTGTCGATCACCCTCTCTCAACCGACGAATCAACTCAAGACCGTCCATCTTTGGGAGCCCCAAGTCAACTATCGCAAGATCGATTTGATATTCCCCTACATGGTAGAGCGCTTCGATTCCGTCTTCGGCAATATTCAACTGATAATCTCGACGCTCCAGCATACGTTGTAACTGAAGCTGTAATTCCTTATCGTCTTCCACCAACAATATTCGCATAATTATTCCCTTGCTGATTCAGATGAGGGGAGAATAAAATCTCCGGTATGAGCATTGATATAAAGGACATGAATTTCGCCAATACGTGAAATCAGTTTCACGCGATACTGAAGAGGCACTCGATTGAGAAGTTTGATCCGCAGAACTTGCCCTGGAACACGTTCTTTAGCTATTAGGGCGATAGCCTCTGAATCAATAACACTGTCGTCAGGACTTGAGAATGGCCGTTCAATGCCTGTTTTTGGAGGCGCCGCGGGCCTACCTTTTTCCTCCCGGTCCAATGTTTCCTTTTGTATTTTCCGCTCGATCCAGGTGGTCATCGGTTTGACTAGGTTTTCTAACCATCGAGTAGAGGGCGAAAGCTTTTTCTCAATCCAAATGGTTTTGCCTTCTCTTTGTCGTTTCGAGTATTCAATAACCGATGATAACGATCCTTTCTTTTTAGATTCTTTATCCGTTGGCAGTTTTTTTGCATTCTCGCCAAGCGTCGGCTGAATAGAATCGTCGGGCTGAGTTTCACCCGCGAGCGCAGTTCCAACTGGCCATAGGAGGAGAAATGTGACGATAAAGAGATTGGCGTTAAAAAACAAGATCTTGCCTATCAGATAGAAGAGCTGCCAATAATAGCGTAATTGGATGAATTGAACATTAACAAAGGCAGAGGTACGGCTCAATGCGGGCTTTGATATTCAAAGTCTGCAGTGAGCTATGTTGCCGAGGATAAGGTACGCTGGCAATTTGAATTCAAAACATCTAAGACTGGCAATTATCGGTGCTCTTCCTAACCAGAAACTAACTCTAATAGACGATATTTGAAGGCTTTCTGTGGCAGAACCTAAAACACAAACCATTCACACTGGCGTCGCGACAATTCAAGCCTATACTGAGAAAACCCCTTATAAAACGTCGGAGAACAATAATGGATACCTCCAGTCATGATATTGAAGGTCTTTTTTTGCAGCTAGGTTTGTCCAACAGCCCGGAATCCATAGAGATTTTTATCACGAATCATCATCTTCCCAATGACATCCCCTTGGAACGTGCAGCTTTTTGGTCTTCAGGCCAGGCACAATTTATCCACGAAGCCATAGAACAGGACGCTGAATGGGCAGAGGCAGTGGATCAATTAGACGCACAACTGCGCCATTGATAAGGAAATCGCTAAAAACCAAAGATGCAGAGGACGACACATAGAAAAAACCGGTCTGCAATGCTCACACCTTACTGGCATTACTGCAATCTGTGAGCACTACAGATTTTCTTCAGCAAAAGATGCCAATCGGCTTCGAACGACGCCGCTAAGGTTTATGGTAGTGCTGCCCTCGAAATCCTTAAATCGTTCCACGATATACGTCAAACCCGAAGTGACCGCAGTAAGATAATTACTATCTATCTGCGCTAGATTTCCGGAACAGATGAGTTTCGTGCCTTCGCCGCAACGGGTAATAATGGTTTTCAGCTGCGACGCTGTTAAATTTTGACATTCGTCCAGCAGTACAATCGCATTTTGGATACTACGACCGCGCATAAAGTTCACAGACTTAAATTGAATGTTAGCCTTCTCCATAATGTAACTCAGGCTACCCGTCATATTTTCATCTTGCTTGTGCAGCACCTCTAAAGAATCTGTAATAGCCGCTAACCACGGTGCCATTTTTTCTTCTTCGGTACCTGGCAAAAAGCCGATCGATTCAGCGATTTCCGGCGTGCTGCGGGTAACAATTACCTTATCGTACATTCCTTTTTCAATAACTTGCTCAAGAGAAGCCGCCAACGCCAACAGGGTTTTACCACAACCCGCGGCGCCCGTAAGAATAACCAAATCGATATTGGGGTCGAGAAGCGCATCAAATGCCATGCCTTGATAGATGTTTTTTGGGAATATGCCCCAGGCGTGTTTCCCCATTAGTCGATCATAACCCACATCCAGCACGTCCATTGTCTCGGCGGCAACCTCAACCACTCTGCCCGCAAATTCACTTTCATCGTCTATTAGGTATTCATTAATAAAGGCACTGGGTACCATCGACTTATCCAGGGTATGAACCGTGTCCCGCCCAATAATATTGGTGTCACATTGAGTGACGCCACCCCAAAACCCACCATCAAATCGATGGAATCCTTTAGTTAGAAACTTGATGTCATCAATTAACTGGTCTGTACGATAATCTTCAACATGGTTGAGCCCAGCGCCCTTGGCCTTAAGCCGCATATTGATATCTTTAGTCACGAGTACTACTTTTTGAGAAGCTCTCAATCCTTGAATAAACAGTGCAGTATTGATAATGCGATTGTCATTCTCGTTGGAAGACAATTTACCTATGGTCTGATCGAGAGTGTAATCGTTAAAAATTGAAAGGCAGCCTGAAGTTGTCGATTCGATATTGCTATTAGAAAGGGGCACGCCGGCCATCACTTCCTCCGGCGTCGAGTCGCGTAATACATCCTCCAAAGCACGGATGGCTACTCGTGCGTCACGACTGACGTCTTTGCTTCGATCTTTTATGCTATCCAGCTCTTCCAATACCGTCATTGGCACAATGACATCATGCTCTTGGAAGGACAAAAAAGCGAAGGGCTCATGGAGCAGAATATTGGTATCTAATATGTAGGTTATTTTTTCATCAATCATAACGGTCTCTCAGCTATTGGACTATTACCAAAAAAGCTGAACAATTGAGTTCAAAATTTTGCCACCGCTTCAATAAACACAAATCGTCGCAGATTAAAGGTTCTCTGTGTTTAATAAAGCTAACTCGCATGTCAGCCACAGACCTTTCACTTACTAACAAACCTCCCTTTTCGTTACGTTGTTATTGATTAATTACACTGTGCCAGCTTATAAGTGTGCAGGCAAGTGTTAGCCCTTAATTTTCATAGCGGAAGCCGATTCGCAAAAAAAATGTTACTTCCCCATACGTCAGATGGCTGAATCAAAATTCGAGAAAGTTCTACCTGACAATAATTTCTTTATTAGCTATTGCTAGGAGAAAATTCACGGCTGCGATTTAGTCTGCAACTTTGTCGAAGAAAAACTGCCGTCTGCATTTAGAATCGTACCCCAAACTTTATGACTGGCCTGATGATTAGATAAGCTAAACGATATTTTGGTACCGATACCAAGATCAAGGTCATCGATGGATTCTAAAGCCGTCACTAAATCTTCGTTATTGAAGTTTCGACCCACCCGCTGTATCGCAGTCACAAATATGTTAGCGACGATATAGCCCTCTAGAGAAATAAAATCGGGCTTTTCATTAGGGTAATATTGGGCGAGCGCCTCGCGATAGTTTAAAACACCGCTGGCATATGAATCATACATCGGCACAACTTGCGTTATTAAAATGCCCTGCCCTAATTCCGGGTCAAGCTCCTGAAATAACTCCGCCAGGGCCCGTGAACCGACAAAAGAAATATTGGCAATTTCACCGGTGTAACCAACCTCCCGCATTCCTTTAGTAAACGCCGCACTTGCGGCATAGGTACCGACCACAATCACCGCTTCTACCCGATCAAGTTGGTCAGACATTTTTGTCACAGCTGCATCGACTCGAACGGTATTGCGTTCATAATTACTGGTCATTACCGATGACTGGGAAACGTCATACTCGTAAAGAGTTTCCTTGATGCTCTCTAAAGTATCCAGCCCGAAACTGTCATTTTGATAAAATACCGCAATATTTTGCGCCGCAATCTTTTTTTCGTGAACATAGTGATGAATGATTGCGGACGTTTCTTCTTCGTAACTGGCCCTGTAGTTAAAGACATATCGGTCTGGCGGATCATTACGCAATAGTGAAGCACCCGAAAAAGTGCCCAATAGTAATAATTTGTGTTCACGCGCCTGCGGCAGAATGACTTTCGCTGTCGGTGTTCCAACATTACCAATCATCGCCATAACGGGCTTTTCACCGCTGACAAACTCTTCAATATTCTTTATCGCTTTTTGGGGTTCGTAGCCATCATTCAGGGCCGATAACAGTATCTTCCGTCCATGGATTCCCCCCTTATCATTAACTTGCCGGAAGTAACTTTCGATGCCCACACGCATCGAACGACCCAATTCTTTCGCGCCGCCACTGAAAGCTGCACTCATACCGACGGTTAGAGTCTCTGAGGTGACTCCTCTAATATCCGGCTCTCCATTTGTTAAGCTATATAAGCTGTCGACTAAGAAATAACGTGCGGGTAAATGAAACCACGCACCGGCAGACAGGATGGTGATAAAAGCCAAACCGACCAAACTCATTTTTAAGCCCCGCCCGGCCCGCTCGTCGCTGGAGCTTGCCTGCCCCCCAGCTTCACCGCCTGCCTTTTGAGACAAGTTTTGATTGAAGCTATACTGGCTCGACGTTTGGAAACCGGAAGGTTGCGACGGGGCATTAGCCAGCCCAGCCATTGAAGTCGTTAAAAGTATGGGCTCAGCATTACCCGCTTTGGGAAGCGTTCGCGGAGAACTGGTAGCCGGCTCGACAAACTCAGAAGGGAGATTATTCTGCTCCATAAGCTCGACAATACCAAGAGCTCCGCTGGCCTCAAACTTTTGGGCGAGATTGTTTGCTTGTGTTTCGGTGAGTTGCTTGCGAATAACCACCCTTTTGCCACTCAACAGAATAGGAATCTGAGTATCCGTGATCCCAAAACTTTGTTTCAAGGAATGAGCGACGCTGGTTTTATCGGTACCGGGCTTTATCTCCCCCTGGAAGACAAATTGGTACTCATCACCCTTCTTAGCCAGTGGTTTGATAATCGTCGAATCATCAATATTACCAGTAAAGACCAGAATATCGTGCCAAAAATCTTTCACGGTGGGGTAGCGTTTGTCGATATCAACCGCCATTGACTTGGCAATAACGGCTTGTAACTGTAAAGTTTTGGGATCTGACACATCGCTTTCATTTATCGGTTCAGGTGGCCCCTGCAGCTGCTTGTTCATAATGGCTTGAGCACTTGAACCAGAATAGGGCTTTTTCCCAGTGACCATGTAATACAGTAATGCGCCTAAGGCATAAACGTCGGTCGCAGGGCCAATTGATTGTTGGCCATTAATTTGTTCCGGAGCCAAATAACCCGGCGTTCCCATTACCATACCCAACTGCGTGTGCTTTAAATCTTCTTCCCCCAGAGGCTTACTAATCCCAAAATCCAGTACCTTGGCAATGGTCTCATCGCCTGAAAGCTGCGAAACCATTATATTTTGTGGTTTTAGATCGCGGTGAACGAAGTTCAGTTGATGGGCGGCGTGAACGCCCGCTATGACTTGCTCCATCAGCCATATGACATTCGCCAGGGAAAAGCTACCATCACTAACCACGAGTTCCTCAATATTTTTGCCGCCGAGAAACTCCATGGCTAAAAAAACGACACCCTCTTCACTGCGACCAAAATCAATTACACTAACAACGTTGGGGTGATTGATTTGACTGTTAATTCGCGCTTCGCGAAGAAACAACTGAATAAAATCTTCGTCATTAAACTCAGGTTGCAAGACCTTCAGCACAATCGGCCGGGCCAAACTTAACTGTTCGGCGACATAGACCTGGCCCATGCCGCCATCGGCCAATAACCGATCGATTCGATAGGTATTGTTAAAAACATGCCCAATTAGAGAATTTTCTTCGCCGTCCATTGTTATATTTTGTTCCCATTTTACGTCTATTTTTATGGCAGAATTTTCGCTTACAGTATGGCAGAAAGCAAAGAAGCTGTATCAGTATAAATCCATTGAAAATCCAAACCGGTAATGGGTCATATTAATCATCAATCTTAAAGTAATAATATCCAATGTCTTTTATGGCCTGCAAACACTAAACTGCAATGGCTAAATCAATAACATCCGTGCAAAGGAACCCACAGTGGCTCTAAAACCAACCATTTTTAAATTCACAATAAATCTCTCCGACCTGAATAAGGATCTGTATACGACACTTAACCTCACGGTCGCACAGCACCCCTCGGAAAAAACCGAACGCATGATGACGAGGATTCTGTGCTACTGCCTTAACGCCCAGGAAGGCTTAAGCTTTACCAAGGGTTTGTCTGCGATCGATGAGCCGGATATTTGGTCAAAATCACTCGATGATCAGTTGGAACTATGGATCGATACTGGCGAGCCAGCATTCGATCGCATCAAGAAGGCGTCACGCCTCACAAAAAACGTCTTCGTCTATAGCTTCAATAGTAAATCGGACGTCTGGTGGAGCCAGGAAAAAGACAAGTTTGCAAAACTACCCGTATCTGTTTTTCAATTTCCTTGGGACGAAATACAAAAATTGGCAACGCTGGTCACTCGAACCATGGACCTCAGTGTCACGATTTCCGGCAATACGCTCTATATCGCTGTTCAACAAGAGGCATTGGAAGTTAACTGGACTGTCTTACAAGAGTGAAACGGACATAAGAACGGCACCGAGGCCGCAAACTGCTATAATTCGTATCCGTATTAAAACCGTAGTTAGAGTGCTTTTCACCGCGGTGTTACCGGAAAACTTTATAATCTACAAAACAATAATAAGAGCAAGAAGGTAACCATCGAGAATGCCTGAATTAATTCCAGTATACCGAATATGGATGTTGCGACTCATTTTACCCGGTCGCTTCGGCAAGCCAATGACCGGTTTGCTGATCTTCGCTGTATTGTGGCCGTTTCTCACTTTTATCAGTGGTGACATCAGCCTATATCTGAAACTGTTTCTAGTCGCAACCTGCTCATATATTGTTCCGGTATTTGGCCATATTATTGATCGCACGCTGTCAGCATTTGACGAAATCACACCGATGCTTGACGGCACTGAGGCGGAAATAGCGACCTGGCGTCGCCAATTCACTCACCGCGATGCGCGCTGGTTGCTCCTCGTCTCAACTGCCGCCATCGTGCTGTGGTTTTGCCATATTAGCTTGTTAGAATGGTCCTACGGGAGAAGCATACGGGACATATTTCATACTCAGCAATACACCGGAACCTTCGCTGCACTTCTGGTCTGGACCGCGATGATAACTGCAAATTCCACACTTATAGCCAACGCCATTCTACTAGCGGATCTCGGCAGAAATCTAAAACTCGACTTATTGCGCGGATCAACTCAGGTGACGCTAGCCAAAGTCGCCGTCATGTCGACATTCTCTATCGTCGGCACGCAAGCGCTTTATGTATTACTTGTATTAGATTCCGACTCCAACTGGGTAACGTTTGCACCGGGTTTCGCGATTACAGTTATTCCAATGTTTGCACTATTTCTTATTCCAGTTTGGCCGATGCACCAACGCTTAAAAGAGGCGAAACAGAACGAATTAAGCGCTATTGATAAACAATTAGCACTGTTAAGGCCGGATCCCATAATAGATTTAGGCGCTGAGAATAAACTCGACCAATTGAATCGTTTACTCACCTACAGACGGGAAATTCGCCAGACGTCCGAGTGGCCTTTCGACGTTCCCGCGCTCGCCAGACTGGGACTTTATTTGATATTGCCACCGCTCACCTGGGTGGGAGCAGCTCTGATAGAAAATGTTGTAGACAGTCTGGTTTGAAGCCGCTGCGCGAATCTGAGAGATCATCAGCTTCTAAAATTAATCTCTCAACATTAGTTTCTCAAAATTGATCTTCGGAAAAAACAGCCGGGGTTATTTTCTGTGGAATACTTACTAATCTTAAGTTCATGCGATTTCATACTGCTGATTGTTATTCAAGCCATTTTTTCCATGTTCAAGTTCCGAACATTGGTATGCCTTAAATCCTGCTTGTCTCAATAGATACGTAGCGAGTTCAGACCGGCTGTCGTTGGCTGGAGTCACAACATAAAGCATAGACTGTTTCATGTTGGTTAACCGATTTCTTAAAGCACTTATCGGTATATTATTACTACCTTCTTTGTGGTCGGCGCGAAACTCAATGGGTAACCGTACATCAATTATTTGCAGTTCATCGGAAGAAACATAAATGTCAGGCGTCAAATGGGTAACCAAATGACGCTTAATGAGGGAATTAAATGCGTTTCTATCTAATCTGCACAATACACCGTCAGTTTGCATCGTTACGGACGCATTACGGATTGTATCGGCAACTAAGGCTTCATCACCGAAATAGTTTCCGGCCAGCAGTTCGAATACCTCGCCTTTGTACGGTCCGCGCGGCTCTGTTTCGACCTGCGCAACGCCTTGTTTTATAACGTAGAAGTAATCGCCGACACTGTGATTTTTTACAATCATCTCTCCGCTTCGTACTTCTATTTCCTCGAGTTGAGAGAGTAGCTGATGGATAACGGAACTCGGTAAGTTAGCGGCTAATGGTGACTTAACAAACGCACTGTCCCAATCTTCCTGATAACTGTCGTCAATTTTTTCCTCAGACTCAAAGGACAGCTCATTGCCGCTCAAACGATAAATATTATCGTCCTGGCTCGAGGCAAGGTATTGATCTAGTTTTTCGTTATTAACGACAAGAACAATGCAATTTTCTACAGCTTTTATGCTGCCACGATCTTCCAGTAAACTCTCGAGCGAATGTCGACATTGAATGCAGTTGTGATCTAAATTTAAACGATGTTCGAAAGACTGCCTCACCTCGATTTCGCCCTCGACTAGAAAATGGATATTGTTCGATCCTTTTAACTTCCGAACGATCGACTCACCCCGATCTATTGACACGAGCTCCAGCGTAGACATGAATTGCTGCCGATGCATATCAGAGACCTGATTGAGCGGACTAAATTGCGCAACATATTTTATGAGCGCGCTGTTCGAATGTCTTGGCATGATAAACCTCTGGGTTAAGCCAACTTTATAGCAGAAAGTTATAGGGTTGATGCAGTGATTTTACTCCGACTAAACATAATTGACCGTGCATACTCCACAAAAAGACTGTCGACTCAATCTCATTTGTTGAACTGGCGATATTCTTCGCAGAGAAATATTAGAAACATGCCATCCAAATATGTCGACAAAAGTTAGTAATGCCTGATCGCATTCAATTCCGGAGCCCTTTGAGATAGATAGATCACGAACGGTTGTGAAGCCAATGTCCTTCAAAATTAAGATTGCAGTAGTAAAAATTCATTCCTTCTAACCCAACCCAGATTCCATTAGTTGCGGGCCTAAAGTCGGTGCATTCTTCGTTCGTCCCATGGATAATTCACTCCCGCAGCACCACCAGTAAACAGGCGCTCTTAGCGGGGAATCGGACGATATTGTGATTACGTCAATGTTAAAATATGTTAATGCAATGTCGTAACGTTGAGGTTTGCTAGAGAGCAAATGAGTGGTAGATTGTGTCATCGCGGTGACAGAAATCGCCGACTTTTCAAAAATTGCATGAACAGTAATATCATCATAATAATAATATTTTAGGTCCGCTGATTCGACCTCTGAATGGCTAGGAAAAACTGAGCTCCACCAATCAGTTCTGAGTTCAATCAACCAGCTTCGAGTTCAATCAAATAGCGGCTACCGGAGAAACCATGACTTTGTCTACGACTCGAAAATCTTTGTTTCCAAATGACGGCGATGACTGGCAATCAATCGCAGCGCGAGAGCTTTCAGAATTAGGGCACGACGATGCTGTAAGTCAACTACAAAGCTGGAACCTGCATGTATTTATGCGTCCTTCGGTGGCGCCAGGATCCGCTCATGAACACAATCCTATTATGCCCAGCGACGTCATTTTTCTTGAACCCCCGTTAAAAACATAAAGAACGTGGCTACTATCACCAGCGCACGAGTTGCAGCCGCGCACGAGGGTTCAGCGGAACTCATTGTTGCCATCCTATATAGCAATGGTGGGATCAGCGAAATTGCACTCGACGACCTAGCGACTGAAAAGTTAATGCAAAGTTGCAATGCCACTTCACTTGATGGCCTCAACGGTCACAGCTGGAAGAAAGTACAGGCCGCCCTGAGTGCATCATATAACCGATACAATAAATGAGTAGTGCATCTATGTTTGATTTACTAATTAAAAACGGTCGAATCGTCGACGGCTCGGGATTACCGGCATTCAACAGCGACATTGCCATTAAAGATGGGCGCATTTCCCGCATAGGCAAAATAGATGCGGACGCCACACAAATTGTTGATGCAAACGGCAAGATAGTCACGCCGGGGTTTATTGATCCGCACACACATTTCGACGCGCAGTTGTTATGGGACGGGTATGCAAAACCTAGTATCGAACATGGTATAACCACAATAGTACCCGGCAATTGTTCACTATCACTCGCACCGCTAAAGGCCGAACATCGTGAAAAACTCGTCGGCATGTTTAATCAAATAGAAGAAATGCCTATTGCCGCATTTGAGCAAGGGGTTGAGTGGAACTGGGAGTCTTTCGACGAATTCGTAAAACGCATTAAATCTGAGCTCAGCATTAATGTCGCGCCCTTGGTCGGACACAGCGCATTACGTTTATGGGTAATGGGCGACGCGGCAAATCAACGTATTGCAACTGGCTCCGAGATTGAAGAAATGCAAACGCTTTTACGGGAGTGCTTACAAGCGGGTGCTGTCGGTATGTCGACAAGCTTCGTCGATTTCGATGAAAAAATGCAACCGGTACCGTGTCGCTATGCAAACACGGCAGAGTTAAATGCATTATGTACAGTACTAGGAGAATTTGGCCGTATATTGCAGATTGTTAACGAATTTTTTGATGCGGATTTGACGGTTGCTCGCATAGACCAATTGGCTGAGATTTCTCTGGCACATAATATCACCACGACATTCTCACCGCTTTTCGTTAATAGTGATAATTTTGACGACGTCGATAAAGTGATCGCACGGGTAGAAGAACAGTTTGGCCGCGGTGCTAGAGTGTGGCCGCAAGTTCAGACCCGCCCCATCGACATCAGTTTTTGCTTCGAATCCCCCAGTTTGTTATTTATTCGGCTACCAAGCTGGTACGGCATCATTCGCTTCGGCAGTCGAGAGGATATTATCGCTGCGTTTAGCGATAAAGAGATGCGCAAAAAACTCACGGCGGAAGCAGCAGGTATGTCGAGCGTGTGGGAAAACCTAATATTACGACAAGTTAAGCACGAAAAGAATAAGGGCCTGGTAGGGAAGAATTTAATCGAAATCGCTCAACTGCGAAATAGTACCGCTATCGACGTAATGATTGATATCTCACTGGAGGAAGATTTACAGGCACATTTTCTATCTGCCAATATGGGACACAATGACGTAAAGAAAGTGGGCGAACTCTTGGCACACCCCAATGTTCTTATTGGCGCTAGTGATGGCGGCGCACACATTTTGTCATTTGCTACTTTCGGCGATACCGGTCATCTATTCAGCCAGTTTGTCCGCGAAACAGGGCTGTTAAGTCTGGAGCAAGCCGTTAAAAAGATCACACTGGATACGGCCACTATTTGGGGCATTCCAGAAAGAGGTTTATTGAAAACTAACTATATTGCGGACATCACCATTTTTGATGAAGCCACTATAGACAGAGGACCGGAATATTTCGTTCAAGATGTACCCGGCGATGGACACCGTTATGTTCGCGACGCTGAAGGTGTTGACACGGTCATCATCGGCGGAGCGATAAGCTACCAACAAGCTAGCGGTTATACGGATGCGCAACGTGGCGAAGTCTTGCCGGGGTCACAACCCCTCCAATAAGTCGCCCGACAAAAAAAGGAAAGATTGTCTCATGAATATAAGCCAACGACGTGTTGCGACTAACGGTATCGAACTGAATATTGCCGAACAGGGAAACGGGCCACTAGTACTGTTAATCCACGGTTTCCCCGAGTCCTGGTATTCCTGGCGCCATCAATTTGCAGCCATTGCCGAACAGGGTTTTCACGCCGTTGCTCCGGACATGCGTGGTTACGGAAAAAGCGATAAACCTCATGAAATATCAGCCTACAATCAAAGTGAAATTGTAAAAGATATCATCGGTTTAATTCCAGCACTGGGCTACGAGACCGCCATAATAATAGGCCATGACTGGGGAGCGCCAACAGCCTGGAGTTGTGCTGCCCACTATCCTGTACAAGTGAGCGCGGTGGGAGCTTTGTCCGTTCCTTACTCGCCAAGAACTGACTATCCGCCACTTGATATGTTGAAAGAAGTTTTCAAAAATCAGTTTTTCTATCAATTATACTTTCAAGAACCAGGAGTGGCCGAAGCGGAATTCGAAGGAGACGTTAGTACTGCCCTTCGCAAATTTCTACATATGGCCTCCGGCGAATTTGACCTAAGTCAATATCCCGACAAGGGGCCCGATGACGACATGTTCACTGGTTTTCCAAACCCAGACAAGCTCGGCGCATGGATAAACCAACAAGACTTCGACTTTTATGTGAATGAATTTACCCGCAGCGGTTTTCGCGGCCCATTAAACTATTATCGCAACCACAATTTAAGCTGGGAGCTTAGCAAAGATTTGCCAACCCAGATAAAGCAGCCCGCCATGTTTGCGGCGGGACAGAACGATGGAGTCATATTAATGGCTGCCGAAGCTTTGAAGAATATGCCGAAATACGTCACTGACTTGCGAATAAATGAACTTATTCCCGACATAGGGCATTGGACACAACAAGAAAATCCAAAGGCAGTGAATGACATCATCATCCGTTTCCTAAAACTCGTGAGCTAAAAAAGGATTGAGCATGACTGAAAAAATAGCCATCGTCGGCTCCGGAATTTGTGGCATGTGTACAAGCCTAGCGCTTGCAAAACACGGCCACCAAATAACTCTGTTCGAACGCGACGTGCCACCACCTGCGGGCGGGGCCGATCAAGCATTTTTTGAATGGGACCGAAAAGGCGCAGCCCAATTTCGTCATCCACATGCTTTTTTGGGTTTGATGTGTAACCTGTTGCAAGATAACTATCCCGAATTATTAGAAGACTTTTACCGAGCTGGCGCCAGAAGAATCGACTTTGCTGATATGTTAGCGCCAGAACTGCTTTCGAAATATAGCCCCAGCGAGGGTGACGATAAACTCTGGATATTAATGTGCAGACGCGCCACGATAGAAACAGTGTTACGACGCTATGTCGAGCGCATTGACAATATTGAAATCATAAACAATTGCAATATAACAGGGTTTATTAGCGAAGAAGGTAATACCTCATCCATTAAATTGAAAGGTCTTAATTACAGCAAAGACGGTCAAAACCACGAATTTTTTTCTAATTTAGTTATTGACGCAAGTGGTCGAACAACAAAATTTCCCAACTGGTTTCGGCTTCAAGGGGCGACTATTACCGAAGAAAAAGATAATGCCGAAATCGTCTATTTCACCCGCCACTACAAACTCAACGATGGGGTAGAGGAACCCCCTCGCCACAGTAAAGAACGTTCTTCCGGCGATTTAGGTTATCTAAAGTATGGCGTATTTCCAGGGGACAACGGAAATTTCGCTGTCATTTTATGTTTACCTATCGACGAAAAGATATTGAGACAAGCAGTACTTAGCCCTGAAGGCTTTGACGCCATTGGGCGCAGCATTCCTGGCTTAGCCCCATGGTTAGAAAAAGATAAAATAACCGCAACAACCAACTCTTTTGGCATGGGTGATATACAAGCCGTGTGGCGGCATTATGTGACGGAGCAGCAACCCATTGCTCACAATTTCTTTGCTGTAGGCGATGCGGCAGTCAGAACAAACCCACTATATGGCAGGGGTTGTAGCCTGGGTATTCTTCACGCACATATACTCGCCGATGTCATTAGCCAGAGCGAAGATGCCAATCAACGCGCCCTGAGTTTCGAGCGTCGAACCGAGGAAGAAATTCGACCGGTATTCAACTCCAGCTTAAACGAAGACAAAAGTGGCATAAAACGCGCTTTGGCGGTGGCGCAAGGGCGGCTTGTGGAAAAACCTGACTCATTTAAGAAGTGGTTTGGCATGGCATTTGGCGATGCATTAGGCGCCGCAGCGAAATACGAACTACATGTGATTCGCGGATTTATGCGGACTTTCAATTTGCTCGAAAAACCAGGCGAATTTTTGAAGAGCAAGCGAATCCAACTAACTGTATTTCGTTATATGCTGCGAGGCAGGAAGAAAAATGCCGCCGAGCGAATTGTAAGCGGACCGAACAGGGATCAAATGCATCACATCATTGCCGACATGAGTAGCAGCGAAGCCCTGTAGAAAATTCAACCATACGAAGCGATTTATATCGATTTTTAGTCCACTTAATGCAAATCTCCAAGTCGTGAGCCTTTAGCCCTTTCATCGGTATGAGGCCAATCGGTTTGTTCAGATAAATCATTTCTCTGCGCCCCTTGCGAATCACCGTCATCTGCATTACCGTCCTACCGCAACGAAAATCCAAAATTCAATAGACCTTACCGCTAGGGTGTTAAGCCCCTGTGTCCGATACATCTATACAGTCTCGCAAACAAAGAGCGACCTGTTGTATCTTCCTGCAATTTTGGGTATCTACAACGGTTAACAGGAATTAAGTATGGCAGCGAAAAAATATTACGTAATATGGATCGGCAGACAGCCCGGAATATATACAACTTGGAGTGAGGCGGAGCGACAGGTAAAAGGATTCCCCAATGCAAAATATAAATCATTTCCCTCACAAGAAACGGCAACGCAAGCTTATGCAGGAGGCAGTACAAAAGCAACAACAGTAGTCAGAAAACCTTCGACATCAAGTCAGAAAAAAGGCACAGTAAAAACTGCGAGTAGCGCGAATATTTTTGATGCCGACGTTGTTATTTTCTGCGACGGTGCCTGTGATCCAAACCCGGGTAAGAGCGGGACGGGAATCGCGGTTTACCACGACAAGGAACTACAACAGCTGTGGTATGGACTCTATAATCCAGCGGGGACAAACAATACGGCCGAATTACTGGGCCTTTTTCATTCGCTCCTGATTGCCAAAGAAGAAGTGCTTAAAGACAAGAGTGTAACAATACATTGCGACTCAAAATACTCAATCGACTGCGTAACCAAGTGGGCATTTTCATGGAAGACCAAAGGTTGGACAAAAAAAGGAGGTGAGATTAAGAATCTCGAAATCATCCAGTCAGCACATTCTCTCTTTTTGGAGATTGCCGAAAAAATTCAAGTAAAACATATAAAAGCTCATATCGGGATAGAGGGCAACGAGCTGGCCGATCGTATGTCGGTCGTCGCCATCGACCGACGAGAAGAAGACTTGTCTCTGTATACCGAAATGGAATCAATTCCGGCGTTACTAGCCTTAGACCGGGGTTAAGAAAGTCGCAACCATTTCGGCAGTGTTCGAGGGCAGGAACGTAAAGAGCCGCGAGCTCCGTGCCGGTAACAAGAAGGGCGACCAGGTAATCAGATAGTTTCGTTTGGAACACTTATCCACGGGATTGATTGCCGACGTTTGATTTTTTGAATTCGATATCGATTCGGTAGCATTCGCCAATGAGGCTTTGTTTTATTATTCCCAGCGTGTTACTTTTTCACCATTCAAAACAACATCCAACATGCTCGACAACAAAAATATTAATAATTGAATCTTGGGAGAAACTAAATGACTTACGCACCAGACTCTCGCGCTTTTTACGACGCCGACAGCCACATTATGGAAAAACCGGATTTTCTAAAGGCTTATGCCGATCCAAAAATTCGCGATGAAGTACCGGAGGTTAGTTACAGCGCCTCTCTGGTCAGTGACGAAGAAGTTGCGGTTATAATGAATCAGGGCGGTCAACACAGCGCGGAACACAAAGAAAAAATGATCGCATTGGGCGATGATCTCATTGCCGAGTCAAAGGAAATTCAAGCACTGGGTGCCTTCGATAAAGACGACCGCAAGACCGCTCTAGACATGTTGGGTTTTAAAAAACAACTCGTATTCGCGACCCATAGTGTCGCATTTCCTTTTCATCCCAGCTCAAAAAAATCACTGGAATTACGCTACGGTGCAACCCGTGCTCACAATCGTCACATGAGCGATTTTTGTGGTGACGACGACCGACTGATGGGTGTTGGCATCGTACCGTTGGATGATCCTTCGCGCGCAATGACTGAATTGGAGTTTGCGCTCGACGCGGGGTTGGAATCAATATGGGTACCTCATCGTGCACCGTTCGACATTTCCCCGGGACATGTCGATCTGGAACCGTTCTGGAATTTACTCGCACAGACCGGTACTCCGTTTTTACTACACGTCGGCGGTTCACCATTGCAGGCCTTAAAAGCGTGGAGCAATAACGGTCGAGCCGCGGTCAAGGATTGGATGGGTGGCGGTGAAAACGTGCGGACGAAAGACGCTACCGTCATGCACCAGACACCGGAAACGTTTATCAGCATGTTATTAATGGACGGCGTTTTCGATCGCAATCCCAAATTACGCGGCGCAGCGGTCGAACTGGGAGCCGGCTGGGTACCCGAGCTGTTAAAGCGTCTGGATTGGGTCGCGAAAATTTACGGACGGGTTGATGAATCGGTACGCTTTGAACGAACCCCCTCCCAGCAATTGACCGAGCAGATGGGGTTCACTCCTTTTCCACATGAAGATGTGGCCAACTTAATTAGTCAGTCAAATGAAGATTTGTACCTTTTTTCCAGTGACTACCCTCACGTGGAAGGCGGTCGGGATCCCATTGGTAAATTTACCAAAACACTGGAAAGAGAAAGTAAACAGGTTAATGAAAATTTCTTTAGTGAAAATTTTCTACGCCTATTTCCGGAGTCCAGAGTAGCCTGAGCTGGCTGTTACGAGTAAGCCGTTGCTCAGAATTTCGATGCTTTTCTTTTTAGATGCCCCTCTCTAGTCGGAGGGACATCGTAGCCAAACATAAGATTTACAAAGCGTTTGGGTAATGTTCCTTAAAGCAGAAAGTATAAACACTTCACTATTTTATCGCTTCCCACCATTTAGTCGAATCGAAGGGTTGGCCCACTGTAACGACCTCTCCAATTCGAGGCGTGACAATATCTACACCTTCCGCATTAGCCGCATCGAGTGCTCTTTTTATAGGCTCATCCCAATCGTGCAAGCCTAAATTAAAAGTCGCCCAATGAACGGGCAACAGTCGTTTCCCCTTAAGATCCAGGTGCACCTTCACGGCGTCTTCTGGCGTCATATGTATGTCAATCCAACTTTGCGTAGGTCCATAGGACCCAATTTTGAGAATGTCCAAATCAAAAGGCCCAAACTTCTCGCCAATATGACTGAATAATTTGGAGTAACCAGTATCGCCACTGTAAAAAACGCGATGCTGCGGACCTAGAATCGACCATGATGACCACAGAGTCGCCTTGTAGTCAGATAGCCCACGCCCTGAATAGTGACGGTTAGGTGTGCTGACAATCGTCAAATTCCTGAACGACTTTTCTTGCCACCACTCAAGTTCATTGATTTGCGCGGCGGGTATATGCCACCGCTGCAAATGCGCACCAATTCCCAAAGGTACAAAAAACTGGGTACCTTGACTGGCTAAATGCACAACCGTATCCATATCCAAATGGTCGTAGTGATCGTGAGAAATCACAACGGCATGAATGCCCTGCAGATCCTGTAATGCAATAGGAGCTGCATGGAATCGCTTGGGGCCAATAAATTGAAAGGGTGAAGCATAATCTGAAAAAACCGGGTCGATAAGAAGACGAACCCCATCGATTTCTATCAGTGTCCCTGCGTGACCGATCCAGATAACCCGCAACCCGCTTTCTGGCTGATTCGCCAGCATATCTACCCCGATGGGTATCACAGGTAATGGTGCCGGCGGCACTCGTATTTGCTCACCAAAAAACTGTTCATGAACAAAGTCCCAAGTCATTTTTTGTGAGCTTTGCCGTTCTTCGTTAAAAAAGGCACCGTCAAAATAATGCTCGGAACTGACAATTCTATCCAGGCGTTCCCCCAGCATTTCCCCACCGAAAGACGGAACAAGTTTTAGCGTTGCTATTACCGCGATAAAGCAAGCAAGAAAAACAGACAAACTGATCACTGCGATTTTTTTCAATTTTTCCTCAACTTTGTTTTTTATTAGCCGTAATTAGTCCCTGTTCTCATTCATTTGAACAGGGCAATGAAAAAATTTGTCGATACAAAAAATCTACATTAACTGAACGACAACCTTCGAATTTGAACCATGGAATTAAAACCGTGGAAGTTAGAACAAAGTAACTATATAGCAAGTGAACGCCCTAAAGAAACTGTTCTGAAATTAACGGATCTCAGCGAAAACTCCGGATACTACCCAGTTTATTTGAACTCAGGCTCAAAGGAAGGCGACCGCGGCTTTTCATTGCAGCCAATAATAACCGCAGCAGTATTTAATTATCCGCAACTGCCTAACAACCCAGTTCGGCTCGACACTCGTCGCACTTTCAGTGTAGTTCCGTCACAAAATATTCCGCCGACGCTAACAAGTGCCACGAGAACGTTACGCGCCATAAATCAGCGTGACACATGAAATCTACTCCCTTGCCTAAAATGCATGACAAAGTTGTAACTTGAAAAGTTGTGGAACATAGATTTCACTGCCGAGCTGGCTGACAAACAGCAGCGATAATTCATTCAATAGTATACTCAATCAACAATCGACTCATTCGGATAATAGACATGAAATCATTTAGTCAACAAGTTGCGGTAATCACTGGCGCTGGCTCTGGCATGGGCCGCGCGCTAGCAATAGAACTGGCGAAACAAAATTGTGCTGTTGCCATATCAGACGTTGTCGAGAAAACGCTTTTGGAAACCGCCGCGATACTAGGGGAATATAATGTCAAAGTGAGTGCTGAATGCCTCGATATTGCCGACCGATCGGCCGTAGAACGATATGCAAAAGATACTTTTGAGACTTTCGGCCAAATCAATCTAGTCTTCAATAACGCTGGCGTATCGGTGACAGATTCAGCGGAACATATGAGTTACGAGGATTTCGAGTGGCTTATGAATATCAATTTTTGGGGGGTGATCCATGGCACGAAGGCCTTCTTACCTTATCTTCAACAAGCTGACCAAGCCCATATTATCAATACGTCCAGCATTTTTGGCATTCTGTCGTTCCCCTCCCAATCGGCTTATAACGCGTCAAAATTTGCTGTCAGAGGTTACACCGAATCGCTGCGCCAGGAACTCAACGATACTCATATTGGCGTTAGCTGTGTCCATCCTGGGGGAGTGAAGACCAATATCGTCAGTACCTCCAGATACACGACCAAAGATAACGAGAGCCCAACCAAAGAGGAATTGATGGAAACGTTTCAGGAAATGGCGGGTTTAACATCCGAGGAAGCCGCACTGCTCATTCTCAATGGCGTAAAGAAGAATAAAGCCAGAATTTTAGTTGGCAAGGACGCCCACTTTCTTGCTCTGGTCGGAAGATTAGCGCCGGTCAACTACCCCAAAATTTTAGGGTTGCTTTCGAGCCCTTTTTCTAAATCCTGATAGATAATCGGGGTAGAGAGGAGAGGGCGAAGTCTACGGTTCATCGGACTATTGTCCTACGTGTAACACAAGAGAAACCCATCGTGGTGATACACAATAGCAATACCGATCGATACTAGATCGGCTAATATTGAGCCAGCCAATATCCCGTCAATCAACAGATCTCGACCTTTTTTTCGCATTGCCACTTAATCCGCCTATACTGATCGAGCTTAGTCGGATTAAACGCAATTTTAATTGCGTTATTCCAATTCATAGTCAAGTTGACGGGAACGGGAAACAATTTGTGGAAAATGAATTTGTGCAGGTTTCAAACCTGCATCGAAATTTCGGGGAAGGTGACGCCAGCCAATCAGTTTTACTCGGAGTTTCCCTTAGTATAAATAAAGGCGAGACAATTGCCTTACTCGGTCGTAGTGGTTCAGGCAAGTCCACACTACTGAACGTAATAAGCGGTATTGATCAAGCCGATACGGGTGTCGTCGTTGTCGATGGCATCGATCTCACTGCCTTATCTGAACACGAGCGCACTCTATTCAGACGCCGACACATCGGTTTTATTTATCAGTTTTTCAATTTGATTCCGACCCTAACAGCATCCGAAAACGTTGCCCTTGTTTTGGAATTAAACGGTTATACCCCGACGCAAACAAGAGAGAAAACTGATCACCTTATCCGTGCGGTCGGGCTCGAGAATCAAAAAAACAAGCTTCCCGATCAAATGTCCGGGGGTGAGCAGCAACGTGTCGCCATTGCTCGAGCGCTGGTCCACTCACCAAAGCTCGTATTGGCGGATGAGCTGACGGGCAATCTGGACGCCGAATCCGGACAAAAGATTCTAACGTTACTTCAGCAGCTGATGGTAGAAAGTGGCGGAACTTTATTCCTTGTCACCCACAGTCTGGCCGTCGCGAAAACCGCCGACCGCATATTAACACTCGAAGATGGGTTGCTAATTGAGCGGGAGGGTCACTTTGCCTGGTAATCTGTTCACGGTAAACAAGTTGCTAACGCTCAGTAGTTTGCGCTTTATGAATCGTCATCGGTGGCAAAGTTGGTTGACCGTTATTGGGGTGATGCTGGGCGTTACGATGGTGGTCGGTGTTGACCTTGCCAACAGTAGCGCTCGGCGCGCCTTTTCCCTGTCACTCGAATCTATTGCAGGCCCGACAACTCACCAAATTATCGGTGGACCTACAGGTATTCCGGAAAAAATATATACGAAATTAAGAACGGATTTAGCGATCAGATCGAGCCTACCGATGGTAACTGGGCAGGTCATTATTCGCGGAGAACCATTTTCCTTATTGGGTGTTGATCCCATCAGCGAAGCAAACGTCGGCAGACATACCGCTGGACTGCAATACCAGGGCCTTGGTAGTGCCTTTTCAAGCGGCGATTCTGTCATGTTGTCAGAGCGTGCTGCGGCGCGTCTAAATTTAAAAAGGTCGGATGTCTTCAATTTGAAAAGAGGCGGCGAAGTAATTCCGGTTAAACTCGCGGCAACTTTCCCCTCCGACAACCCCGCCGCAACCGACGGTTTATTGTTTGCCGACATCGCCGTCGCCCAACGTTTGCTAAATCGTTTCGGGTATCTGGACCGAATCGATCTTATATTGGATCAAACGACTAGTGCATCTATTCGCACATGGTTACCGCCAGGGCTTAGCCTGGTTGAGAGCGAATCGCGCAACGATAATTTGCGCCAGATGAGTGAAGCTTTTCATATCAATTTAACCGCAATGAGCCTGCTGGCTCTTCTGGTCGCGACCTTGCTCATCTACAACACCGTGACCCTGTCCGTTTTACAGAGACGTAATACTCTCGGCATCTACCGAGCGCTTGGTGTCACTCGCAAAGAAGTGTTTTTTTTAGTTATCAGAGAATCACTCGTCCTGGCGACCATCGCAAGCTTAGCTGGATTGTTATTGGGCTTGCTACTAGGGCAAGTACTGGTACAGCTGGTCACCCGCACAGTGAATGACTTGTTTTTCAACTTACACGTGACAGCTTTTATTATTGACCCCATTTCACTGATAAAGGGTTTTGTCGTTGGCTTGGGCATGTCTTTGGCAGCTTGTTCGTTACCGGCATGGGAAGCCAGCCGCAATCAGCCAATCAGTGTTATGCAGAGATCTGTTCTCGAGCGCCGTTGGCAACATCGATTACCTAAGCTTACGGTCTGTGCCATCATTATGCTCACTATTGGTTTTCTTATCCTATCACCAACCCACGGGACGCTGATTGAGGGTTTTGTGGCTCTAACATTTATCGTATTGGGCTTTTGCTTGCTGGTCCCGGTATTTCTCATATTAGCAACGCGATCTTTATTGCAACTATTTTCTCCCTGGCTAAATAGTACCGCACGTATTGCGATACGCGACATTTCAGCGGGAATGAGTCGCACCGGTATGGCCGTAGCAGCACTGACTGTGGCAGTATCTGTCACGGTGGGTGTGGGTGTGATGGTCAGTAGTTTCCGAGAAACCGTTAACGTCTGGCTCGGCCAATACCTGAGCGCCGATATTTATATTTCAACGGCCGATAGAAGCGGTACCGGGTTAACGCAGCCCCTTGTTGTTCGACTTGAGGCGATACCCGGAGTCTCTGCGGTATCTTCCAGCCGAGTCACTACGATAGAAACCGAGTTTGGACCCATTCGAACCATTGCTACCACGCCAATTAAGGGCACAGCATCCCTACCCCTCAAGCATAGTATTGACGACGCTTTAGCACTATTTGATCAGGGTAAAGGTATCATGATTTCTGAACCTCTGGCCTATCACCAGCAACTCGCCCCCGGCGATAACATAAGCGTTGTGACGAATGAGGGAACAAAGTCTCTTGCTATTCTGGGTGTCTATTATGATTTCACGAGCAGCACCGGTATGATCGCCCTGCATAGGAGCGCCTACCAACAATGGTGGAATGACGACCGGATTTCAACCCTGTCGATATACCGTGCTGCTAACACAAATCAGGCGGAGCTCCTTAAAACGGTTAAGATGGTGCTACAAGATGAAGGCGAACAGATTCGAGTTATCTCAAACCGAGAAATACGAGAAGTGGCAATCGCTGTTTTTGATCGAACCTTTGAAATAACCCGCGTATTGAGAATACTGGCTATCGTCGTCGCATTTGTAGGTGTATTAAGCGCGTTAATGGCACTCCAGTTGGAAAGAACACGGGAGTTCGCTATTTTGCGCGCCACCGGGATGACCCCAAAACAAATCAGTCTAATGATTTTCGGACAAACCAGCTTGATGGGCGTGTTAGCCGGGCTGATGTCGATTCCACTGGGGTTGGTAATGGCAAATATTCTCATCGAAGTCATTAACCGACGATCATTCGGGTGGAGCATGCTGCACCAGGTACCCAACACTGTCTTGATTGAAGCCTTATTGTTGGCGATATTTGCAGCTGCGCTAGCGGGTGTTTACCCCGCTCTAAAAGCTTCGACTATTTCTCCCGCTCAAGCCTTACGAGAGGAATGATAGTGATTTGTCACTTTCCTGTATTATCAAGCACCGTCAGGGTAAACAGTAAGATTACAGCCGTTTTTTGGCTTCTGCTCAGCCTGATGGCGCTAGCTGGATGTCAAAAGAAGCCTGCGACTGCGATAGGTCTCGATCTTAGCGATATTCTCGGTGGACAAAATACCCATGGTTTTGAAAGGGCATTGAAAGAGAGAGAATTCCATTTCCCGCAAGACCATGCTGCTCATGAAACCTTTCGAAATGAATGGTGGTATTTAACGGGCAATGTGTCCGATGGAGAGGACAGAGTCTTCGGTTATCAGGTAACGTTCTTCCGCACGGCTATTGTTCCAGTATTAGCTCTGCAAACTCAAATCACGGAACGGCAGTCAAACTGGGCAGTGAACGACATTTGGATGGCTCATGCTGCTGTCACCGACATAAACGGACAAGTTCACTACCACAAGCAACGTTTTTCTAGAGCTAATCCGGGCCTTGCTGGTGCTAAAACTAATCCCATAAAGATATGGCTGGAAGACTGGACACTAGGAAGTGTTTCAAACGATTTTCCCTGGCAACTCCAGGTAAAAACAAAGGACTTCGATTTGGCCTTAGAACTTAAACCGACCAAAGGCCACGTTCTACAAGGAGATCAGGGCCTTAGTCAAAAAAGCGCAGTTCCAGGCAACGCCTCCTATTACTATTCATATACCCGCATGGCCACAAAGGGAATTATACGACTTAATGGCAACACGATAGACGTCAATGGTTCCAGTTGGTTTGACCGCGAATGGAGTACCAGTGCACTCGATAAAAACCAGAGTGGCTGGAACTGGTTTTCTCTGCAGCTCGACAGTGGTGAAGACTTAATGTACTACCAATTGCTCGACCTCAAAGGGCGGGCCGATATCAATAGCCAGGGAAAGTGGGTTGACGATATCGGCAACAGCCTCGCCATCAAGCCAACAGACATCAAACTAAACATTCTCGAAGAATGGCAAAGTCAGGATGGCAAACGTTACCCAACTCGCTGGCAAATAGACTACGCCGCGCAAAACAAAAGTTGGGTTGTTGAAGCGGTTATGGATGATCAATATATGGACCTCGCCGTGAAGTATTGGGAGGGTGCGGTTGCTATTTTCGACGCCGAGTCACAGAAGTTAGTCGGCCGTGGTTATCTGGAAATGACGAGAAGCCGGTAAAATAGGTCAGCATAGCGTCTATTAGACAAGCCGCTATCAGCTAATGCTTTCCTGTTCCTGCGCTTTGTCTCAACTACGTTTCTCGCCTGTATCATGTTCCATATTGGGCACAATACTCGATTTATTTTCCTGGACATTATCTAAGGACAATGACCATTTCCAGAACCCATCGGCAATCACCATTTGCACGACGATGACAAACATTGCTATAAACGACGCGATTCCCGTTACCCAAGGATTACTGCCTGTCATCCAGACCAAAAAGCTCATCAAGCAAAGACTCGTGACAATCAGCATGACCGGGAGAACGTCTTTAAGGGTGGCTCTTCCGCGTTTTTCGAAAAATTCAGAATTTTCAACCTCAAGGCGCGCTCGTACCATATCATTCTGGCTAACCCAATTCATCACCGCAAAAAGAACTGCCAGCAAAAATAGCCACTGCGATACATATTCGGGGCCCAATCTATCGATCATGCTAAATTGCACAATGCCCACGCAAAATGGGAATAAGGTATCGACCATTGAAGGTACCCAACGAAAGCGCATTGAGTTGCTGGCATAACTATGCCAAATCACAACAATCCCGAGAAATACAGTGATGACTCGCATCCAACCGGACACCGCCTCCCAACTCCATTGATAGAGATCAGGACGTTGGTGTATTTCATCCCATAGAAGCTCAAAGGCCAAGGCCTGAACAATACTTAACAGGGTAAGAAGCACCATCGGGAAATTATTTTTAACTCTGTCTCGAATGACACTCATTGATGAACCCGCTGTTTGATATGCACAATCATGAATAGTATAACCGATCCCGACAACCTTAAATATATAGTGCATCTCGGTCTTCTTGGGAAATAAGGTTGGCCAATACCTTATCAGCGATAAATTCCAACCCATAATCAATTACCAAATTTCTATCACGGCACAAAATTTTGCGCTATCGACCTTAACATTAACAAAAAGCAAGAAAGAAGTTAGACCTTGTAATAGTCATAAAATCTACTTATTCTGCGTTGCACAAATTCTGAACAACAGTAGCAATTGATAACGATATTGAGGAAAAAATGACTCATTTTGATGTGATAATTGTCGGTGCGGGCCTCTCCGGTATTGGCGCCGCTTACCACTTACAGGACAAATGTCCCGAGAAAACGTATGCCATCCTGGAAGGTCGCGATGCGATCGGTGGCACCTGGGATTTATTTCGCTATCCGGGAATTCGGTCCGATAGCGACATGCATACTTTGGGCTACAGCTTTAAGCCCTGGCTTGCCGCCAAAGCCATTGCCGATGGGCCCTCCATCCGCGATTATGTGATTGAGACCGCCGATGAAAACGCGATTACCGAACATATTCATTTTAAACATTTCGTCAAAGACGCTTCTTGGTCGACAGAAGAGGCACGCTGGACTGTTACCGCCGCTGCCGGAACTGATGGTGAAACTATCCAATTCACCTGTAATTTACTCTACATGAACAGTGGTTATTATAATTATGACGAAGGTTTTACACCTGATTTTAAAGGTTTTGATGATTTTAAAGGCACGACTGTTCATCCACAGTTCTGGCCCGAGGACTTAGATTATACCGGTAAAAAAGTTGTGGTTATTGGCAGTGGTGCGACCGCAATGACTCTTGTCCCCGCGATGGCCGATAAGGCTGCCAGTATTACGATGTTACAGCGCTCACCAACCTATGTGGTGTCGCGACCAGCGCAGGACAAATTGGCCAATGCGCTCAGGAAAATATTACCGGAAAAAATTGCCTATGCGTTAACGCGGTTCAAGAATGTACAGATGACCCGGATAATGTACGAACGCACACGTAAACAACCGGAGAAGGTTAAGAAATTCATACTCGATTTGGTCCGTGAACAACTAGGTCCAGACTATGACGTCGACACTCACTTTACACCTCGCTACAACCCATGGGATCAACGCCTCTGCCTCGTGCCCGATTCGGATCTGTTTAACGCAATTAACTCAGGCAAGGCCAAAGTCGTTACCGAGATCATCGATTGTTTCACCGAGAGCGGTATTAAGCTGGCTAGTGGTGAATTGTTAGAGGCCGACATAATCGTTACCGCAACCGGCCTGAACATGAAAGTTCTGGGCGGCGCAAGCTTTAGCATCGACGGCAAGCCTATCGATTTTCCCGATACTTTGTCTTATAAGGGAATGATGTATTCCGATGTACCTAATCTCATCCAAACCTTTGGTTATATCAATGCCTCCTGGACACTGAGGGCCGACATCAATGCCGAATTCGTTTGTCGGATGATAAAACGCATGGATGAAACAGGTATGAGGCAGTGTACGCCTCGTCTGCGCGATGAAGACAAAAATATGAAAACAAAGCCTTGGGTCGATGATTTTACCGCCGGGTACATGCAAAGAATGATGCATTTGTTCCCCAAACAAGGTGATATCGACCCTTGGCGAAACACTCAAAATTACACACTAGATAAAAAGACCATCAGAAAAGCGCCTATCGAAGACGGGACTCTTATATTCGATAACCCAGCGGGCCAGGCAGCTAAACCTGCCGCCGAAGAGCAAAGATCCGCAGCGTAACGACTCATCATTAATGGAGAACGATAACGTCTTCGGGGGTTATCGCTCTCCATTTTGCTAAGCCCATCATTTCTAAATCACCGATCTAAATTCGACTCATCTGCCATTGAAGTACAGGATCAGCTCGCTATTGCAGTAAACTGCGTTCATAGTAAAATGATCGAGTCCTTTAATTCTCAGGCCTGACTTGTCGGCCACTAGCTAGTAGACGCCGCGAAATGAATTCATTAGACCCTATAACTTTTGACAATAGTTACGCACAGTTGTCAGGCGTATTTTACAGCCATCAACTCCCTACACCGGTTTCAAGTCCCAAGTTGATTCGGGTCAACCACCAGCTTGCGCAACAGCTGGGAATCGATCCCGAGTGGCTTGAATCGAATGAAGGCGTAGCGGTTGTTGCCGGTAATCAAATCCCCAACGGTGCTATTCCTCTGGCGGCAGTTTATGCCGGCTACCAGTTTGGCCAGTGGAACCCCCAGCTCGGCGATGGTCGAGCCGTGCTGCTCGGTGAAACGCTCGCGGGCAATGGAGACCGGTATGACATCCAGTTAAAAGGCTCAGGTCCAACGCCTTACTCGCGCGGTGGGGACGGCCGTGCACCGCTCGGCCCCGTTCTACGAGAATATATAGTGAGCGACGCGATGGCGAATCTGGGCATCGCTAGCACACGAGTTTTGGCGGCAGTGACTAGTGGCGAAGACGTTTTCCGAGACAGCGCTTTACCCGGAGCGGTATTAATGCGGGTCGGTAAAAGCCATATTCGATTTGGTACTTTCCAATATTTCACCGCCCAGGGAGATATAGAAGCAACCCGGCAACTGGCCGACCATGTTATCCAACGACACTATCCCCAGTCTCTAGCAGCAGAAAACCCTTACAAAGATTTACTCGATCGCGTCATTAAGGCACAAGTTGATCTTATCGCCAGCTGGCAGTCGGTCGGATTTATCCATGGCGTGATGAACACCGACAACATGTTGTTAAGCGGGGAAACAATCGATTATGGTCCCTGTGCTTTTATGGATGACTTTGATCCTGATAAAGTATTTAGTTCTATAGATCGGGCCGGACGTTACGCCTACAAAAATCAACCCGGAATTGCCCATTGGAATTTAGTCGGCTTGGCTCAATCGCTTATTCCGCTTCTCAATAACGATGAAACCACGGCTATAGCTCTTGCTCAGGAATCAATCGATGCGTTCCCAACACTCTTCAACAATGCCTATCACCGAATTATGCGGGAGAAATTGGGGCTGACCAAAATTCTCGATGGCGACGAAGCCTTGATCAAAAATCTGTTAGAACTCATGACTGAGGAAAGAACCGATTTTACGCTCACCTTTCGACGACTATCTGAGTTGGCCAGTTCCCACGATGACCAATCCCTACGGCCGCAACAAAGCATCCGTGAGATTTTCGAACTACCTACGGCATTTTCAACCTGGATAAGTCAATGGCATGAACGAATTGACGAAGAAGAGGCGACAACACAAGAAATATCAAAAGCGATGCTAGCAGTCAATCCTGTTTTTATAGCGAGAAACCATCTTGTTGAACAAGTCATCAGTTCTGCTACTCAGCAGTCTGACCTAAAACCATTTCACACCTTGGTCGACATATTAGAGCACCCCTATCACTATGACTCACGGTGTAGCGAATACGCCAAACCCCCGCAAACAGATCAAGTCGTAAAACAAACATTCTGTGGAACCTAAATATTTCTCGGTAGACGTGATCTAGCTTAATAAGCGTTGCTGTGCTTACGTAAATTACGTAGTCATTTTAACCCTCGGGCTTTCGACAATTTGTTTTCGGGAAAACAGTGTTTCGTGAAAGCATTTTTTGAAAGAGCCGTTCCGAAAAGGATTGTTCCGAAAGCAGATGATTCTAAAAAGGAACGGGTTCCGCAAACCAATTCTGAGTCATTCACTATCCTGAGGAATACTTACAATGACATCGACGCCCGATGTTAAGCCATTTCTAATCGACAATCGACCGTTGTGCGCTTCGACTATTTCTCGACACAGAGCTAAACCTAAACCTGAGCCACCTTGCTTCGTTGAGTAGAAAGGCAATAGGGCTTGCTGCATTATCTCATCAGACATACCCGGGCCATCGTCAGAAATCACGATGACAAGACAATCATTTCGACGCTCTACCGACAAT
Organism: uncultured Cellvibrionales bacterium; assembly: GCA_913019905.1. Lineage (GTDB taxonomy): Bacteria > Pseudomonadota > Gammaproteobacteria > Pseudomonadales > Dasaniaceae > Oceanicoccus. Next base: position 121,840 of record CAJVZD010000002.1, read on the forward strand.
CCAACAGTGCCATCATCCCCCGCAGCCTCTCTGGCATTTTTGACTAGATTAATTAACACCTGTTCTATTTGGGATTGGTCTAACTGAACATCAAAATTTTCCTTTCTTCCCTCTAGGGTGAACTTGTGCTGCTGCGATAAGTTGGTCATCATATCCATCATATCGAATGTCTTAATGCGCGGACTCGGAAGTCTGGCAAAGGTTCCATAGCCTTCAATAAACTCAGCTAAATGGTTAGCCCTCTCGCCAATCGAAGTCAATATATGCACAAGCGGGGTCCAACTCTCGTCACTGGCTGAGTTTGCCTTCATTTTTTCCATCGCTATTTTCCCCGAGTGTGCCAATGAAGAAATAGGTGCCAGGGAATTATTTAGTTCGTGAGAAATGACTCTGATTACACGTTTCCAGGTATGTGCCTCCTGGCGGCTAATTTCTCTTGTCATTCTTCGCACAAGATACAAACGGTGCTGGCGTCCGTTAAGGGTAAAGAATCGTGATGATGTGTAGAAGGTTTCTACTTCAGCAGACGTTTCAATAGAAACTAATCCATCTTGCCTTACCCGTATCGCTTCGGCAAGGTCAGCATTCAATGATCCTGACAATTCCGTCATATTGAGGCCAGTGATACCTTTTCCACTGGCAAGCAAGCTGCGCGCTTCAATATTTGAGTAGACAATTCGCTCTCTGTGATCACACAGCCACATGGCAACCGGCGTACTTTGCAGAACAGTGTCCAACAACAATTCCCGTTGATTTATACTGTGACGCTGAGCTCGCAGTAGCTGACCGACCTCATTATGACGAGCAACAAGTTCTCCAAGTTCATCCTGTCTGGAGGACGATATTGTAATCGAAAAATCCTCATCCTTAATATTACTGGTAGAATCACTTAAGGCTTGAATAAGATTAACAATGGGTGATGAAAAAACAGAAGAGCAATAGAAAGTGAACGGCACCATGATTAACAGGACCGAGACATAAGCCCACCAAAAAGGAAAATAGTACAACGCAAGCAAAGCCATTAGCGAGCTTGCCACGACTAACGCCAAGTTAAAGAAAAATATTTTTCCTTGCAATGAGAAAATTTTCTTATTCCTTTTCTACCGTTCTCATTCGAACATTTTGAGCAATGGGTTTCTTTAAAGCTGTCACTTTTTTAGACCGTAGATTTCCATTCGACGATAAAAAGATTGCCGAGACAGACCCAGGCTTTTTGCCGCCCGGCTGATAACGCCATTGTAATTTTGCAGTGCGACCAGCATGTCATTTTTGTTAATGTCTCTGCCAATGTTTCCGGCAGCCCCTACTTCTTTCCCGAAGCCTTCACCTACCAAGCCTAGGTCAGCTATAGAAACAACACCATCGCGATTTAGCAGTTTAGCGCGCTGAATACAATTCTCCAGCTCCCTAACGTTTCCCGGCCAATGATAGTCAACTAGTGCACACTCAGCTTGTTCAGATAAAGTTAACGCTCCTTTTAAAAAGTGTCGCACCAAAGGCATAATGTCAGCGGGCCGCTGGTTTAGTGGTGGCACCTTTATTTCAATCACATTAATTCTATAATATAAGTCTTCTCGAAACCTATGAGCAATAATTTCCTCTGGCAAATTGCTATTAGTGGCACAGATAAGCCGCACATCTACCGAACTGGTTTCACTAGAACCCAATTTCTCAAACTCGCCTGTTTGCAAAACTCGCAACAATTTCACTTGGCCTTGTAGAGGCAAATTTCCGATCTCATCCAAAAAAAGAGACCCTTTATGCGCTTTTGAAAACCGACCCTCTCGATCTTTCGCGCCAGTAAAAGCACCAGACACCGATCCAAACAATTCACTTTCTAGAAGGTCCGCCGGCATTGCACCGGCATTTGTACTAACCATTGCTCCTTTGCGATGGCAGTTTCGATGTATTATTTCAGCAATTTTTTCTTTCCCGGATCCGTTTGGCCCGGTGATCAGTACCGGTAAATCAGAATCGGCGACCTGCGTGGCGAGTAACAAAACTTGCAACATAGCACTACTTTCAAAAACCGTACCACAGAGATCGTAAGAATCCAATGTTGCCCGCTGCAATTGTTGCTCTTCGTTCCTCGATTCCAGTTCAGATTTTGCATTACTTAGTTCAAGAAGGTTTCTAATAGTAGTAATGAGTTTGTCGTCGTCCCACGGTTTCGCTAGATAATCCGAGGCACCCTGTTTAACCAATTCGACAGCGGACTCGAGATGGGTCCAGGCCGTTAACAAAATAATCGGTAAGTCCGGGAATGATCGACGAATTTCTCCGAACAGAGCCACGCCTTCTCTCCCCGATGTCGTGTCTTCACTAAAGTTCATATCCTGAATGACAAGAGACACGTTTTTCGTATCTAGTACTGCCAAACCATCATCGGGAGTATGCGCAGATACCGCCTTCAAATCGTAGAGAGAGAACAATATTTCTAAAGCGGAGCAAACGCCTTTGTTATCGTCAATAATAAGAATTAAACTCAATTTGCCTCCCATCCTATCAATATTGCCAGTTTTTTATTCATCAAACCGTTCGAGTCGCAATGGCAGGTGGAATAGCCGATGCTTTTTTTGCTGGCCCTAAAACAGCAATCAATCCAAGAAAATAGACAACGACGATCCCGCTGAGTAAATATTGAGAGTCCAGCCTTTCACCAGCAAATGCCGTCGACAACACGTAGTTTAACAGGTATGTAAAGATCGCACCGAGCACAACACCCATTGTCGTTAGCAATAGGTTTTCGACAAAAAAATAACGAAGAATATCTTTTCTCCTCGCGCCTAACGCCCGCCGCGTTCCAATTTGGCGCGTGCGTTGTTTTACCGAGAATGAAGCGAGACCAACGATACCCAAACCTGTTATTAAGACCATTAAAAACATAACTGTTGTCAAAACGATCACCGTTGCATAGTCTTTGGAAAAGGAATTGTTTACGACATCAGCTTGAGTTTGTATTAGTCGTATAAGCCGATTAGCATCAGATTTTAGCAGTATTTCCTCCACTTGGGGAATGGTAGAAGCCAGTTGTCCATCCTGCGTCCGAATCAGATAATTCACCGCATCATTGTACATAACATACGGATGCAGCATGAAGTTATATTTGGTGTCCGCCAGCTGTGCGGTGTCTCGAGCCATCCACGCTGCTGCAACATCGGATATAACGCCAATCACCTCGATCGAAATACCGGCCTCATCGTAATAGATAGTACGTCCGGCCATGTTACCTTCAGAGAAGAATTTTCGACCTAACGATTCCGTGATGACGACTTTCGACGGTACGCCGTTGAAATCAATAGAAATATGTTCGATTTCGTCTGCGCGAAAAAAGCGGCCTTCCAGCAGTTCTACACCGAGAGCCTGCAACCCGTGTTCGTCGGTATAATTGATATTGGCTAGAATTTCTGCATCATGATTGCCCTGCGGTGTAGCACGGTACGTTTCGGCACGAGCGCTACCTGACTGCAGGTATCTCAATATTGGGATTGCGTCTCGAACGCTGTCAATATTTCGAATCTGTCTTAAATCTTCCTGAATAAAGTTCTTCCTATTGACGGCTTCTGACAAGGCAACTGTCTGAATCGAAAATATATTTTCTACATCTATGCCCATTGGTCGGGACATTTTTTCGATCCTGCCGTTGATAATAAACAGCGCATTGACAACCACCGCCAGCGTTACTGCTATTTGCAATGTAATCAAACTTGCACCGATTTTGTTACGCCACATGGCACTGAGAATTGGCCTGGTATCCTGAAAGAATTTCATATTTTTCTCCGCCAATCTATTGTGATTTAAGATATTGTGAAACAGGAAGACGACACACTCGCCAGGCTGGAAGTAGTCCCGCCAACACCGTTGCGCCTACGGCTAAAACGAGCGTAAGGAGTGTCAACTCCCAGCTAATATGTGCTAACTGCTCATAGTTTCGATAGAGAGATTTAATACCAAAGAGTCCGATTAGCGAAACCAGTAATCCGACGAAACCGCCGAGTAAACCAATAAAAGCGATCTCGACTATATGCTGTCTAAATATCATTTTTTTCGACCCTCCAACCGCTCGCCGTAAACTCATCTCTCCTGATTTTCCAAGAAATTTCGCGAGCATCAATCCGATGCAATTAAGCAAACAAACGATCAAAAACAGAAAGGCGATGCTTAGGAGGAGTCGGTAGTCCTGGTTGACAACCTTACGGTCTTCAAGCCAGGACATGACATCATGCAGTTCGTGTGTAAAAGGGCCCATAAACCGCCCATAGCGTCGCTGCTCTAGTGCATAGTTATCAAGAAAATCTTTGAAGTCTCGCCGGGCACTTTCCGACTCAATCGCTACCCAGTGATGAATCCAGTTGCACTCTGTCTCAAGAAACGATTGAAAAGTATCCTCTGCAGGATCCTCAAAACACCGACTATTCCCGCCCTTTTTTCGGAGTTCCAATTGTTCAGTCAGCGAAAAAGGAATCACGGCACCCGCCATGACCGAGAAGGCGTCGGAATCAGTTTCAAAATATCGCGGAATGGGGTTGAACTCGCCAATAACGCCAACAATCTTGTAACTGTTTGACCCGATTTTTAAACTCTTACCCACACTATTCACACCACCAAATAGTTGCTCATTAAGCACCTTGCTCAACACAGTCTGAAAGGGGCTCGATTCCTCTTCGTTTTCGGTCCACGCGCTGCCGTACAAAAAGGGGGTTTTATGCACCTTAAAGAATCCCGAACTGGCCAATCGGAGCTCGTCTTTAAAAGGTGCCTGTCCCTGATTTGGCCCCTCATTCATCGGAAAAATGACGGCCTCAGTCTGATAGTGCAAACTGTGCGCATCTGGAATGTTGCTTTTTGAGATATTTGTCGCATCGCGATAACCGACTAACGCATACGCGCTATCGCCGCTTCTATCTTCCTCTAGCTCCGGTTGATTATCCAATTTGTAAGTGAATATTTTGTCGGACGATCCGGGCACAGGATCTTGTATCATAAGTGTATAAACGGTTAGGATGCTGATACAAGCGCCGATACCTATGCCAATGGCACCAACGATTAAACTTGAAAGTACTGGGGTTTTCTTAAACGAAAGCCACGCCAGTCGGACGTAATAGGTAAACATAATGAGCCCTTAATATATACCGGTACAAAACCAAGAAAACTATCTTTTGTGTCAAGCGAATGTTGTTCGTTCATCTTCAGTTGGAAAACCGTGAGATTCTTTCTCGAAATCGTACACAGTGAAATCATCCACACTTCCATCCAGAACGTGAACATTACGACGAGCCCTCCGTGCCAGATCGACGTCGTGCGTAACCATAATAATGGTAGACCCAGCCTCGTTGATCGACTCAAGTAATTCTAATACTTGCCTTGCCATTAACGAATCCAGATTACCAGTTGGTTCATCGGCCAATAATATTTTGGGCTCTCCTGCTAACGCTCTAGCTATAGCAACACGCTGTTGTTGTCCACCGGACAATTGAGACGGCAGGTGCTTCATTCGTCCGGAAAGGCCGACTGTTTCCAGAGCATGTTCGATTCGTCTTTTCCTTTCTGCGGCTTTGAACCCGCGATAGCGCAGGGGCACGTCAACATTATCAAAAAGATTGAGATCGGGAATTAGATTGAAAGATTGGAAAATGAAACCAATTTTTTCATTTCGCAACATCGACGCCTCGTCGTCATTAAGATGACTGACATCAACGCCATCCAGTTCATAACGGCCGGATTCAAACGGATCCAACAGTCCAGCGATGTTCAAAAATGTAGTTTTCCCAGATCCCGAGGGACCGGTTACAGCGACAAACTCGCCATCCTTCACCTCAAGATTGAAATCTCTTAAGGCGTGAGTTTCGATTAAGTCTGCTTGAAATACTTTGGATATATGTTTCATCGATAACATTGTAATCTCCTGACGCCAACTTAAAGTTTGGACGGTTTGTTCACTGATTTAGTAGTAATACGCGTTCATGGCTTTCAAACACGTCGCTTGATGAGATGACGATCTGCTGGCCTTCAACCAACCCTGATAATATTTCAACCTTGCCAACGCTGGTCACTCCTGTGGTGACGGGAGAACGCACGGCGACACCACCTTCAACCATGTAAACAAAACCTACCCCACTACTTTGTATGAAAGGACCACGCGCAACCATTAACACCTTGTCTCTCGATTCTAATAGTATGCGAGCGTTAACACGTTGATTCTGCCTTAGGGAAAGACCTTTCGTGTCGGCAAAGCGAATTCGACACCGAACTTGACCTTTTTCGATTTCCGGCGAGATTGCCGATAGCTCCCCCGCAACTCTTTTTCCAGAAAATTCGATGTCAACTGACAGACCCTGCGCTAAATCGTCAGCGTACGCCTCGGGTACCTGAGCTTCAATTTCATACGCACTCATATCGACAACGGAAAGAATAGCCTGATGCTGTGACACAATCGATTTCTGCTCCACTTCCAAGTTGCCAACAACGCCGTCAACCGGAGAATGGATGGTGAGAGCCTGAACTTTTCGCTCGAGGTCTTGAACCAATAACTTCTGCCTGTCGAGGGCGTGGTTGAGAATATCCAGCTCCAGTTTTAGGCGTTCTGACTTCAGTAGTGATTCTTCTAGGTGATGCTTAAAGACAGCGACCGCACGAAATTTGTCATCGACCGCCTTTTCATAATCTTGCAAAGCTATCGCGCTATTTTTGTGCGCGACTTCTGCTCTTCTCAATTCACGCTTAGCTGCCACGAGTTCCATTTCTTTCAGTGCTACCGTATCTTTCTGTGTGAGCTGTTCCATCCGAGTTTCAATTTCCTGCCGAGCCAGTGCCGTTGTTAATTCAAGAAATTTACTCTGCTCTCGCTGGAATTCGTTAATCAGACCGGGGCTGTCTACTTCGACTAAGACATCGCCAGTAAAGACTGGATCTCCAGAGCGAACCCGCAGCGTGACTCTGCCATCCTCGGGAGAAAATAACATGGGACGGGTCGCGGCAACGATATGGCCCTGCACGGAGATATCGCGGACGAACTGCCCTCGCTCGACCGTTGCGAATCGCAGTCGCTCCGAGTTTATCGACAGAGAGGAATTTCTCCACTGATCTATCGAAGGATAAGCAAATCCTGCGATAAGCAAACTTAACGCAAGCAATGAGAATACCAGAGGAAACCGCCTCTTTACTTGAGTAGAGAGTCCCATTTTCTGCTTTATATTATCTTGCCTCGAAGTATCTTTAATCATCTTTTATCCGCGCTCTCGCCTTGTTCCAATCTCAACTTTTCATCAACACCGAAGATGGAAAAAACGTGATTCAGTTCGTCAATATTCTGTCTTATCGTGGACCTTTTCCGCACAGGGATTTTTAGTTCACAGCTCGATTTTTTCTAATTTCGTTTCAATTGCTATTTCAAGTATCGTGCCAACCATTAAACCCTTTTAAGTCAATGACTTATGAAATTGAAAAGTGTCCGATGTGTCCACTGTTTTCTTTTTCGGACAGATCTCGGTCACTGGTCACAGGCAAGACGCAAGGCCCAGCTGGTACCAGTACCATTAAAGCTCGTCCGCCCAGCTAAATCTGATTTCAGTAAACGTCGAAGATAATTCCAAAAACCATGATCCGCAGCCAAACTCCAGACAAACACTATTGTTTGTGAATACAAATTTTCGCTACGAGGATAAATGTAACTCCCGTTGCTTTAGTGATTCACCGGCGCAATAGCAAAAACGGCTGTTGCTTAAAGAGGTAAAAGCACGTATGTTGTGCGCAATTAGATTGCTTAAGCCAGACAAAAAATGAAGAACAGTGCCACGACTACACCGCAGTTATTGATAGAAAATCAGGTCTGCTTTCCACTATATAGCGCAGCTAATGCCATCGTTCGCGCCTACCGGCCCTTGCTGGATAAAATCGACATTACCTATCTGCAATACATCGTAATGATGGTCTTGTGGGAGGAATTGAGCTTGAACGTTAAGGAATTAGGACAACGCCTAAGGCTGGACTCGGGCACCTTAACCCCTCTTCTCAAACGACTCGAAAGCAAAGGATTTGTCGAACGCCGGCGCAGCGAACAAGATGAGCGCGTACGAATCATTTCATTGACCGAAAAGGGTATTGCCTTGAAAGAACAAGCGCAGTATATCCCGGAACAATTGTCCTGCTCTGTCGATTTGCCGGAGGCGCAATTGCGTGAGCTTAAGAATCTCTGTGAGCAGTTTCTCGACGGCTTGGATAAGTAAATTTTTCGCGGCGTTAACCAGAACTTTTACTATGCTTAGGCCGCACTTAACTTACCTTTCCTATTCGTCGGTTTTTTCGTCCAAAAATTAGCAGGAACTCGCGAAGTACTCTCTCGATTAGTACACTACGTCGTAGTAATTTCTGAAACTAGGTTGCGCACAATTATATTTTATGCAATTATACTGCTTTATCCTCGTTACCCCATGACTTTAATAAGAGAGAGAATCATGAAAATACTCAATACATTGGTGTTAATGTTAATCAGCAGCCTAACAATGGCGTCCACGGAGAATAATGACACACTCACCATTTCCAGTTCCGACTTTAACTGCGTATTAGATATGGAACCGGTGCGAGGATTTTATGTCGACAATTTAATCGAAGGGAAATTATCAGAAACCGTTGCGGTTGCAAATGCTGAGAAGGGCGAGTATCCAGCAGGTTCCGTGGTACAACTTGTACCCGGAGAAGTTATGGTAAAACACCCTAAAGGTTTCAACGCCGCTACCAAAGACTGGGAGTTTTTTGAATTAAACGTTTCGGCCCAAGGCACAGAAATTGGCAAGCGGGGCTTTGTCGATGTCATTAACCGCTTTGGAGGTAACTGCTTTGGCTGTCATGTAAAAGCTGCGCCTGAATTTGATATGATCTGCGAAACGGGTCACGGTTGCGATCCAATTCCATTAACGCCGAAGATAACCAAATTGCTACAAAATACTGACGCTCGGTGCGGTGGACGTTACAAACCGACTGAGGAAGATATGGCTATACTGAAAGCACTCGCCGCACAAATGGGCGGCTAGGTAGATATCGCGAAGGTCGTCCGCAGGTAGCAGCTAGAACACACTCTGCTATCGCTCGTTACTGCATGACTCTTCACCGGATCGAAAAATTACCCGCCGCCCCGCGCCGGCGGGAAATCTTTTGCTTCGCCATACGGTAGCACGGCATTTAGGGTAACAGCGACCTTATTGCACATAGACAAGCCGTGTGCCTCTTCCAAGTCACGGCTCGACTATTTCCATGTTATTTTTTAGTATTTTGTTTTTATTTCCTCGCACATTCTTTTAATTCTGGTGCTTAACGCGACTCGCGTATCATCGGAGTCAGTGGCACCGGATTGCCAACATTAATCTCTCCCATCACTTCAAATCCATGGCGCTGGTACAACGATATATTAGCGGGGTTTGACGATTCAAGATATGCTGGTAATTCATCCTGGTCGCATCGCTGAAGAACATGTTTAAGCATTGAAGCACCCCGGCCCCGGCCCTGCATCATCGGATCAACGCCCAATACTGCAAGATACCAGCAATTCTCAGGGTGGTATTTTTCGATCTCACTGCCCAGACGTATCATATTTTCCATAATACTCTCTGGAATTACCGACATAAGTGTCGACACTAAAAGGTCTTCGTCGGCGGAAATACCCGGCGGTAACCACAAAGCCACAGCGGAAAAATCCTCCGCATAATACGCCGTTTTATTTTCGAAGGCTCTGCCAGCCATAGCAAAGGTAATCTTTGCATAGTTTTCGATAAAAGAGCTTGCATTCGGCATCATCCACCGCAGAAATGGATCGGCGACAAACGCCGTATGTGCGATAGACAATAACTCCTTTTTCAGCTCGTTGCCCGCTGTACTGATCGTTATATTTTCCAATTCCACTGACTCCTATTTTTTCCGTCAGCACCCGTACATCAGCGCCACGGCAAATCCTATATAATTGAAATTCAATCGTTGCACATGATTTCCAGGCTCCGGTCAAAACCGACCGCAACGCCACCTTCGCTGATGAAATATTAACCTATCAGCGGTATCGCCTGGGTGGCTTGTCCGGCAACAACATACCAGCACACAAACAGTCCATTAATGAACCCGCCCGGATAAACGCTGCCGGTTCGGTAAAAAAACCACGTTGATATACAAGCGACCAATACCATCAACGGCGCGAACTGAATGGCGACTATAGTTAACAGCGGTTGACTCGCAATCGCCAAGGTATCGCCCGTTAAGAGGGGCACATACTGAACCAACAACAATAGTACAAAACCGATCGACAGAACAACCGCATTCACAACCATAGCCATGCTTGTAGATAGATTCTTTATACGCAACTGAGAGTGTAAACTGGCGCCCATAGCAATAAAGAAAACACAGAACGCTGGAAGGTAAAATAAAAATTGGAAAAAGTGCACTTTAGACATGCTTTTTAGGGCAACGACCCAGATCCGAAAATCCGATGTAAAGAAGAAATCAACGAGTACCACCAAAATATACAGCACACTGATCACGGCCGCAGCAAACCCCGCCGACGCGAATAGTTCTCTGCCGCTTCCCACTCCCAATTGTTTCAGTTGTTTTATGTTTCCTCCACCAAATTTCACCCACAGCCCAAACAGCGTCAAACTGATTAGTGTATTTCCCAACATCCAGATAACGATGCCATTGGTAATATCCTGAGCCCAGATGGCATTTGCCGGAACCGCTAAGGCACCTAAAGTTTGAAAAGGAAAAAACGTAATAATGGGCAAGCCTATTGTTAACAGGGCAGCTACATACCAGCTTTTCCCTTCGGCGCCATTGAAAGCAGGCATTGTTAACGACAACGTTTGAAACCTATTGCTTAACAAAAGGCGCTCGGACAAGGGAATAATAAGAAAACAAAGCCCTAACAACGCAATAAAAGTTCCCAACTCTTTCCAATGCCAAATCTGGTCACTGCTCGCTCGTTGCTGTTCCGGCTTCAAAATTGTCTGTAACCACTCTACCGCATGCCCAACCGCTACGGGCGAATGATGATCTCCCGGGTGAGTGACCGAGGGCATTGCCAGCCTTCTCGCAGAACCGTCGGCGATGTTTCCATAGGTTTTTTCAACGATAACTTCGTCACCTGTGTTAAAAAGCTTCTGCAATTTTTTTGTTGTTACCATGTCCTTGGGAACGTCCACTCCCCACATTAAGGAAGAAAACTCGTCGAATTGACTAAACACTAACAATAAATTTTTTGGAAATTCTGCCGTTCCTTCTCCAGTGCCTAAAGTCCCGGTTGAAGAACCTTCCAGCACTATTGCCTGGTATCCGTCAGGGTGTGCTGAAGCTGCCATCAAGGAGGCCCACCCGCCCATAGAATGCCCCTCCAATGCGACCCTATCTCTATCGACAAAAGGCAAACTGCGAAGATATCGCAATCCATCGGGTCCGCCGAATCCATGGGCGAACGCGGGAGGATCGGAAAAGCCATGACCAGTCTGATCCAGAGCTAAGACTACAAACCCGCGGCGAGAAAGTTCAATGGCAAACGCAGACTGAGTCTCGCGGCTGTTGATGTAACCGTGAATCGCCAGAACTGCTGGTTGCGGGGACGAAGCAGTGGCATCTTTCGGAATATACAACAGCCCACTCATCAACTGACCGGCACTGCCAACAAAGCGTACATCCTGAATTTTCACGCTCCCATTGTTTGTCTGTATTAAAGAAGCGAGAAGACTTCCAACAAAAACAAAAATCAAACTTATCGAAATTTTACGGTTCATAATTATCCTCAGCATCCGCGCAGACATCGCCAATGCCATTTATTATTAGCTACGCTTTTTTGATATTTAAAATAAAAGTCAGTCTTGCTCTATGCAAAAATCTCAATGGCAGTGAATATAATCCAGACTTGATTCCGACTTACTCCCTACTTGAGCCTGGTAAACATGACACTACCCACAACGACGCAGCTTCACATCAAGCTCTTCATGTATTTACACCAGTAAAAATCCGATAGATCAGGTCAGAATGACTTTTCCAACCACTTTTCTGTCGACTAACAACTGATAGGCTTCAATGACCTGTTCTAGTTTCAATTTGTGAGAGATATAGGGCTTAATGCGCTCGGTGCTTAACCAATCCATTAGGGTGCGCATATTTTTTTCACCCTGTGCCGGATTGTAGCGGTGCAGGTTACCCAGGTTATAACCAATGACCGAGGCATCTTTTACCAACAAGTGATTTGTTTTTGCCAATGCCGGACGACCGCTAGTAAACCCCACGATCAAGATTCTCCCAAAAGGCGCAATACAGCGCATGGATTCATCAAAAGTATCGCCACCGACGGGGTCATAGATGACATCTGCACCGAGCCCACCGGTAAGCTCTTTAACTTGCTCGCGGAAACCTTGGCTATAGTTGATCAAATGATCCGCCCCCATTTTACCGACAATGGCCAGTTTTTCGTCACTACTGGACGTCCCTATAACCCTGGCCCCGTATAATTTGCCTATGTCGACCGCCGCGAGGCCCACTCCGCCGGCAGCGCCATGCACCAACAGCGTTTCTCCAGGCTGAAGATTCGCGCGCTGCAAGCCATAGTAGGCCGTCGCGTAATTATTTCGAAATGAGGCCGCTGCATGCAGATCAGCGCCTCGCGGAATTTGTGTCAGTGTTTCCGCCGCGACGTTAATTTGTTCGATGCAGCCGCCCTGAGTTAATACTCTGTCGCCTATGGCAAAATCACTCACTCCCGGACCGAGTTCCGTAATAATGCCGGCCCCCTCGCCACCAACAATAAAGGGCAGTTCTGGCTGCACCTGATAGTCACCTGCAATCCGGACCAGATCACTAAATTGAATGCCGTGTGCTTTAAGCTCTACTTTCACCTGGCCTGCCTCCGGCGACCCCGGTTTATCGACCTCCCTAACTTCCAGGTCTTTATGGGAACCCAGTTTCGTACAATAAACAGCCTTCATTATCCAGATCCTTTACATTTTTGTGCCGATGCGCAGCCCGTTGCTCGCAGCGTATTAATAGCAAAAAACGGCCTCCACTCGTAAAATAAAGCGTCTAAACCAACCGCTGCAACGCTCTGCGTCGACACCCAATAAACATAGAAACCTTTGCAGAAAACAGTTCAGTTTACGTTTTCCCCGGAATTTTCACGCAAAAACAGTTTTGGGCGTACAATATTTGTACTAAAAGAGGCCTCTTAACGAACGAAATTTACGCAAAATTGCACCGAACCACCTCTTTTAACGACTCATTTGATTTTTTTGAGCGCAAATCGCCTGCATTTTTAAAAAGTCAAATATTTTGGCACGCCTTTACTAAAAGCGATGTAGAAGCTAACACAAATAACCCGCACAAGCCCTTGATATTTATAATTTTTACTAATTCGTCGAGACTAGCTAGAAATTTGCTAGCGACCAAAAATAGTGCAATTTTCTAGGGTTTTTTCGAGGTCAAAAATGCTCTTGAACAATTTAAACGCTACCATCGCTTTCGTTTCGAGTCAGGTGCAAGCCGGGGATCGGTCAGCGAGTGTAGATTTACAAAGTTGAGTAGTTTATGCTTCGTACCCTTTTTTTCTTAGCCACCCATATTTGGCTATTGTTATGTGCCATTATTGTTGGAGAGTTACTCAATGAAGTCAGATACAAACACAGAGGTTAATTTCGGCTATCCCGCGCCGCAGGGCCTGTATAACCCTGACAACGAGAAGGATAGTTGTGGCGTAGGTTTTGTTGCTGATATGAAAGGCCGCCCAAGCCACGACATCGTGATTGAAGCTGATCATGCGCTGAGAAGAATGGATCACAGAGGTGGCTGCGGCTGCGAAACCAATACAGGCGACGGCTGCGGCATATTAACTGGCATGCCCCATAGCTTCTTTCAAAAAGTCGTTAAAGCCGAATTTGATACCGAATTACCGGAGCAGGGAAAGTATGCGATCGGTAACGTTTTTCTTCCACAAGATGAAGCGCAAAGAACACTATGCAAATCGCGGGTGGCGCAGTTCATAAAAAGTGAAGGGCAGACACTAATCGGCTGGAGAAAAGTTCCCGTCGAGCCCACTAAAGCTGACGTTGGTCCTACTGCATTAGCGGCTATGCCCATTATTGAACAGCTGGTTGTTGCTGCCGCCGATGGTATAGACAAGAAGGCATTCGAGAGAAAGCTCTATGTGATTCGAAAGCAAAGCACTCGCGAAAACCGTACCGATGATAGTTTATCCCAGGCACAGATGTTCTATATATGCACTCTGGCTCCCGATGTTATCGTTTATAAAGGTATGTTAACTCCAGATCAGTTAATGCCTTTTTACTCTGATCTTTCCGATGAAGACTATAGCTCGCATCTGGCGATGGTTCACTCACGATTCAGTACCAATACCTTCCCGTCGTGGGATCGTGCGCAGCCCAACCGATATATGAGCCACAACGGTGAGATAAATACTCGCAAAGGCAATATCAACTGGATGCACGCCCGCGAAGGCGTCGTAAAGAGTCCTCTGTTTGGCAGCGAGATCAACAAGCTCTTTCCACTGGTAGAACCAGATTGCTCTGACTCGGGTAGTTTTGACAACGTTCTAGAATTTATGCTGATGAGTGGTCGCACGCTACAGGAAGCCATGACTCTAATGATTCCGGAAGCATGGCAAAATGACGATGAAATGTCGCAGGCGAAAAAAGACTTCTACGAATTCAACTCCACTATTATGGAGCCCTGGGACGGACCGGCTTCCATAGCGTTTACCGATGGAAATCTAATCGGCGCTGTTCTCGACCGAAATGGCTTGCGCCCCAGTCGCTACTACATCACCCACGATGACAAAGTCATTATGGCTTCAGAAGTAGGCGTTATTCCGGTAGACCCGGCCAACGTAAAGGCAAAAGGCCGCTTGCAACCGGGAATGATGTTTCTATTAGATACGGAACAGGGGCGCTTAATCGACGACGCTGAACTTAAACGCGACTTCGCAGCTCAACGCCCGTACGGCGATTGGCTGAAAAACAATGCGATCAATTTTTCCGATCTGCACACCAACGAAGAACCCCACGGTTTTAATCAGGAAACCCTGCTCGACCGAATGAAAGCTTTCGGTTTCACCATGGAAACCATGCAGTACATGTTACTGCCGATTGTGACGGAACTCCGTGACCCCGTTGGCTCAATGGGCAACGATAGCGCACTGGCGTGCCTATCCGATAAATCGCGTATGATTTACGACTACTTTAAACAGCTGTTTGCGCAAGTGACCAACCCTGCTATCGATTCAATTCGCGAAGAAGTGGTTATGTCGCTGGAATGTTATATCGGTCCCGAAGGTAATTTGCTGGAAACAACCGAACAACATGCGCACCGACTCAGAATTCCTCATCCTATTATGTGCAACGAAGAAATGGCTGCGTTGCGTCATATTAATTACAAAGGTTGGAAATCTAAGTTAATTGATATCACGTATGACCTGTCGGAAGGGACAGACGGGCTCAAAACTGCCCTGGACAGAATCTGCAAAGAGGCAAGTGAGGCGGTAGCCAATAAAGACAGCTTGATTATTCTGTCAGATCGCAATATTTCAGAAACCCGTGTTCCAGTCAGCGCGCTATTGGCCACCGGTGCAGTACATCACCATTTAGTTAAATCTTCAGACCGAACAAAAATCGGCCTTATCCTGGAAAGCGGAGAGGCGAGAGAAGTACATCATTTCTGCATGTTAGTCGGTTACGGAATCGATGCCATCAACCCCTATCTGGCCTTTGAGTCACTGTGGCAAGCGCAGCGCGATAATTTACTCACTGGCGAAAAATACGACGACGATGACAAAATTGTCGCCGCTTACCGTAAAGGTGTTGCCAAAGGTATGTTAAAAGTCATGGCTAAAATGGGTATTTCTACCTTGCAGTCATACAAGGGCGCGCAAATATTTGAAGCCGTCGGTTTAGCCGATGAAGTTATCGACCGCTGTTTTTCTGGCACCCCGAGTCGAGTGCAAGGCGTTGGTCTGGCGGTACTGGCTGAAGAGTCGATTCGCCGGCACAATTTGGCCTACCAGAAGCGCAACCCTTTACAGCTCACTGAACTGCCGAACCCTGGTGATATTCAATGGCGCTCTGAAGGCGAAAAACACATGTGGAACCCGACCACTATATCGTCGGTACAAGATGCCACACGAAATAACAGCAAAGCCGCCTTCGAACGCTTTGCAAAGGCCTCCGACGAAGAAGCCACACGAGGATCAACTTTAAGAGGCCTAATGAGCTTCAAAGAAAAGCCCAATGGCGGCCCTATCTCTATCGATGAGGTTGAGCCTGCGACAGAAATACTAAAACGCTTTTGCACAGGCGCGATGAGCTTTGGCTCTATTTCTCCAGAGGCACATGAAACGCTGGCGATTGCAATGAATCGTATTGGCGGTAAGTCCAATACCGGTGAAGGTGGTGAAGACGCGAAGCGCTTCACTCCACTCGATAACGGCGATTCAAAACGATCGGCTATTAAGCAAGTCGCTTCCGGTCGCTTTGGTGTAACGTCTAACTATCTTGCCAATGCTGATGAAATCCAGATCAAGATTTCGCAAGGGGCGAAACCGGGCGAAGGTGGTGAACTTCCCGGCGGCAAAGTTGACGACTATATAGCGATGCTAAGACATTCAACACCGGGTGTCGGATTAATAAGTCCTCCACCTCATCACGATATCTATTCTATCGAAGATATGGCGCAGCTTATTCACGATTTAAAAAATGCCAACCGCCATGCACGCATCTCGGTGAAGCTCGTGTCTGAAATGGGCGTTGGCACAATTGCGGCAGGTGTTACCAAGGCGAAAACAGATCACCTCGTTATTGCCGGCCACGATGGTGGAACCGGGGCATCACCACTCACATCTATAAAACATGCAGGTCTGCCTTGGGAGCTCGGCATATCCGAGACACATCAAACCCTAGTCATGAATGACTTACGCTCACGGGTTGTTCTCCAAACTGACGGTCAATTAAAAACCGGGCGGGATGTCGCTATTGCCGCATTGCTTGGAGCGGAAGAATTCGGCTTCGCCACTGCGCCCCTTGTGACTCTGGGTTGTATCATGATGCGTAAGTGTCACCTCAATACCTGCCCTGTTGGCATAGCGACGCAAGACCCCGAATTGCGTAAGAAGTTTAAGGGCAAACCAGAAAACGTTGTTAATTACTTCTTCTTTGTCGCCGAAGATCTCCGCGCCATTATGGCAGAACTTGGTTTTAAAACTGTCAATGAGATGGTAGGTCGTAGCGATGCCTTAGAAATGAGTAAAGCGATTAATCATTGGAAAGCAGATGGACTTGATTTGAGCGCAATACTGACTCCTGCCCAGAAAAAGCATCAGTCAGTTGGAACTTATTGCACGCAAGCACAAGACCACGCGTTAGACCTTGCGCTGGACAATGAAATCATCAAACAGGCTCAGCCCGCGATATTGAATCGAGAAAAAGTCAATATTGAATTGCCGATAGTTAACGTCAATCGCGTTGTGGGAACCATGCTATCGCATGAAATCACAAAAGCGCACGGCGCCAGTGGATTAGCTGACGACACTGTCCACGTTAAGCTGACAGGATCAGCCGGCCAGAGCTTGGGTGCGTTCATCACAAAAGGCATCACGCTGGAAGTTGAAGGCGATGCAAATGATTTTGTCGGTAAAGGTCTGTCGGGCGGGAAGGTTATCGTATACCCACCTAAAGTCAGTACTTTTGTCGCGGAAGATAATATTCTTGTCGGCAACGTGGTTCTTTACGGGGCGACCAGTGGAGACGCTTACTTCAGAGGTGTTGCGGCAGAACGTTTTTGTGTGAGAAACAGCGGCGCGCGAACAGTTGTCGAAGGCATCGGTGATCACGGCTGTGAATACATGACGGGGGGTCGAGTCGTTGTGCTTGGAGATACAGGCCGGAATTTTGCAGCGGGCATGAGTGGCGGTATCGCTTACATATGGGACAAGAATTCTAAGTTTAAAAACAAATGCAATATGGGCATGGTTGAACTGGAAAGCCTGGAAGTGCAAGCTGACATAAGCGAAGTCAAAGACCTGATTGAGAATCACTTTAAGTTTACCGGCTCTGCTGTCGCCGAGCAGATATTGGCTGATTGGAGTAATGCTATCAGTCAGTTCGTAAAAGTGATGCCGACAGATTACAAACGTGTTCTTAATCAACAGGCTAGTAAAAAGGCAAGTTAATTTAGCTAGCTGCGCGCAATAGCGCCGACGTTATTTCGGCATTATAGAAAATAGATAGGTTATAGAATTATGGGAAAGCCAACGGGTTTTAAAGAATTCACTCGCGACGCACAAATATATAGAGAAGTCGGCGAACGAATTCTGGATTATAAAGAGCTTTATTCGGACACCAAAAACAGTGTACTAAAAACACAGGCATCAAGGTGTATGGATTGCGGCATTGCATTTTGCCAATCCAACGATGGCTGTCCGGTGAACAATCTCTGCCCTGAGTGGAATGATTTGGTCTATAAAGATCAATGGAAAGATGCCCTAGATCGATTGCACCTGACCAATAACTTTCCTGAATTTACCGGTCGTGTATGCCCTGCCCCGTGCGAAGGCTCCTGCGTTCTGGGCTCGGTCGATAAGCCTGTTACCATTAAAAATATTGAGCAGGCGATCATAGACCGTGGTTTCAAGGAAGGCTGGGTAGTCGCAGAGCCTCCCAAAGTACGCAGCGGAAAAAAAGTCGCTGTCATCGGTTCGGGTCCCGCCGGTTTAGCGGCCGCGGCCCAACTCAATAAGGCCGGACACTTAGTGACTGTTTATGAAAGAGCTGATCGTATCGGTGGCCTGCTGATGTATGGCATACCTAATATGAAGCTAGGTAAAGATCTCGTTGAGCGCAGAGTTAACATACTCAAAGAAGAAGGCGTAGAATTTATAACCAATGCAGACGTTGGCGGTACTGGGGACAATGCCTTTTCTTTTGATGAAATCAAATCCGGCCATGACGCCGTGATTTTTTGTGTCGGTGCAACCAACGCACGAGACCTGCCGATTGCCAATAGAGAGCTGAAAGGCATTTACCCGGCGATGGAGTTTCTTCGAGCCAATACCAAAAGCTTGCTCGATTCTAACCTTGAAGACGATAACTATATTTCTGCAAAAGACAAGACAGTCATCGTCATCGGTGGTGGAGATACCGGCACAGACTGCATCGGTACCTCTATTCGTCACGGCGCAAAAAACGTTATCAACTTTGAGTTGTTACCTCAGCCGCCGGAAGACCGGGCCGACAATAATCCGTGGCCGACTTGGCCTCGTATTTTGCGGGTCGATTATGGTCATCAGGAAGCTGAACTCAAATTCGGCAATGACCCTCGCACCTATTGTCTGCTCAGTAAAGAATTCCTCGCCGATGATAACGGCAACCTGAAGGGCATTAAAACAGTTAATGTGGAATGGGCTGAAGAAAACGGCAGAATGAATATGAAGGAAATTCCAGGCTCTGAAAAGGTGTGGGAAGCGGAGCTTATTTTGTTATCCATGGGCTTTTTGGGCCCAGAACAATACCTCGGTGAATCTGCTGGTGTGGAGACCGACGAACGGTCCAATTATAAAGCGGAATACGACAAGTTCCAGACCAGTGTCGATGGCGTATTTGCCGCCGGTGACTGCCGACGAGGGCAATCTCTAGTTGTCTGGGGCATCGACGAAGGTCGCCGTGCAGCTCGAGAAGTTGATTGTTATCTGATGGGCGAATCTTTATTGCCCTACGGAAAATAGCTGGGTAATAAACCGCTATAGACTGAGCCCTTCCACAAGGGCTCTAGTAATCGCAAAAAGATACCTTCCAGCACTATTTATACTTCCCCTATAAACTATACTGTATTCAATAATTATTGAGAGCCGAACGATGGCTGAGCATCAATTTGAATACGGCCCGCTGACAAAAGGGATCTATTTTGGTTTCATTGCCACGACCCTGCTCGTTGTGCTGTTCGCGACCTCATGGGCGATCTACTACATCTTGTTCTTACTGTTCCTGGGACTGGGACTACGACCTCTATTAGAAAGCACAGGGCTCTATCGAAACTTTTCCGCACTGACCGATATGGCTCACGACAGAGTTTATCGTAAACGCTATGAAAAAAGGCGACAAGAGGTCGACAGAGAGAAGCATAACGAACGGTACCGCAAAGCGAGAACGCGAGATCCTAGCCTGCCAAAACACTGGTAACTAATAAGTTGTCGTCGGAAAAATTACCCGTCAGATCACACTCTAACTGAGCCAATCTCGATAGAAACTGTTATTAATCCAGACCTCTCTTTATCCAATAGACAGTGCTAATTTCAGGTTTTTGGAGTCTCTTGTCAAACAGCAAGTGAACACAACCTTCGTTGTGTTCACTTGCTAAGCATCTTAAATCACTGAAGGTTTTCTATAATGGTTACGTTGGCAAGACCTCCGCCCTCGCACATTGTCTGCAAACCATAACGTCCGCCTTTCGCTTTAAGAGCATGCACGAGAGTGGTCATCAACTTGGTTCCCGAAGCACCAAGCGGATGCCCGAGGGCGATTGCGCCACCATGAACATTTAATTTTTCAGGGTCCGCTCCCATCTCTTTTAACCATGCGACCGGTACTGACGCGAATGCTTCATTGACTTCATAGAGATCAATGTCGTCAATAGACATATTCGCGCGATCCAATGCCTTTTTAGTTCCCGGGATGGGTGCTTCCAGCATAATCACTGGATCCCCACCAACAACTGTCATGGAAACGATCCGAGCCAATGGTTTTACCCCAAGCTCTTTAAGACCTCTTTCGTTAACGATTAATACCCCGGAAGCCCCGTCACAAATTTGACTAGAGGTCGCGGCGGTCAAACGGCCATTTTCAGCAAGAATTTTGACATTGCCCATACCTTCCATCGACACGTCGTAGCGTATCCCTTCGTCGTTTTTATGCAGTTCCTTAGTGCCGTCTTCGTTTTCGACTTCGATCGGCACGATCTCATTGTCAAACACTCCGCCCTGCGTCGCCGCAATCGCACGCTGATGGCTTTGATAGCCGAAAGCGTCAAGCTCCTCTCTGGTAAGATCATATTTGTCAGCCATCATTTCAGCACCCGTAAACTGACTAAACTTAATCCCTGGATACTCTTCGGCAATTCCGGGGCTTACATAGAATCCGTTCCCATTTTTATACGGTAAAGAAATGGGCAGTCCCATCGGCACCCTGCTCATACTTTCAACACCAGCTGCGATAACGCAATCCATGGTCCCTGACATAACCGCTTGAGCGGCAAAGTGAAGGCTTTGCTGAGAGGATCCACACTGACGATCGACTGAGGTCGCCGGCACACTTTCAGGTAACTTCGATGCCATTACGGCATTGCGAGCGATGTTTGCCGCTTGTTCTCCCGCCTGCCCCACACACCCCATTATCACATCTTCAACTTTTGCGGGATCGATACCCGACCGATCAACCAAGGCGTTAAGAACCTGTGCTGCCAGGTCAGCGGGATGCCAATCTTTTAATTTTCCATCCCGACGACCACCCGCAGTACGAACTGCTTCTACAATATACGCTTCACCCATTTTCATCTCCTTTTAGTAATTGACTACTTTTTATGACAACTTGATTTATAGCGATGTTTTCCAGCGTAATCGCAGGGTTTTCAGTACGGTTGACACCTTACAAAAACACAAAAGAAAACTGAAAACGGAACATCCTACACAGGATTAGCTACGCGCTCAAGGCGAGAACCTCGCTAATCCTGTTACCAAAATGTTAGGAAAGGATGCCTGATAAAAAACAGCATAGGATCGTTACGTTTACAGTTTAAGGCCGCACAACACAAACCGGAATTCGTAATCGCTTACTGTAATCGCAACACAAGCGGAGGGCGAACCGAAGTGCTCCGAGTAGCCCAAATAGATTAACCGACGCACTTAATTCAGAACGTGCAAGCTGACAGTATTTAGCTAGGTGCAACGTTAACTCGTACGCCAACATCATCCAGATCAGTCCCATGAGTTTCCGAGAGCAACAAGACGGAAATTAAAGTCAATAAACAAGCAAAAGCGATATAGACCGATATATAAATAGTACCGAACTCTTTCCATATAAACGTCGCTATTATTGGAGCCAAAGCGCCGCCCAGTATTGCGCCCAGTTGGTAGCCCAATGAAGCACCGGAATACCTGACATGAGTGCTGAACAGCTCGGTTAAATAGGCAGCCTGTGGTCCGTACATAAAGGCCAGAAATATCTGTCCGCCAGACATGGCAACCACAATCCACAAAAATTCACCGGTATCTATCAGTGGAAACATAACGAAGGCCCAGATACCTGTGAGCACCGCGCCGAGCATATAGACGCCGCGACGCCCGAATTTATCAGAATAGATCGCCGCGATAAATAACGTCGGTATTTGCATAAATGAAGATATTAATACCGCACTCAACATCACGTCACGGGACAATCCGAGCCCACTAGCATTACTTCCGTAAGCGACCACAAACGCGACCAGTATGTAAAAAATCACCTGTACAGCGAGAAACGCTCCGGCTGCCAGTAAGATTTGTTTTGGGTACAACCGAATGGCTTCCAGCACCGGTGAACGGCTTTTTTCCTTTACCGAAGTTGCTTCAACCAACTCGACAGGGTCAGCAACCGCCTCTGCATCGTGCTCAATTTTTGATTTTTGCAACTCTTTAAAGGCAGGCGTATCCTCCAGTGTTAGCTGGATGTATAAGCTCAGACCAATCAAGACCACACTCAACAAAAACGGAATGCGCCAGCCCCAATCCATAAATTGAGCGTCTGTACACAAAGCGCTAACGGCTAAAAAAGCCAAATTAGCTAAGATAATCCCTATCGGCGCACCGGCTTGCGCAAATGCCCCGTAAAAACCCCGCTTATTGTGCGGAGCGCTCTCTGTCACCAATAACATGGCACCGCCCCATTGGCCGCCGACCGCAAGACCTTGTATAAATCGCAGTAAAGTTAATAGGACAGGGGCTGCCGGACCAATAAGTGCGTAAGTGGGTAACACCCCGATCAATGTCGTGGCCACTCCCATCATCAGCAATGCAGTGACGAGCGCCGCCTTGCGTCCCACCCTGTCGCCAAAATGACCAAAAAAGATACCGCCGATCGGTCTTGCCAAAAAACCCACTGCAAAGGTACTGAAGGCGGCAATAAGTCCCACCATTTCAGGCATACCCTCTGGAAAAAACGCTTTGGGAAAAACTAAAGCTGCGGCAGTACCGTAAATAAAAAAATCGTACCATTCGATACTAGTACCCGCCAATGAGGTAACAGCAACCTTGCGCATGCTCTGTTCGGACACTTCAGTTTGTTGAGTAGTCATTTTTGGTACCTTTTTAATTTTTATTTTTATGGGCAATCGACAACACAGGAGCTTCGATAGCTGACTTTTTCAGACTTATATCAGTTCAGCGAAATTTCTCGCTTCGACGGGAATTAACCAGCTGCAATCGATGAATTTCCCAAGACAGTTGACGGCACTCACAGCCAGAACTTCATTCCAAACTATCGACGCCGATTAAAGCGAACGCAGTTTTTTAATAATGTCGTTGATACCCGCCGCTTGGATGGTTAACATCAACGACATCGAATACCAGAACATCGAAGGGATCGCGAATGCCAAACGCTGTTACGCAAAACCAAGACAATATTACTGACATTATTGGCAACACGCCATTGATTTATCTGCGTGAAGTATCAGAAGCAACGGGCTGCCATATTTACGGAAAGGCTGAATTCCTTAACCCGGGAGGTTCGGTTAAAGACCGCACGGCCCTCGGTATTATTCGCGACGCGGAGGCTAGCGGTAACCTCCAGCCCGGCGGGACCATTGTAGAAGGTACCGCGGGAAATACCGGTATAGGATTAACGTTAATCGCCAATGCGCTGGGCTACAAAAGCGTCGTCGTAATGCCACAATCACAGAGTAAAGAAAAAATCGAGTTGCTGGATTTATACGGAGCCGACTTACGCCTGGTTAAAACAACGACCTATGACGACCCGAATCACTATATTCATACCGCCGAACGCCTGACTGAAAAACTAAATAGTGAACGGGACCACGGAGCCGTCTGGGCACGACAGTTTGACAACCCCGCCAACAAAGACATTCATTATTCAACAACGGGCACTGAGATCTGGGAACAAACCAATGGCACGGTCGACGGTTTTATTTGCTCGGTAGGAACCGGAGGCACATTAGCCGGCGTCGGTGCCGCCTTGAAAGAGCGCAACGCAGATATAAAGATCGGCCTGGCTGACCCCATGGGTTCGGCAATGTACAGCTACTACAACAGTGGCGAACTGAAAGCCGAGGGCGGCTCGATAGCCGAAGGGATTGGTATCAGTATTCTCACCGACAATATGAAAGCGGCTATCGTCGATATAGCCTATCAAATTCACGACAAAGACGCGCTCCCCTATATCTACAGCCTGTTGCAACATGAGGGTTTGTGTCTCGGAGGATCGTCCGCCATCAACATCGCGGGTGCAGTGAAGCTCGCGAAGGAACTCGGCCCCGGGAACACCATTGTCACAATCCTTTGCGACTACGGCAACCGATACCAGAGCAAACTCTTTAACCCCGCTTTTCTGCGCCGGATGAAACTGCCTATTCCTAGTTGGCTCGAAGGCTAAGGCGGGTCACTTCAAACCTGCGAGTCTGGCCCTAATCTCTAAAAACGTTACTGTGCCTGGTTGCTTTATCGCTGATGTAACTCTTTAGCGAACAACAAAAACCATAGACACCATTTCTCATTAACCCAGGACTAGTGGGTTCCGATACCGCCGCGCGGCGGTGGATCTACAGCCTCAGGGAGACCAGACCAATCCCAACCAGCGGTATCTCGCGAAACACCCATCAACAGCCCATGCATGTCCCGAGGATCGGTCCATAATCCATCCGGCTCATCGTCAGGATTACCAGAGCGAGGCGTCCAACGCACCCCCGCTTCACGAAAACGAGCGGTGAGCGCAGCCATATCGTCAGTCTCGCAATAACACATATATAACGAGTCACCATGCTTTTGAGTCCAGCGACTCATCGTTACGTCGTCTCTTACCACCTGCGAAAGTTCTATTCGGTCCAGACGGTTGGGTTTATTAAACATGGTCAGCGTGCCTTCATAACCAAAGTTTGGGCTACCGATTCGGGTAAAATTACGCGCTTCCAACTGGAACAAACCGGCAAAATGCGCCGCCGCAAAACGCCAATCTGTCACCAAGGTATTGGTCACTTCATAGAGAAAACTTGCCAGCCCAACGCGGCGACGGGGATAGGTTTTCGAAATAACAAAGCTCATCCCGAAATGATCCTGTGGCGGCAAATAGAATTGATCACCATCGTCAATACACTCGAAGCCCAACGCTTCAATATGCGCCTTTAATCGATCGGGTTCATTGCATGACAGGCCTGCAGTCATTAAACCACCACCGCGTTTTGCGATAAAGTCGGCAGCAAGGCCGGTCCCATCGGGCTCACATAACTCAATCTCGCTTTCGCCAAAGGCCAGAATCGTCTTATTTGCACCTAAATAGACACTTCTCTCTTCACGAGAAACTTCCGCATCAAACAGTTTTTTAAAAGACTCAGTGGCTGCAGTCGCAGATTTTACCGCAATCTGTACGCGATCAACTCGATCCATTATTATTTTTCCTTTTTTGAGTGTGGAGTATTTACAGACTAACCCGATATTGACGTTGGTGTCTGCCCTTATTATTTGATCGATTGCTTCAAAAGAATCGAAAGTAATACAACCTCTTAAAGGACATAACACCAAAACAATTTTATCGGCAATTTCCTTCACTCTTGAATAAAAGTGGTGTCACTTAACCGAATTCCTCCGGACTAATTTTTTTATAGGCGAATCGGAAAATGAGTTATTCGATTTTATCTTTAAGAGCATACAAAAGGTTTTCAGCGTGTTTTTAACTTGTCGGTGGACACATGTGAAGTGAACGACCCGGCCAAAGCATATTTTCTTGCTTAGCCGGCTCTCAACTCTACTTCTTACATGGTCGGTGTGAGAGGATTTGAACCTCCGACCCCTTCCTCCCGAAGGAAGTGCGCTACCAGGCTGCGCCACACACCGGACAGTGCGCAGAAAAGTTAGTAAATACCCGCTAGCTCCGGCAGTTTCAAGCTAATCCAGCTCAAGCCGGACACGACAACGATCAAGAACAGCAATAATTTAAACGGTTTGAAGGGTTTGCGCTCAACGGAATTAATGCCTTTGGATAAAAATTCATCGACCTTTGCCTGATCTTCCGGATAAAGTCTGTTTTCTTGTGTCATTGAATTTGCCTACGTTAATTTAATGCTATAAGACCATTATCGCAAAAGATCTCACTAAGCCAAAGTAAAAAGATTGAAGCCATCAGTCTGAGTGCGAAGCATGACTAGTAAACCAAGTTAGCACCAAGTCATTGTGAAGGATTAGCAGAAAATAAAGCGGGGAGATCAAAATACGATTGCTGATTTTCGCGCTGCGTTTAGGCCAGTTCGTCGAGAACTTCGCCGACGCCGAAATTTTCTTCAACTTTGTCGAGAGTAACTAGCTGGTCGTTAAGGAGAGCGCTGCGGCGTGAGGCCTGGCGTAAGCCGTCCAAACGTTCTTGATAGGAAAGCTCTTCTTCCACACCCTCTTGTTCCTCGGTCTTTCGTTGCAGCTCTTCCGCGCTTTTCTCTTTTGCTTCGTTACTTGCTTCCAAGCGGCTATCGGACTGTTGCTGTAGAATCGCAACTCTAGCCTGCAGCGCGGTTTGAGTCGCCTGCGCGGCAACAGTTCGATCCTGGGGAGAGGGATCTGACGGTGCTAGCGCAGCGCGTTTTATCTGCTCAGCGGCACGCAAAGTCACTTCCGGGTCGCCAGTCGGCGGTGCAGAAATCGACACTTCACCACCGACCGCATAATTAACACCGTCGGGGCCACGCTTATACGTGTAGCTGGGACCACCTGCATATTGCCCACCGACGGCAGAATGCGCTTGTTCGTGAGCTCTCACTTCTCGGTCTCGGCTCGCCAATTGGCGAATTATTCTCTGGTCTTCAACTTGCTGCGCATTCTTTGCTTCTTTTGCAGCCAGGTTCCTGTCTTGCACGTCGCCAAGTTCCTTATTTTCAGCAACCCTTTCTTCACTATTGTTTCCCGTTGCCGCTGCAGACGACGGTTCTTTGACTGGTGGAAAAGCTTCATCGTTGCCCTCGATATTTTCCTCACCAACAGCTAATTTTGCCACCGGGCTAAAGGGCGTTACGACGTTGGCTAAAGCCGATGTATTAAATCCAAAATTGCTCATATCCGTTCTATTTCAAATTATCAGTTTAAATCATTCTCTTTATGTCACTTGTTTTAAGGCATTTGCTTTAAGGCATTCGTTCTGAATATTAGGTCGCAACAAAATTTGCTGATCTTTTGCTTTCAAATAAACACTAAAGCATCCGAATAAGGTACTAAGCGTTAATATCCAACAACGTACCTAATATTTTGTCTGCTGTTTCAACTACCTTCGCGGATGCCGCAACTTGTGTTTCACTACTCTGTAGCTGCAGTACAGCTTCGGTCAAACTGACCACGGCGGCCGGGCTAGATTCCGAAGTCGTTCCGCCCGCGCTTAAATCATTGGTGTCGTTCACGGTCGTAGCACTGGCAATATCCTGCGCCGCCTGCTGGGCACTACCAATACCCGATTTAATTCCTTCAAGACCTGTCGACAATACCGATTCGACCACAATACTCACCTCGTTGATAAACATTCGCTTTCAATGTTTATCTCCTTGCTTTCACAATAAAAACTCGCAATCCCCAAGGAAAACAAGCGCCGCGCATTCTTTGGTTATTATTTAAGCAAATATAGCGAAAAAATGCTACTTTTACGGCCGATTTGAGGACAATTAAGCAAGAAGATTTGGTTATGAATATTACCCGGTTATAACGGAATCTATGTCCAAATGAGAGACTGCAGCTTGCGCTGTAGGGAATTCTAAAAAGGGAATGCTGCCTAAAAAAGGCGCCGGAATTAGCGATCGTAACGTAACCACCAAATCCTTGTGTGCTTCCGCATCACCAAGTAGGTCATTGGCCACCCACCCGGCTAATGTCACACCATCGCGGGCAATCGCCTCAACAGTGAGCATTGTTTGATTAATGCAGCCTCGGTTAGTCGTAACCACCAGAATGACGGGCATTCTTAGCTCCCTCGGTACTCCGGCCATTGTTTCTCGAGCGTTTAACAGCTCTCGCCAACCTCCTGATCCTTCGATAATTGCCAAGTCAGCCGATTGCATCAAAACTCCCCTGCAAAACCCGACTAATTGGGAAGCCAATATCCGCCGACCGGTTCGCTCGGCGGCAATATGCGGCATCAGCGCAGGCTCAAGAGCGATAGGATTGATTTGATTATACGGAAGCGATAGGCTCATCTGCTCCATTAGCAAGACAACGTCATCACTCTGGCAACCTTCTTCTGTTGCTCGACAACCTGTGGCAACGGGCTTCATCCCTACCGTCGACAGGCCTCTTTTATTTGCGGCTTCCAGAATAGCCAAAGTGACAAGAGTTTTGCCAACACCGACATCAGTGCCGGCGATAAAAAATTTAAGTTTGGCCATTAACTACCACTTCCGAAAAAATCACCCTTTTGCTCTCCCAAGTATCGAGTAAAACTATCTTCGCGTCATTGCAATATGCACAGTGCAACCGATTCCGCTCGTGCCGCCAACCAGTCCATCTGTCAATTGCTATATTCCCAAGAGCGTTTTATACCTGCCAACGAGATGAAATGAAAGAATTAGCTGGCATGGCGTACTGTCAGCGATAGACCGGCGAGTTAAAAAGACGTGAAACTATCCTCCTGTAAAGCGATGTGGCTTGAAAACCATCACTGTTTATAGAGAATCAAAGAAGCATACAAATTTCGATGTAATATCACCGACGAAGATAAAACCCAATCGGAGCGAAATATTGGCCAACCATAAGCAAATATTGGCATAAAGGCCTTATTTAGTTAGCTGCACTATAAAAGTGCTTGTCATTTTCAATTAGCTGCAATTGATCAAGTAGTTGACCTTCGACCTGATCGTCACATTGCTCTACTTGCAGCGCTTCCTTTTTGATTCCCAAGCGATCGAATAAAGCCATATCTTTATCGGCTGCAGGCAGCGCGGTGGTAAGCAATTTTTTACCGCAAAAAATAGAATTTGCACCGGCAAAATACGCCAACGCATGTAGCTCTTCGTTCATTTCTTCCCGGCCGGCAGACAAACGCACATGTGATTCAGGCATCAAAATCCGTGCGATAGCGATTGTCCGGATAAAATCAAATGAATCCAGAATCTCTTCATTTGCGAGCGGGGTTCCTTCGACACGCACCAACATATTGATCGGTACACTTTCAGGATGCGTCGGCAAATTGGCCAGCTGAACCAGCAGTCCTGCGCGGTCTTTCTGAGTTTCACCCATTCCGACAATTCCGCCACTGCAGACTTTAATACCGGCCTGCCTAACGTTTTCCAGAGTGTCCAGTCGGTCGTCATAGGTGCGGGTGGTAATCACTTCGCCGTAGTATTCGCGTGAGGTATCGAGGTTGTGATTATAGTAATCCAATCCCGCCTTGTTGAGCTCTTTAGATTGCGCAGAGGTCAACATTCCGAGCGTCATACATGTTTCTAAGCCTAAAGCTTTTACACCCTGCACCATGGAAACAATGTAGGGCATATCTTTCTTCTTCGGAGAACGCCAAGCAGCCCCCATACAAAACCTAGTCGCGCCCGAATCTTTCGCATGCTGAGCTTCGACCAAAACCTTTTCAACTGCCAACAACTTTTCAACCGTTAATCCCGTATCGTAACGGTTACTCTGGGGACAATACTTACAATCTTCGGGACAAGCACCGGTTTTTATCGATAACAAAGTACTGAGCTGAACACTATTGGGATCAAAGTGTTGCCGATGAATAGATTGCGCCTGAAACAACAAATCATTGAAAGGTAACTCAAACAACGCCTGTACTTCTGAAAGGGTCCAATTGTTACGCAGCGTTGGATTTTTAACTGTATCCCTCATCATTTCCCGACTCTTTTTAACAGACAAAGTATGCTCTGCTGAGTGAATAGTATCGCCATCAGTCGAATAAGCTTGCCGAAATTGAGTCGTGGCCAGAGAAATCGATATGACGTAAAGTAGGCGAGTATCATAGGGGTAAAAACCCTACTGTCAACCGAAAAGGAGATTCATGGTTAACGGACTCAAAGACCTCGTCAGAAATTCCTCTAATTTCGGACCGCATATCCACAAGCTTTTCCCTGGCCAGTGCGTGCTGTGCAATTGCGTCAGTCAGCCACTCCTGGACATGTGTCAACCCTGTGAAATGTCCCTGCCCGACATTGGCCACCACTGCCAAACCTGCGCACTACCCATTTCAGATGCTCTCGATACACATTGTGGTGTTTGTCTGCAATCTTTGCCTCCCTATAGCCGCACGGAAGCCTGTTGGATCTACGAGGCTCCGGTAGCCCAACTCATTGCTGGCTACAAGTATCACCGCCGACTAAGTTATGGAATAACGCTAGCAAAAATAGCATCTATAAAGTTTGCAAGCGCTTACATACAAACAAAGAAACCAGACTTTATAACAGCGACTCCCTTACATTGGAAAAGGCATCTTTACCGAGGGTTTAATCAATGCGATGTGTTAACTCAATACTTCTCCCAGCAATTACAGGTACCTATTTTTACCCATATCAAACGCAGTAAGCCCACGAAAAAACAATTATTGCTGCCCGCAGAAGAACGACAGGTTAATTTGAAAGATGTTTTTTCCATCGGAAAATCCGACGCTATTGCGGGAAAGTTAATCGCGGTCGTCGATGATGTAATGACAACTGGCGCAACAGCTAAGTCCATCAGTCAAACATTTCTAGACGCCGGTGCAAGGGAAGTTCATATTTTGGTTTTGGCGAGAACGCCTAGATAATATTTGTGTCAGTCACACTTTCCGCCAGCAGGCAAGTACGATCCGCTACCCGTACATGGTTTCGACTAATCAAGTCTTTTGGACAACAGAATGACATCGCTGCCTAGAATATCCAGGTGCGCATCCAAATGCTCTGCTAGCCACACAAAACTTTCTCGCGAAAAAAAACACACATGGGTTTGATCGTTTTTATAATGCCAATGGCTAAAAGCGACTTTATCAAGGACTAACTTGGTCATTAAGCCGAGAATGCCTCCAGCTGATAATTGTTTCCATAAACGCTCTATTACCTGGCCTGGGTAGAAAAGATGCTCGATGACCTCAGTCGCAGTGATAAAGTCATAGGACTCAAGTAACACTGACGAATTTTTTTCATAAAATACGTCGTACTTTTTCATCGCGTATCCCGACTCTTCAAACATGGACCATAAAGCGGGTCCTGGACCACAACCAAAGTCCAGACCCGTCGATTGTGGTGCTAATCGAAGCACTAAGGGGTCAAACAACCGCGACAGGAACTTTCGATAATTCGGGTCATTGGTTACATTTTCGTGGAGATCGTACTCGGCCTTTTCTTCGATCGCAGATAATCGCTGCAATGGGCTCACAAAAACCAAACGGCATCGCAAACACTGGAAGTAGCGCCTGCGTCCATCCTCACAATAACTTTCGCAATTTCCGTGACTACAAAGCGGACAAGAATAACTCAAAATTCCCCCTCGAGTTTTGATACCAACTATCTCATAGTTTACTTGCAGAGATACTGGGGCTTTAGCTGCGGTTCTGCTAATATCGCCTGCCACACCTTTTTAGATCAATATACGTAGCTTAAACAAGGAAATCACTATGACAATTCAAGTTGGCGATAAACTTCCCGCAGGTGCACTGAAAGTGATGGGACCAAAAGGTCCTACCGAATTAACAATTGAGGAGCTTTGCGCCGGGAAAAAAGTCGTGTTGTTTGCTGTACCTGGCGCTTTCACCCCTGGTTGCTCAATGACACACCTACCCGGCTTTGTCGTTAATGCCGACAAAATCAAGGCAAATGGCGTCGATACTATTGTTTGTTTGGCGGTTAATGATGCATTCGTTATGGACGCTTGGGGAAAGGCGCAAAATGCTGAAGAATTAGTGATGGCGGCCGATGGTAGCGCCGAATTTACCACTGCATTAGGGCTAGTGCTAGACGCCACCGCATTTGGCATGGGTATCCGCAGTAAACGCTATGCAATGATTGTGAACGACGGAGAAGTGACCTATTTAGGTGTAGACGCTCAAGCCATCGAGGCAAGTGCTGCCGATGCTGTTTTGGAAGCGCTCTAATCATTACGAACAAATGACTACTTCGGCGTTTTCCAGAGGCAATTTCTGGAAAACGCGATCACACATAGCCAATCCGTCACCTTCTTTTTTTGCGGTGATAACAAGTCATTGGCGTCAAAGGGATGCTAAGCTAACTATTTTCTCAAAATCCAAGCACCCGCACTTCATTTACCCGATAGCTCCTTAGAAGTCTCTGAATTTGAAGCTCCTAACTCTCAATCGCCCTATTTGTTAGAACCCCACCACTGACTAGGGTACACCCATTCGTTCCTTTCCAATAATCTACAACGCTCACTTCGCACCAGAATGAAGCAAAAGGCACTTACGCTCCCCTAAATAGTGCCAAAAAAGAATTTAGAATGATTTTCGCAACAGCCGTTTATCGCTAATCGTCCCTGATTCGAGCATTAGCTATAACTGGCACAAAGTTTGCAAAAAATGCTCCCTCAAACCCTCGTCGATGATTTAGAAAAGCTCTGAACTCACGTTTTTTCAAGCAGTAACAACAATGGTGGACTCAATGAAGTGTCAGTTAATTGTAATTGGTAACGGCCCGGTAGGTCATAAATTTCTAGAGACACTCGTTGAGAATAACCAGGCAAATCAGTTCGACATTACGGTTTTTGGTGAGGAAAAATTACCCGCCTACGATCGAGTTCATCTTACTGCCTGGTTCGAAACACGCGATGCAAACAGCTTGAATATGGTTGAGCAGAACTTTTATGCCGCTAACAATATTACCGTCCATTATGCCGACAAAGTCGTCGCAATCGACCGCGAAAACAGTACGGTAAGCTCAGAAAAAGGCGTAACCCTCAATTACGACAAAATCATTCTTGCCACGGGTTCTTACCCGTTTGTTCCGCCGGTCCCCGGCCATGACCGCAAAAACTGTTTTGTGTATCGCACCATCGATGACCTCGAAGCGATCACTGCGGCCTCGGCAAAAGCCACTGTTGGCACCGTCGTTGGTGGCGGATTGCTCGGACTTGAAGCAGCGAAAGCCATCAAGGATCTTGGTCTAAAAACACATGTCGTTGAGTTCGCCCCACGCTTAATGGCCGTTCAAGTCGACGAAGGCGGTGGTTCACTGTTAAGAAATAAGATAGAAAATTTAGGCGTTAGCGTCCACACGGAAAAAAACACCCGGGATATTGCCGATGGAGAAAATTGCGTCCATAAGATGTGTTTTTCCGATGGCGAAGAATTGGAAACTGATTTGATCGTGTTTTCTGCAGGCATACGTCCACAAGATGCCCTGGGACGTCAAGCCGATTTAGACCTTGGCGACCGTGGCGGTATTGTCATCAATGACTATTGTCAGACCTCCGACAAAGATATTTACGCAATCGGCGAAGTCGCACTGTGGAGCGGACGTATTTATGGGCTGATTGCACCGGGTAACGCTATGGCCGTCACCGCTGCCGAACATTTATGTAAAGAAGGTGGCAGCCTGTTTACCGGTGCGGATATGAGCACCAAATTAAAGCTAATGGGCGTTGATGTCGCTTCAGTCGGTGACGCTCACGGCAATACTCCCGGCTCACTGGCGTATACCTATATTAATCAGGTAGAGGGAATCTACAAGAAGATCGTTATCAGCGAAGACAAAAAGCACCTGTTGGGCGCTGTCCTGGTAGGAGATGCAGAAGATTACAGCAATTTATTACAATTTGCGTTAAACCAAATCGAGCTTCCAGAAAACCCGGAAAGTATGATTTTGCCTAACGTCGGAGGTGGAGGCGCGGTACTAGGTGTCGATGCACTGCCAGATTCAGCGGTCATCTGTTCTTGCAACAATGTGACCAAAGCCGACTTGGTAAGCTCCGTTCAGGGGGGGGCTGTCACGCTTGGCGGATTAAAAGAGTCAACAAAAGCGGCCACTGGATGCGGCGGTTGTGCAGCGCTCACCACCCAAGTCATGAATAGCGAACTTGCGAAGTTAGGGGTCGAAGTAAACACCGATCTTTGTGAACATTTCCCTTATACCCGCCAAGATTTATATAACCTGGTTCGGGTTGGAAAAATCCAAAACTTCGATGATTTAATCAAAAAACACGGTAACGGCCTAGGATGCGATATCTGCAAACCAACAGCCGCCAATATCTTTGCAGCCTGCTGGAATGATTTGGTTATTGAAGAAAAACATCAAGTTCTGCAAGACACTAATGATTATTTTCTCGCGAACATGCAAAAAGATGGTACCTATTCGGTAGTGCCGCGGATAGCCGGAGGGGAAATAACACCAGACAAATTGATCGTGCTCGGTGTCGTTGCCAAAAAATATGACTTATATACCAAAATCACTGGCGGTCAGCGGGTAGATCTATTTGGCGCTCGCAGCGAACAACTACCGCTAATATGGAAGGAATTGATAGATGCCGGCTTCGAATCGGGGCACGCCTACGGAAAGTCGTTACGAACCGTTAAGTCCTGCGTCGGGTCAAACTGGTGTCGCTACGGTGTACAAGACTCTGTGGGGGCAGCGATAAAGATTGAAAATCGCTATAAGGGCTTACGTTCTCCGCACAAGCTAAAGATGGCTGTTTCCGGTTGTACTCGAGAATGTGCTGAAGCCCAAAGCAAAGATGTCGGCATTATAGCGACTGAAAATGGCTACAACTTATACGTCTGCGGCAATGGTGGAATGAAACCCAGACACGCCGATCTATTCGCTACCGACCTCGATTATGAAACCCTTATAAAATATATCGATCGCTTCTTTATGTTTTACATCCGTACTGCGGACCGGCTGCAGCGCACCTCTGTGTGGATGGACAACTTAGAAGGTGGACTTGAATATCTACAATCCGTTGTTATCGATGACAAACTAAATATCTGTGATGAGTTAGAAGCCGAGATGTCACACGTCGTCGGTACTTATCAGTGCGAGTGGAATAGCACAATCCAAAACCCGGAAAAAGTTAAACGCTTTGACCACTTTGTCAACAGCGACAAAAAGGACAGCAACGTGGTGTTTGTCAAAGAACGACAACAGATCCGACCTGTCACAGACATTGAGCGCAGGAATTTAATTGATGTTAAAGAAACGGCCTAACGACATCGCAGTGATGGTACAGGGTTTCGAAATACAGAGTTTCGAAAATATGCACCTCCCAATCAAATCATCGATTAGCAGTACAAGGATCAAACTATGAACAATCCCGAAAGCCGGTGGCTAGACATATGTCCACTAACCTCCATCGTTCCAAATGCGAGTCGTTGCGCCTTGATTGGCGATGAACAAGTGGCTATTTTTAGAGTTATCAAAGACGGCCGCGAGGAATTGTTCGCCATCGATAATCACGACCCGTTTTCAAAAGCTAATGTATTATCTCGAGGTATTATCGGTAACATTTCAGAGGACATTGTGGTTGCGTCCCCTATTTACAAACAGCATTTTTGTCTGAAGACGGGACAATGTCTGGAGGAAAATGATACCCGGCTCAAAACGTGGCAGGTACGCGTGGAACAAGACACTGTGCAGCTCGCCGTTTGACTGTTATGGCCTGATAGCTGGTGCACACAAAGACATTCCGAAATTGACATAGGGGTCGAGCTTGAGCATTTTCAACAGCTAAAATTCTTATAAATCTCTCGAATTTTCGTGTTACCATCGTTCGTAAATAACATAAAAAACGGAGAAAGAAATGAGCGATCCAGTACGTGCGAGCGACACCCCCTATAAAGCAGACGTCGAAGTAGGGAAGTCTTATTGGTGGTGTGCCTGCGGGAAAAGTAGTAAACAACCTTTTTGTGACGGCAGCCATAAAGACACTGATATTTCACCGGTAAAGTATGAATGCACGGAAACAAAATCTGTTTTTTTCTGTGGTTGTAAAGCCTCCGGAAAAGCACCCTTATGCGATGGCAGCCACAGCCGCTAGTCATTTCGCCGTCGTCTTAGCACGTCGCTTAACAGGTGCGTACGAACTTGTTTGATGACAGCCTTTTCTGCTCGCACAACCATCGGAGCACTTATTCCCCAATAGCGGATGTTCCCAAGTTCTGCAGTGTTTTTGCCATGTCCTGAGCTGAGGTGGCTGGCCTCACTCTTTTGTCAATCGCTTGGATTTTCCCGTTTTTGCCTATATAGAATGTGTGCCGCACAGAGTAACCCTGCTTGTGCAATACATCATAGGCTTTAGCTGTTTCTTTCGATGGATCACTGAGAAGTGGGAAATCTGCTTTTTGCTCCGACGCAAAGCCTTTATTCTTATCGATAGGATCCACGCTTGCCATAAAATAGATGACGGAAAAATTCTTTAACAAATGGCCGTTTTCCGCGAGAGATTTGCATTCGATCGTACAACCGCGCGTATATGCTTTGGGGAACCAGGCAAGAACGACAGACAGCTTATTTCGATAATCGGACAGCGTATGTATCTTTCCATCGGTACCTTGCAAACTAAAGTCTGGGGCCATGTCACCGACTTCCAAGGCACTTGATTGCAGAGCCGTAAGAGCAAGCCATAAAAACACCGCTGTATATTTCATATTTTCCCTTCATTCTCAAATAAAACCGAACCTAACATCGGGCCCTGACAAAACGTGTATACAAACCTTCATCGTCATACTAAAGCGCTGACACCTGTACGCAAGTTCTTTCTTACCCGCGAGAAAGAACATGTTAGCTCTGACCCATTGTTTATCGAATACTCTGACGGCTAATCGGCCAAGCGCTCAACAGCTGACTTATTTCGACTGTTATTCACGCTGTTCGAAAGCTTATTGACCTCAAAGCTGTCCCGTAAATGTGGTATTAACAGCGGCGCCAGATCTGTGGGTTTATTAACGGTATCAAGCCATAACTTTTGCTCCTCCGTATTTAGAATCAACGGCATTCTTGTATGAATGTGTTGAAATTCCTTAACGGCCTCTGTCGTTACGATGGTGCAGGAATAGATTCCCTCCTCGCCTGTGCCCCAGTAATCCCACAATCCAGCGAGAGCCATCGCACCCTGCTTCGTTGTAATCTCGTAGGGCTGCTTACCCTGTTCTTCTGCCTTCCATTCAATAAAAGATGAAACCGGTATAATGCACCTCTTGCGCTGTAAAGGTCCCTTATACGCCCTACTGGTAGCTAATGTTTCGGCCCTTGCATTGAACATAGCGTATTTTGTACTTGGACCATCAGACCATGACGGTACTAGCCACCACCTCGATGAAAGGCACTCACGCCGCCCCTCACGTTCGACAATCATCGGAATCATTTCAGTTGGCGCGACGTTATATC
Source organism: uncultured Cellvibrionales bacterium (assembly GCA_913019905.1). Lineage (GTDB taxonomy): Bacteria > Pseudomonadota > Gammaproteobacteria > Pseudomonadales > Dasaniaceae > Oceanicoccus. The sequence goes on from CAJVZD010000002.1 coordinate 159,397, forward strand.
TGTCATCAAAATTAGCTGGGACGCCAAGACGGTTTACCAACTCCACAAAACCCGATGTCATTACACTATTAAATCGACCACACATAATTTACCTCTCCGAGGTCGTCATCGTTCAGAAAATTATAGCTCAAGTATCATTGTAAAAAATTGACGAAAAAGAACTCGGCCAAATACCAGCTCAATGATAGAGCACTGCTTCGCGACGCCACACATCACCCGTTTATAGATCGCGGTAGAGAAATTGTTCGCTCTTGGCTATCGAGGCTTTCTTGAAGAAAGTTACCGAGCTTGGCATACTCATTAAATACAGAAAATATGCCATCAAACAAGAAAAATAATGGGGAGTAAGTTATGACAATAATGACACCGGTAGAAACACCTGAAGAAGTCGGATTAAACTCGGAACGATTAGCTCGCATCCCGGACTATTTCCAAGCTTATTTGGACCGTAAAAAAGTGTCGGGTATGTCGTTCCTCATTGCCAGAGGCGGGAGAATTGCCTACCAGCACTGCATGGGCGTCAAAGATTTTGACACGGCTAGTCCTATCACGCCCGACACCATCTACCGAATTTATTCAATGTCCAAACCCATTACGTCGGTCGCGCTAATGATGCTTTTTGAAGAGGGAAAGTTTCGCCTCGATCATGAAGTCTCTCGCTATATCCCCGAGTTTGCGCAGCTAAAAGTCTATGACCAGGGTGGCATCGACGACTATACAACCAAAGCGGTGGAGCGCCCGATGATTGTACGAGATCTACTGACGCATACCTCGGGATTAACCTACGGCTTTATGTTTCAAAATACCGTGGATAGGCTCTACCGCAAGGGACCTATCAACGACGCGCGTTCCAGTAAAATGACGCTGGAAGAATATTGTATTGAGCTGGCAAAGATGCCGCTGCTGTTCTCGCCAGGCACTGGCTGGAACTATAGCGTATCGACCGACGTCTGCGGACGATTAATAGAAGTCATGTCCGGGATGAGCCTAGACGAATTTTTCAAGAAACGGGTTTTTGAACCTCTGAATATGACCGACACGTCTTTCGATATTCCTTTGGATAAGATCGACAGGTTCGCTAGTTGTTACGAAAGAGATCCAAAAACAAAGACGGCACGATTACAGGACTCTGGCACTGAGAGCGCGTATATCGGCAAAAAAAGCTTTTTCTCGGGCGGTGGTGGTCTTATTTCGACTATTGGCGACTACTACAAGTTCTGTCAAATGCTGCTCAATGGCGGTGAACTCAACGGCACTCGCCTACTCAGCCCAACCACCATCGACTTTATGACGATGAATCACCTCCCTGAAAACAAAACAATGCGCGATATGGGCGACAGCCTATTTAGTGAAAATCGGATGGATGGTTCCGGCTTTGGGCTCGGATTTTCAGTGATACTTAACCCCGTCGATGTGATGGCAGTTGGCTCGGAGGGAAGTTATTCCTGGGGCGGTGCCGCCAGCACCTATTTTTGGATCGACCCGGCAGAAGATCTTCTAGCCATTTTCATGACTCAACTTATGCCGTCTGACGCCTACCCTATGCGAGCTCAGTTGCAGCAACTCACCTATGCCGCCATTGAAAGCTAAACAGGCGCTGCGTATCTCCTAACCCAGGGTGTAGAAAACGCAACTGCAACTTATTCTTTCACTTTGCAAAACAGCTGAGGAATAAGTTGCCAACAGTACAGAGGCTAACGCCACTAACAAATAGGATCAGATACGCGCGCAATCTTAGTGCGCGAACCGCCAAATCAAACCATAAAAACTGATCGTACTTTCGTATCTTTACCTATCGGTAGAGACGAGAGAAACAACCACCCAAACCAAAATACTTTACTTTCTTGTGGCGTATTCAAGGAATTTTTTGCACTATGCCCGCAGAAAATAATTTGACTGACATTTCATTAAGTGGGAGATAACTATGGCGGGAGTTCTTGAAGGTTTAAGAGTCCTAGACTTTGGTCGCTATATCGCAGGACCGTATTGCACGACAATGCTCGGTTTTCTCGGTGCCGAAGTGATAAGAATTGAGAAAAGAGCCGGTGGCGAAGACCGTTTTGTTTATCCTCTTTTTTATGAAGAAGATGGTAGCGAAGGCTCAGGGAGTATGTTCAATCAGGTGGGCGTCAATAAGAAAAGCGTCACTCTGAACCCCGCCAGTCCAGAAGGGCGCGAAATAGTGAAAAAGCTGGTAGCCACCGCAGACGTTGTTGTTGCTAACTTACCGGCACCGTCAATGAAGTTTCTGGGGCTCGACTACGAATCATTGTGCGCAATAAAACCCGATATTATCCAAACCAGTATTTCAACGTTCGGCCCTGAAGGCCCTTATGCGGAGCGTCCCGGCTTTGACGGCATCGGACAAGTGATGTCGGGTGCCGCATGGTTTTCCGGCACCACCGACGGCGGTCCGGTAAAGGGGAACGCGCCTTATATCGACTTCGGAACCGCAATAAGCTCCGCCTTCGGCACATTGGCAGCCATCATGCACCACCGCGCTACGGGTGAGGGGCAGGAAGTGGGTGGCGCTTTACTTCGCACGGGACTCACGTTCGCAAATAGTTTACTGATGGAACAGGCGGTCACCCAAATTAACCGCGAACCGTCGGGAAACAGAGGCCAAACCAGTGCGCCCTGCGATATTTTTCCGACCACCGATGGACACGTACTGACTCATATTGTGGGTGGCGGTTTATACAAACGCTGGGCCATTATGATTGGCGAAGAAGAGCAATGGATGAATGACGACCGGTTCCAGTCTGATCAGTCGCGGGGTGATCATAGAGATATTATTTGCCAACGTATGGCCGATTGGTGTGCCACTCGAACAACCACCGAAGTGATCGACCTCTGTGCCCAGTTCAGCGTTCCCGCTGGCCCCGTATTGACGCCGCAACAGACCCTCGAAGATCCACAAGTCGCAGCTATGGGTGATTTACATTCAATCGACATCCCAGGCGCGGCTGAATCGGCACCCATAATGGGGCCCCCTTTTAAATTGTCCAAAACACCGGGCACTGTTCGCCATCGTGCGCCTTTGCTAGGGGAGCATACCGATGAGGTATTGGGTGCTATTGGTTATTCTGCCACGGAACTCGATGCACTCCGAAAGCAACAGGCAATTTGATAGCGCGCAGATACCTTGGACGGCCAACGATGTCGTTCAAGGCATCTGATTCGACTATCTAAGCTCTTTAAGCTCTTTAAGCTCTTTAAGCTCTTTAAAGATTATGCAGCAAACAGTGAACCGACCTTAGGGATGAATTTATCAGCTCAGCCCTAAGCGCCGGATAAAAGTTTAGCCTTATCGCGGTGAAAGTGCTTACCCGATAAATAGAACAGCGGAATCGCCAACGCCGACAATAGTGAAAATATAACCAAAACAACGGTATACGGCTCTGCCGTACCCGCTTCCGTCATCACGTCTATAAAGTAGCCACTCGCCGTTATACCCACGCCTAAACCTATAAAATTAAGCGTCAAAATATAGAACGCGACGGCTGTGGATCGAATTTCCGTGGGCGCAAGCTCTTGAATGGTCGAAAACGTAGGGCCGTAAAAAATCCCGAGCTGGAAAAAACCAAAAAAGACACCCAGCCAGAAAAATGAACTGGCAGGGTCGACCAGGCGATAGGCGATACCCAGAGGTATTAAAATTAGCAGTGCCCAAAACAAAAACATGGTTCGACCGGTTTTGCGGTTTGCCTGCCACCAATCACTGCCAAGCCCTCCGGCAATATTACCGAGAATTCCACCGACGACACCAATCCAACCCGTCATTTGGGCGATATAGGCACGATCAAACCCGCGTTCTTGCACATACCACAGCTGATCGAATGCTGCTGCACCTAATACAAAATGGATGGCGACCCCGCCAGCCATGGTGTAACACAAGGCAGGGGATTGCTTTAAGGTCTTAAATAGTACTCTTGTAATTTCGCGGACGGAGGGTTTAGTAAGATCTTTGCCCGCCGCCGCTGCCGCCACATGATGCTTTCGCGGTGTTTCTTTCACGAAGGCCATAGCCACCGCCAGAAACACGCCGATGACCCCAAGCGCGTAAAAACAGTTCCGCCAACCAATGGCTGGCCCAAGATACCCCGCTATCAGCAAAGATACGCCGACGCCAACAGGCACCCCCATATAATAAACCCCCGATGCAAAACCTAACTTTGATGAAGGAAAACGATCACCCAACATCGACATAGAGGTCGGTGTAAGAACGGATTCGCCAATACCAATAAACATCCGAGGCAAGGCCAAACTAAGAAAACCCCGCGCAGCTCCCGACGCGGCGGTTAAAACACTCCACAGCAATAGCCCGGCAGCAACCAATCGCGGTCGGTGTACCATATCGCCAAGAGCTCCCATGAAAAGCCCCATAAACGCATAAAAGAAAATAAATACTAACCCGGTTAACAAACCGTATTCCGTATTCGTCAGCCCCAAATCAGGGACGATATAGTTGGAAAAACTCGACAACAATTGTCTGTCGACAAAATTCATTACATTCAATAAGGTCAAAAAAGCTAAAAAAGTGTAATGTTTTGTAGCAACTTTCTCGTCACCGGCGCCCTCCACGACGGCTTCCGCCGCGTCAACGCTACTCACAGCGACTTTTCTTTTATTTGATAGGGAGAAGACAAGGAAGTATCGGACTGACTATTCAAAATATTCATTGTTATTATCATCCTTCTTGTTTGTTAAGACGGCTACTTTCTATGCGGCAATGCAGTTGGAAAACATGCCGTCTCTCCGTTATTTTTAGAGCACCAATGTAAATTAAATATTCATCGCTGTATAGCTTTCTGCCCACGATCCTCACAGCACACAGTCTATACCCGGCATTCTGTACAAAACCGTAAAGATCCACACCCTCAAAAGACGGAGCTATAGCCCCTCAAACGCCATACCGCACCCATCTCTATCTTTTTCTACAACATACAATACAGCGGCCGTTTCGCAAAAAAGTGTTTTGAAACCAGATCACGAGATTTAGCGCCTTAGATGTTAGGCCAGATAGAAACACGAAAGATAAATTTGGAAAGGCATGCTCAGATCAGGAGCGGTTTGGACGGCAATGATATCAACTAAACTCTTGTTCAATATTGTCTATGTTTCGCTTAGCTTCGCGCTGAAGCTTAAGCAACAGCTTGTCCAGCCGTTTTTTCTCTGCAGGCGATAAATTGAAAATTTTTGCACCTACCAACGTATAGCGATCCGGGGTCCTTTTATAATCATAGCTCCTCACTTCCAGATCACAATACATCGCTACATTGCCGGGAAAAGTAAGCTTCGCTTCCTTTATTATTCCGCTCGACCGAATCTGGTCAGTGATATTCTTGTCGAAACGAAACCCTATGCCGCCCGACGAAATATTGAGAATCGTGCAAAAACCCAGTCCACCTTCGACAAGAGGTATGTGCAAACGAATATCCATATCTCTGCTAACATCGAGTCTGAAAAAACCTCTGCGCTGATTTGATTTGATTTTTGTCGGTAGCACAAGTCTATAAGCTGGTGCGTCATCGAAAAGCTCGATCGCTGATATGGTACTGGTGAATTTTACTGGAACACCTTTGCCCCGCGAGGTGATTTCAATTTTTTCGCCAACGATAATTTTGGTGCCGCGACTCAAGGGATAAAGTTCATCAATTCGTACGGAACGATTTTTGGCATCTACGTCGATAATAAGGCTTTGATAGGACATATCTTCTCGATCGACAAACCGTACATCAACGAAAGTATGTTTTGAACATAATTCGTGAAGACGAACCAAAATTTCAGGCTGTATAACATCGTCCTCTAAAACGGCCTGTTTTTCCGCACCAAATAATCGCGAGATTAACCCTGTACCCTTATTTTGCTGCGACCGACTCATCAAACACTCCTTCCACACCACGAAACACGTACTTAGTTAAGAATAGCTGTATATTCAATAACTTGCAGTATTATCTTACCGATACTACCACTTATTGCATCGACACACACAAAGAAAACTTTAGCGTCGTCCTGGGCAAACGCTTTCGGAAAAAGCGATAAACCCCCTCCGAACTATACGAAATTCTTTCACTTCACTCGCCCGAATAACCTTGCTGTTATCCTATGCCTTCGTTATCAACTCCCGCCGTGTTCAATCTGACCCTTTCCAACCCTACTCTTTCCAACCCTACCCTTTCCAATCAGGAATCCCGAATCTAGGCCCCGCGCGTGGTAATCTCAAACATCTCACAGCGCAATAGAAAATAGTTAACCCAATTTAAACTAAGTACCGGTATAATCGACGGATGACATATAAGACCGCCACTACAGAAACACCCAATATACTTGTCGATAAATTCGGCCGGCAAGTCACGTACGTCCGTCTTTCAGTGACCGACCGTTGCGACTTTCGTTGCGTATATTGTATGGCCGAGGAAATGACTTTTTTACCTCGCGCCGACATTCTCAGTCTCGAAGAACTCGAACAGATAGCCAAGGCCTTTGTCAGCTTAGGCGTCCATAAAATTAGACTGACCGGCGGAGAACCACTCGTTCGCCACAACATATCATCCCTGGTAAAAAATATTGGACAACTGGACGGCCTCAGAGAATTAACGCTGACCACCAACGGGTCTCAGCTAAAAAAATATGCAGGACATTTGTTAGAAAGCGGCGTCAAACGCATTAATGTGAGCCTCGATAGCCTGAACGAAGCGCGTTTCAAAAAGATTACCCGCACTGGCAATTTACAACAGGTTTTGACAGGTATCGACAGTGCCATCGACGCTGGTCTCACCAATATCAAGCTCAATACGGTTATCCTTAAGGGTCGCAACGAAGATGAAATTCTCGATTTAGTAGACTTTGCACGCAGCAAACAAATCGACATCTCATTTATCGAAGAAATGCCGCTGGGACTAATAGATGAACATAACCGCGCCCTAAGCTTTTGTTCCAGCGATGAAGTAAAAGCGGTTATTGAAGAGCGTTATTCACTGACTGCCGTCGATGATGACACCGGCGGTCCGTCAAAATACCACAGGATGGCCAACAGCCCGTCGCGAGTCGGATTTATCTCTCCCCACAGCCACAATTTCTGTCACTTATGTAATCGCGTCCGCGTTACGGTCGACGGCCTATTATTGTTATGCCTGGGAAATGAGCATTCCGTAGACCTGAAGGCGATTATTCGCCAGCACCCCGGAGATCTGGATGCCCTTCGAAACGCCATCATTGAGTCGATGGAAATCAAGCCTGAAAAGCATCATTTTGATTTGGACGGTGAACCTCAAATCGTGCGATTCATGAACATGACCGGAGGCTAAGTACAGCCGCAACCCCTGGGAAAGGAATCAATTGCAAAGGGTTTTGTGAGCATAAATTTCTCAGAAACAAAGAGTAAAATCTGACAAATAGTCGGCGCCATTTAACCACTTTACCCCATTACATTTAAGTCACATTAACGACCTAGCCCACCGAAAATGATGATTTCCAATTAAAAACAACGCTTTTCATGTTACACTCCGGCCACTTTCACGGTTAGCGCAGCGCAACGACCTTCGGAAAAAATAGCGGGTTGTTACGCTGCGTTCGCATATATTATCTAACTAATTACCTGTGACGAGACCAATGACTCAAGCATTAATGGACAGTACAGAAACCATCCTAAACGGCTTCGGCAAGCTAGGATATATAGCCAGCGACCCGATCGCGACCGCGGTTTACCTTGCCTATCAATTGAATAAACCCATTCTTGTTGAGGGTCCGCCGGGTGTCGGAAAAACAGAGCTGGCTAAAACCGCTGCCGAATATCTCGCACTGCCGCTTGTGCGGTTACAGTGTTATGAAGGCCTGGATGAAGCGAAAGCCCTGTACGAGTGGAAATATGGCAAACAATTACTCTATACCCAGGTTTTAAAAGAACAACTAGGGGATATTCTAAAAGGCGCGAAAGGCTTGGCAGAATCCATTGAACGCCTTCATCAATTTGGCGATATATTTTATTCAGAAGAGTTTCTTGAGCCTCGCCCGCTACTAAAGGCAATGCGCGAGGAAAATGGCTCAGTTCTTTTGATTGACGAAATCGATAAAGCAGATTTTGAGTTTGAGTCCCTGCTACTGGAAATCTTATCTGATTTTCAAGTCTCTGTCCCTGAAATTGGCACAGTAAAAGCCAAACATAAACCGCTTGTTATCTTGACCAGTAACAATACTCGCGACATTAGTGACGCGCTCAAACGTCGTTGTCTGCATCTGTATATTCCATTTCCAACTCGAGATCTGGAAAATGAGATTATCAAAACGAGAGTGCCGGAAGCGTCGGAACACCTACGACACCAGCTGGTTAACTTTATACAGGAAGTCAGAGAGCTAGACTTGAAAAAAGCACCCGCGGTCAGCGAAACCATCGACTGGGCCCGCTCTCTTGTTTTGCTGCATGCCGATAAACTCGACAAAGATGTTGTCGAAAAAACACTCAACGTAATTTTAAAATTTGAGGACGACATCGAAACGGCAAATCGCGAGATACGAACTCTATTATCGGGCATAGACAACTAGTAGCGCTTGTAGCACTCTGGTCAAAAAAAGACGGATTAATCCATGCAATCGAAACTGGTTAATTTTATTAGCACTTTACGAGACCATGACGTCAGGGTTTCTACCTCCGAAAGCCTTGACGCCATGCGGGTACTTGCACTCATTGGCTATGATGATCGCCAGCACCTTAAATACGCACTATCCAACACGCTAGCTAAGACGCAGTCGGAAAAAACCATTTTTTATCGTTGCTTTGAAATGTTTTTTGGCGGAGAACGCCTGACAACTCTTGAAGACGACGCCAAGAACGAAACGAAAGATAGCCAGAATAATGACGGAGAAGGCGGCGAAAACGACGGCAAAAATCTGGATATCGACGCAGAAATTGCTGCAAGCGCCGAGTTACAGGAAGCGGTGAACTCACCGCTGGTACAAGCGGCAATAGGTGACAATAATAGCCTGCTCAGCGCGGAGGTAGCTAAAGCCGCGGCCACACTTAATACTGATAATTTACGCTTTTTTACTCAAACCGGCCAATACACTCGGGCATTGTTACACGCCGTTGGCGTTGAAGAACTTGATGAAGGGATTAAAAAGCTCAAAGACATCTCTTCTCCAACCGCTGACTACTTGGTTGAAGTGATACGCAACAAGAAACAACAGCTGCACGGCCTCGCCAAACAATATGTCGACGAACAGTTTTTATTAACCGCAAACGCCGATGGCCGAAAGATTCAGGAAGCGGCTCTGCGCAATACGCAACTGTCTACATTGGACAAACAACATTTCTCAGACCTGAAGGAATTGGTAAGAAAGCTAGCGAAGAAACTGATTACGAAACACTCCCGGTCACTCGCCACACAAAAACGCGGTCGCCTGGACATTGGGAAAACGCTTAGAAAAAACATCCAAAACGATGGTATTTTGTTCGATACCTATTGGCGAAAATCGCCTAAAAAGAAATCAAAGGTCATCGCTCTTTGCGATGTCAGCGGGTCTGTCTCAGCCTACTCAAAATTTTTGCTGCTGTTTTTATATAGTCTCTCCGATGTATTACCCAGTATTCGTAGCTTCTGTTTTTCGAACCAGTCCGATGAAGTCACAGATTTGTTTGAACGTTATGATGCTGCAGAAGCTATCGACCGTGCATTAAAAAAATGCGGCCAGGGTAGTAGTGATTACGGTCAATCACTCGAAGATTTTAGTCGTTTGTGCCTTGCCGACATAAACACACAAACCACTGTTATTATTCTCGGTGACGGTCGCACAAATATGGCGGAGCCCCGTCTGGAAATATTACAGCAAATCTATCAACAGGCAAAAACAGTCATATGGCTTAACCCGGAAAGACGCAGTCAGTGGCATGTTGGAGACTCAGAAATGATACGATACCAGAGCGCCTGTCATTTCGTTAGCGAATGCCAGTCTCTCAACCAGCTTGAGCGAGTTATTGATCAACTGCTGAAACTGATGCGCTAATATTTGAGTCCGGTTACTAATACACATACTCCAACCGGGTCACTTCCCCCTTCTTCCTATGTTCTCTGGCCTTCTCGGAGGCCGGCTAACTGATAATCAATAGTACACAGGGCTTTTGGGGTTCTTGAATACCTTTCTAATACTAAAAGAAATGTAGAATCCGGCAGCAAACCGACTCATTATTGGTCGCATTGGTGATAATATCTTCTGAAACTAAAGAAAACCGCTAACAATTTACGAGAACAAATTAATGGATAAGCTCAGTAATTTTATAAAAAAATCCATCATCGGTGGGCTGTTAGTGGCGTCTCCAGTAGTCATTCTTTTTTTTGCTTTTCGCTGGGCTTTTTATTCTGTGGCAGAGCTTATCCAACCGCTTGCAAATCCTATCGCCGAGCGAACCAGCGCTCCCGACTTTGCCGTCGACATTCTGGTTATACTATTGATCCTAATCGGTTGTTTTATAATCGGAAACATCGTGACAACGGGAGCCGGGAAATGGCTTCACGCCCGATTTGATAGTTCACTGGCAAAATTGGCCCCGGGATATAATTTAGTCAGGGACATTGTCCATCAGTTTTTTGGAGGCTCAACTGAATCCCCCTTTCAAAAGGGACAAGTCGCGAGAATCAAACTATTTGGCCTTGACGTTGACACTGAAGTCACGGGTATTGTTACCAGCCGTCACAATAACGATTGGTATACTGTTTTCATCCCCACCGGACCGAACCCTACGTCGGGTATGATCTATCATGTACCTCCGGAACAAGTAAACATACTGCCTGACATAAAGGTGGACGAAGCATTAAGGACTATTATCGCCTGCGGTGCAGGCAGTGGAGAATTGTTCTCCAAAAACACGCATTTAACACAATAACTCAATTCTTAGTCAATACTTGTTGCCAAGTTCTATATTTGGCATTATGTAGTGTGTGCTAACAGCCCTGATTCTTCCCCTCTAAAATCGTGGCGAATAGTCTAATAACCCACGTCGGTAGACACTATGGCCTATCAATGCCGAGACTGCAGTTTTAAACGTAAAGGTGCTTTCCTCAATGGAAAATGTCCCGCATGCGGATCTTTTAACATTGCCGGTGGGCAAGTCGCCAAAAACGATGCCGACAGCAATGGCAATAAAAAGTGGCGACTGGTGGTGTTAGCATTACTGTGGGTTACCTTGTTTGTCCTGCTTTTTCAGAAAATTCAATCCTAATTTATGAGTGATTCGCCGAAAACTTTAATTGATATTAACTCGCTGCTCGCAGGGGAATGGAGTCAATGCCAATCGCTGTTGAAACACAGCTACCCGTTTTCCAATGCCAATAACTTTCAAAAAATCGGAAAACAGCAATTATTAGCAATACTCAGTCAACGAGAATTAGCAAATACTGAGACCTTAGTTAATGCTGTGAATTCACATATGGAGTCTATTGAAACTCTCGATGCAGACTGCTATAGCGCCCTCACTTTTGTCGATCAATTGTTTAATAATTATGTCAGAAACAGCAAGCTGGACCCCGCAATAAACCTGCAACTACAACGCCTGAAACCCGCCATCGCTATTGCGTTTTTAAAAGAAGATCTACCCTGGAAACAAGAAGAACTAAACACCGTGTTTAAGCTGATATATAGATATGCGATTGGCTGGCAACCAGAACACGGAAGATCGGCAGAGAGGTTCCTCGGTCAATTGACAGCAGCAATCGACGCTTCGATAGCTGACAAAAATGATTTGCGACAAGCCTTGCCGTTGCTGCGGAACTTTTTTGAAAAAGACCAAAAACGTATTCTCAAACTTGAATCTCGCTTGCGTGACGTAGAAATCGGAACTCTCCACGCAAAACATGCTCATCAATTCAGCGCCAGAACACTCAATCAGCATATGGCAGGTAAAAAACTGCCATTCACAATTGCCTCTTTCCTACAGGGACCGTGGCGCGAATCAATGCGACTTTTGATCATCAATAAAGGGAAAGAAAGCGAAGAGTGGAATAGCATAACTCGCTTAACAGAAACGTTAATCTGGAGTTTTCAACCCGTAGACGCAGAAGACCTCGAAAGAAAGCAGCATGTCGTCAATTCCATTTCTGAAATTTCGGAACGACTTCGAGAGGCAACTATAGGACTGCACCACAGTGACAACATCGATCAGGAATTAGCATTAATCGAGCAGGAACACCTAAAAATATTGAAGTCTGAACCATTGGTCTACCAGGCTTTTGAACTCATCGATAATACCGACCCACTAATCAGCTCTACCGCCACGATCAGCAAAACTCTACTCGATAAAGTCTCTTCGTTTAACGAGGGCCAATGGTTTATTCATCACGCCGATAGCGGCGACAAAAAAATCAAGCTGTGTGTGAAGATATCCCACGTTAAACAACTGCTCTTCACTAACTTTTTGGGCATTAAAGTGAGCCACACAAGTTTCGAAGATTTTGCCTACCTTCTTTCATCGAAAATCGTTAAACCGATCGATATTCGAGACCCACTGACAGCTACCGGCGAAAAAATTCTGTCTGTTCTATTCGAAAGATATAAAAGTAACGTCAGGCAATCTGAAGACGATGATGCCATCGAAAAAGAAATTATCTTGCAACAGCAACGCTCCCGTGAAGAAGCCAGAAAGAAGGCACTCATGGAGGCGGTCGCCTTAAAACAAGCCAAGTTGAAGAAGAAACAAAAAACGGCGGTAAACCCACAACCGGTTCCCGCCCCTTTGCAGGAAATCGCAGATGTCAGCCCGAAAGAAACTACCGAACCAACATCAATAAACACCAGCGACCAACCGGTGCTACAACCAGTACTACAACCAGTACTACGACCGAACAAAACATTTCAGGTTTCTGATTTAAATATTGGCGGCAAGGTTGCGTTTTACGAAGACGATAAAGAAGTTAGCCGCTGTAAACTCGCTGCCATTATTCAAACTTCTCAACATTATATTTTCGTCGACAGGTCCGGTGTAAAAAAACACATGGTAAAGCGAGATGAATTGGCTGAAATGTTAGAGGTCAAATCAGTCAAAATTCTTGAACCAGGAAGTAATTTTGAAGGTGCTCTGGAAAAAGTTGTTAACAACTTGCGAGAGAGGAAAAAGCTATGACCGATTCGAGCGACAAACGCAGCGAAATGCGTGTTAGCGAAGAAACAACCTTTTATGTCGAAATTTACTCGCAGGAAAACGATGATAGCAGCGACACGCGCGTAATCATTTGCAACAGTCTTGACATATCGGCAAACGGCATCCAATTACAGATGGACGCAGAAGTGCCGACTGGCAGCATTTTGCGCGTTTGCGCTGATATGAAGCCTGGAGAAAAAGAACTTTACCTCGTCGGCGAAGTTAGGTGGGTCGAAAAAGAGGAAGATCATTATAATATTGGCTTTGCCTTATACGATGCCGAAAACACAGATATCAGTGGGTGGAAAAATCTAATCGCCGACATTCTTTAAAAAACACTGATGGTCGCATTTCCATAAGATTGCGCCGAGTAGCTTCAGGCCAAAAGCATTTTTAGTGATTCATTTTTTCGATGCAACCTGATTGACCGATTCAAAAATACCGTACGCAGCTTTCAATTTTTTGGCGCAAAAGGATTGACCGGCTCATCGTCCTCAACTTCCTCTGAAATTTTTTCCAAACTGAAACTAAAGGCATCCGACTCCGCTGAATCCTCAGCAGTATCGGGGGCATCTTTGTTACTTAATTTGATTTTTAATCGCAGATTATTAGCTGAATCCGCGTTCCGAATTGCATCGTCCAAGCTAATTTTTCCCTCCTTGTATAGCTTGAATATAGCCGAATCGAAGGTTTGCATTCCCAGGTTTTCAGACTTCTCCATGATTTCTTTAATTTCTTCCATCGCACCATCGAGGATCTTCTTTTGAATCGTTGCAGTACCCAACAATATCTCTACCGCAGCTACCCGTTTACCATCAACGGTCGGGATCAGCCGCTGTGAAATAATCGCTTTCATCGACGTCGATAGGTCCATCAGTAACTGTTGACGTCGTTCTTCAGGAAAGAAATTAATGATTCTATCCAGTGCTTGATTGGCATTATTAGCATGCAGGGTCGAGATAGCCAAGTGACCTGTTTCAGCGAAAGCCAGGCAGTGCTCCATCGTTTCTCTCTCTCGCACTTCGCCAATTAATATAACGTCGGGAGCCTGCCTTAAAGTGTTTTTTAGGGCATTATGAAAACTTCGGGTATCGACGCCAACTTCACGCTGGTTTACCACCGATTTTTTGTGGCGATGCACAAACTCGACAGGATCTTCTATTGTTATGATATGGCCGGCTGAGGTGCTATTTCGATGATCGATAAGTGCGGCCAAGGAGGTTGATTTACCCGATCCCGTCGCACCGACAAACAATACCAAACCACGCTTTTCCGTGATCACTTGTTTAAGAATAACCGGAAGATTTAGATCATCAAATTTCGGTATATCTACTTTAATATTGCGAGCAACAATGGAGATTTCATTACGTTGCTTGAAAATATTGACTCGAAATCGGCCAACTTCCGGAATCGAGTAGGCAAGGTTCATTTCCAACTCTTCCTCAAACTCGTCGCGCTGCTTGGAGTCCATCAAATTATAAGCAATCTCTTTTATCGTTCCCGGCGCCATTGCTACCTTTTCAAGGGGTTTGAGCGCGCCCTGAAATTTTGCGCAAGGCGGTGCACCCGTACTCAAATAGAGATCAGAGCCATCCTTAGATGACAAAATCTTTAAGTAATCTTCAAATTCCATTCTGTTCCCCTGATATCTTCTCTTTCATTAATTATTGGTTAAGACGCCAAAATAACAAGACAGCGATAAAAAATCGCCATATAAATACATTGATACTAGCCTCTAGCGAAAATTCGAATTGATTAGCAATGGCAACAATAATACAGCCGCTCACATCGACAAGCTGTGTACCTATAAGCATAGCCTCTTCAGTGCAATTTACTCAGGTATTCTGAATTGATACACGTTTATGCAATCTCACTCCCGTCGACTGAAGATCAAGAGATAAATAACATGCAATATCAGCAAGATATACGTTAAAGAAATCGGCCGTAGGCTACTTTCGATACACGCAACTATTCACTATTGCCCGAATCGAGCACCTCCACCGGCAAGAAAAGCCTGCTCTTCCGCGGTCGAGACTCGGTTTAAAAGTTCATTCCTATGGGGAAAACGACCAAACTGCTGAATAATCGTTTGGTGTTTATGCGCAAAATTCAGGCTAGATTCAACAACTGACTTACCTTCGACTGGAGTTTCTTGCAGTAACTTCTCAAACAACTTTATGCAAAGATCCTGATCCTGTAATCTCTCTGAGTGTTCCACTGGCATATAAAAGAAACTCCTCTGAACAATCGAAAGTTCGGTATCGAGACCGTCTGAAATACTCTTTTTCACAACGGCCAGTGCTTGTGAATCACCGGTAAATGCCTTCTCCGTGCCTCTAAAGATATTGCGCGTAAATTGGTCCAGCAACAAGACCAACGCCAGCGCCCCGGTCGATGTATCGCTCCAGTGCGCCAGTTTGCCGGAAATTGCTTGCTCAATTTGAACCGTGTAATGTTGCCGGATATAGTCGTCGGTTGCTTTTTTCCCACCATACCAAATTTTGTGCTGTTCACGCACATCGAAACCGTCACCAATAGCCGCAAACCAATAGTCTAGAATCTCCAATTGCTGCTTTTTCGTTTCTGTCATAACGTGTCCTAATTCCACTCTCAGTAAATAGTTTGTCAACGAAATTGTCTGTCGATGATTGTCTGCACTTGTACCAAATCTACACCGCGATTAAACTGCCCACATTATGCTATTAGTTTTAACGCCGTGACAGGGCTCGTCTGGAGTAATTATTTTGCCTGATCAATTTACTGAACGTCTAAACCTTTTTGCGAAAAAATCTGCTGAAACTCAAGGCCAATCAAACCAATCGCTGCTAACGCTGCTACAACGGGGTATCGAAAGAGAGTGTCTGCGCATCAATCCTGAAGGTAGACTGGCCCAGACTCCCCACCCGAAAGAACTGGGTTCAGCACTGACACATCCCTATATTACCACTGATTTTTCTGAAGCTTTATTGGAATTGATAACGCCCGTATCCAACAGTATAGAGGAAACAATCGACTGCCTGGACAAAGTCCATAGAGCCATTTACCCCCATTTAGGAAACGAGGAACTCTGGAGTGCCAGCATGCCCTGTGTTGTGGCCGATGAAGAGAGTATCCCAGTGGCACAGTACGGAAAATCGAATGTCGCGCAAATGAAAACGACCTACCGAAAAGGTTTGGGTCATCGCTATGGCCGGCTCATGCAAACTATTGCCGGCATTCATTACAATTTTTCGCTTCCCGATGCAATGTGGCAGGTACTGCAAACACAGGATTATGACAAGCGACCTCTTCAAGATTATAAAACCGACTCGTATTTTAAGCAGATTCGTAATTTTCGACGCAGCTCATGGCTTCTAATTTATCTCTATGGAGCTTCACCGGCGGTGTGTGAGAGCTTTATAAAGGGCCGTGATCATGAACTGGAACGTTTTGATAAAGGCAGCTTCCATCTTCCGAAAGGAACTTCCCTGAGAATGGGAGGTTTGGGCTATCAAAGCAATGCTCAGGAAAACCTTAACATCTGTTACAACAGTCTGGACAATTACATCGATACCTTGCAGTGTGCTATCACCAATAACCACCCGGACTACGAGAAAATAGGCCTTCAAAACAACGGCGAGTTTCAACAACTTTCAACGGCTCTTTTGCAAATAGAAAACGAATTCTACAGCCCCATACGCCCCAAACGAGTGACAGCATCCGGAGAAATCCCGCTTGCGGCACTAAAAAACGACGGTGTAGAGTACATTGAGGTTCGCTGTATTGACGTAAACCCCTATTTACCGCTGGGCATAGATGAAGACCAAATACGCTTTTTGGATTGCTTCTTAATCTACTGTTTGTTTAAGCGCAGCCCGCTGTGCGACGATAGTGACCGCCAACGCATTAATGCCAATCAACGTAACGTCGTCAACCAGGGACGCGACCCGGACCTAGTACTGAGCACCCCATCAGGTGACCGAAAGCTGCAAGATTGGGGTAACGAAATTCTCGACGATGTCGATAAAATAGCACAACTGCTCGATTCAGCTCATGGCGGCGACAACTATCAGCGCGTTTGCTCAGAACAGCGTAAAAAAATAGTTGACCCCGAATTAACACCGTCCGCCAAGATACTTGCGGACATGCAGCAACAAGAAACTCCGTTTTTCGGGTTTGCTATCGACCTTTCAAGAAAACATGGCGACAACTTTCGCAATCGACCCTTAGATGAATCGCAACAGGACAGTTTCAAAAAGCATCAAGAACAATCTGAACAAAAACAAAAGTCTATCGAAGAGAGCGATACCGAAGGTTTTGCAGAATTCCTGACAAACTATCACCAACAATACGAGAACTTGTAATCGAAGATCCTTCATTGTGAATTATTTGGCACATTTTCATTTGGCTTATGGCAAAGATGAGCTAATCGTTGGTGCCTTACTCGGAGATTTTATTAAGGGACCTTTAAATGGCGACCTTGTTCAGCCGGTCGAACAAGGGATAATGCTGCATCGGAAAATCGACTCCTATACCGATCAACACAAGTTATTGCGCAGCTGCCATCAACAATTTGACCCCACTTACCGACGTTACGCAGGAATTATGACAGACGTGGTGTTTGATCATTTTCTTAGCAAGCATTGGCCAATATTTCACCCGCAGCCACTAGCTGATTTTAACGAGGAAGTATTTCAACTACTCAGAAATAATCCGCAGCTGTCGGAACGAGCACAAAAAATGGCGGATATCCTGGACCGCAACCATGTTTTTGCGAAATATAGGGAATGGAGCACAGTCAATTCAGCGCTCAAAAATATTGGCCTGCGCTTAAAAGGCGTCAATCCATTGAATACCGCCGCAGCTGAACTTCGCACCCATTATGACCTGTTAGAGGAAACTTTTTTTGAGTTTTACCAACAATTACAAGAACATGTATCTCAGCAACGACATCTTTTGTCGAGCTATGACTCTAAACTCAAAAAAACCATCACTGCCTCAGCAACTACTGCTGAAGAATAAAAGAGCTAAAAAGTAGGTCTTTAACAAAGTGCTCTCCCTCTTCCTCCACTAACAAATCTCGAATCGCATCCAGCGCCTTTTGTCTGAGCAACTCTTTCCCCTCCATTGAAGACATATCGTCATCCGTCGACTTAGTCAACAACATGACCAGCGTGTGACGAATATAGGGCATATGCCGACGAATACTGGCATTCCCCTGAGATTCGAGTCGTAGAGTAATATTGGTTTTTAAGTACCGTAACTTGCCAACACCGCCATAATTTACGACAAACGCTGGTTTCAAATCCATATAGATACTGGCTTTGGGAACCCCCTCTCCTTCTTCTGCCTCTTCGTCCTGCGCAAAAACAGGCTGAATACTAAGCAGCAATATCAAAACCAATAAAAACCTGCTCAAAACGCCCATATAAACTCCACTTAAGTTCAACAATAAAATTATTTAACAATTCACAATTTTAGTCTACTCTGACGCCAAGTAGGCACTTCAGTCAACAATTAACGGACTTAAAGACTCTCTCATCAACACACTCGATCGAATATAATAAGAATAAACCAAGAAACCAAACTATGACAAATGTACCAAACGCCCGCCAGACGAACCTTCTTATGCTCCTCGCCATTATCGGACTGATGGGTTATGGTCTTTACACACAATATGTCGACGGCCTTGAGCCGTGCCCACTTTGCATGACGCAACGTTTTTTCTATTGCCTCATTGGCTTATTTGCCTTTATCGGCATTTTCCATCAACGCTTTAAACTCTATGGCAGCTTAACTCTGATCGGCGCGTGTGGTGGCATTGCGAGCTCTGGCCGCCAAGTTTGGCTGCAGCATTTGCCACCAGACCAAGTCCCCGCATGCGGCCCCAGCTTGCAATATATGCTGGAAACGTTTCCCCTTAGCGACACCTTGCGCACGCTGGTGACCGGTGATGGAAATTGTGCAGAAGTTCTATGGAGTTTTCTCGGTTTTAGTATGCCGGAATGGTCTTTAGCTTGTTTCGCCGGTCTTTTGGCCGTCAGCGTATGGCAAACAATAAGACCGGCAGCGACGTCAAACTAGTCAGTAATTAAAATGGATACGATCAATAATTGACAGTAATTATTGATCCATTGTCAATTTTCACAACTTACAGCTTGCTCTCGCTCCTAAGCTCACTTATATTGCCTGTTAAGTTCAGCGTTAAAGCAGCCTGAACAACAAAATTCTATCAGTCGGACATAAAGCAAAATAGTTAACGTTATAAAGCCGACTAAAAAATGGGGAATCCACAATGTTAGACCAATGCAGTATCGCGGAACGCTGGAATGGCGTGGACGAATTAATTGAGCGATGGCGTTTAACTAGGCAATCCATGCTCGTTCAGTTTTGTGAAGCCAGCGGCGTTTTAGATACAGATGTCAACTCTCCAGAAGCAAAAGAAAGCCTGCAGCAATTTTGTCAATTGCTGGTCGATTATGTCTCTTCGGGGCATTTTGAAGTTTATTACCAACTACTGCGGGAAGCCGAAGAATTTAAAGACGGCGGTGCCGAGTTAGCCAAAACCTTATTGCCACAAATTACAGCGAGCACTGAAGCTTCGATGGATTTTAATGACAAATACGCCGGCGGCGAAGGCGACTTAACGTCTCTATCAAATAATCTTTCAAAACTGGGAGAAATCCTTGAGTCCCGTTTTGAACTGGAAGACCAACTCATTGAGATTTTGCACGAAGCACATCGCGCGCAAGTAGCGTGAATTTCTAACTATCGACAGCATAAGCCAAAAATCTACAACAAACTTTAGATTTATCGATTCGATTAAACGATAACCGGGTTCTGTAAGAATCGCTAACAGCTGACTATTTATGACAAGCTCATCCTGCTCAGTTTTTCTTCGCCCATCATCGCTCTACCGTTACCCTACACAAGAGGAGCCGCGGCTCACTTTCGGCCTATTGAATGTTCTTTTTCGTAAAATAATCATACCGATAATAATCGTCAGCTTGCTTACTGCTTGTGAAAACGCATCAAAACCTGACAAAAGCTGGGAGTCCGCAGTCAAAGGCGTTTACAGTGCTGCTCTTTCCAATGACGGACAGTTCAGCGTAGTAGGCTCTATTCATCACGGCGGCAGTATGTGGACGGTGAAAAATGGGGAGCGCAAGTTTGACTGGAACCATCAACAAGGCCAATACACGAATATTATTGCCAGCGGCTTTTCTCCGGAAGGCTCATTTGCTTTAACCGCAGATCACCAAACAATGGTCCTGTGGGATACCACTAGTGGCGCGGCTATCACTTTTTGGACAGCCCCAAACGAAGTGATGTCTATTGATCTTACTCCTAACGGAAATTACGCATTATTAGGTCTTGAAGATTACAGTGCGGTATTATTTGATGTTAAACGTGGAGGTATAGAACGCACGTTTTACCATACAGATCGTGTACGTAGCGTCGCATTAAGTGCGGACGGTCAGTTAGCGATTACCGGCTCAGAAGACCAAACAGCACGCCTATGGGATATGAATACGGGTGAAGCGTTATTTAACTGGAAACATGATGGTGAAGTTGTAACCGTTGCCATTACCCCGGACGGTAAGAAAGCCTTCAGTGTTGCCAAATATGATAAAGCCATGCTCTGGGATATCGAAACGGGAAAAGCGATTGGAGACCTACCTTTACAGGCCAGTGCCCTAAAGCGCGGCCAAGCTTTCACCAGCGCTGAATTTTCAGCAGACGGCAAACGGCTGCTCACAGGAAATGCGTCTCGATTAGTGCAACTCTGGGATACAAAAACCTTAAGCAAAATAGCTAGCTGGGAATTACCCAAGCGTGACCCATGGAAACCGACTAGCGCTGCCGTGGTAGCGCTGAGCTTTAGTGAAAAGAAAAACGTTTATTACGCCATAGCTTCAAACGGTTTTACCCACCGTTTGAAGCATTAGGCGAGTGCAGCGGCGATAGCTGACCGGATGCCCCTGACGTGCCGTGACAATACACTTGTAAAAAAGGCCGCTATTAGCGGCCTTTTTTACATTGTTTTTCTTGGCAAACATAGTTATAGCGAAAAATAGCTATAAAGAAAAACGCCGATTTTGATCTTCGATAAGCTTATTCAGCACCCGCTTGTTTGATCGCAATTAACTCTACATCAAAAAGCAATGTCGCGTTGGGGCCTATCGGACCGCCACCGGTACCGCCAGGGCCGTAAGCCAACTCAGACGGAATTGCGAGCTGCCACTTTGAACCAACAGGCATTAGCTGCAGGGCTTCAGTCCAACCAGGAATAACGCCGGTTACCGGAAAACTCACCGACTGGCCACGCTTATAAGAACTATCAAATTCAGTTCCGTCAATTAGTGTACCGGCGTAGTTAACTTCTACTGTATCGTTAAGGCCTGGCTTTGCACCCGTTCCCTCTGTAAGAACTTTATATTGCAAACCACTGTCTGTGGTCGACACACCTTCCGCTGTTGCATTTTTTTCTAAGAAAGCGAGACCTTCTGTTTTGTTGGTTTCCGCCACTTTATCGCTCTCTTCCTTTGCGGCGGCTTGTTGCTTCTGCTGGAAGTTTTGCATTTCTTTCATTATTTCTTCTTGGCTCATTAACGGCTCAGTACCATCGACCGCATCGCGAACACCCTTGGAAAAGGCGTCGACATCAATACCAAAAGGCTCTTGTTTGATACGCTGTCCCAGACCAATACCCATTCCGTAACTAATACGTTTTTCTTCACTATCCAACGTCATTGCGGGTGTTGCCACTTCCTTCTCACCACTCACTGCAGATTCTTGATTACATCCAACCAATACTGTGCCCATGGCAACAGCTATCAATAGTTTACTTTTCATCTGGTTTCCTTAAAGGTTTATACATTATATCTATTTTGTGAAATACCATAGCTGGCAGTTATTGATCCATTAAAGCCTTTCTTTGTTCAGCATCCTTGGTAATCTTTTCAACTTGCTCCAACATCTTCCCGGCTTGATCCATCGAAATTGACAATCCGCCGCCGGGCAAACCTCCGCGCAACGGATTGCTGGAAGGGGCTGCTATAGTACTACTACTTCCCTGTCTAGCAACAGGGGCGGGCAGCAGGTTTTTTACTTCAGGCAAGTCCTCTACATGGACTTGTGTTTTAACTTGGGGTTTTTCATTGGAAAAGTGCCAACGGCCTTTGTCATCTTGCCATTTGTACATTTTCCCGGACGACGAAGCCAGTACGGTAGGGCTATCTTCTGTCGCAAGCGGCCCTTGTTTGGTTTCGCCGTCATTTGCGGTCGCTGTTTCTACGACATCTTTACTCACCGACTTTATTTTCGATACCGATTTATCAAAAAAATCTTTATCGGGCAACCAGTCGCCAACGGTCATGATAGGTTTTCCATCGGGGCCTTTCATCAACATCGGTAAACCGAACGCCATTATAACTAACATTAAAAGCATGAATTTATGTTGAATTTTCATCCTATGATCCCGTAATTCGATGTAATGAACACCTATCTACTCTGATAGTTTTAGTACAGCCACCTTATCACTGACCGTCAATCGCAAGAATTAAAACCAGAGTTAAAGCTTAATTTCTGAAAGTCTTATTAACAAGAGCTACTGTCAATTGAATACAGTAATCGAGGGATTAGTTTCTCCCCGACTTCCATTATGGCTTCAGACCCAATGCTCTCAGACCAATTTTCAACCATTGTTTTCAACAAACGCAAAAGAAACTAAATCGCTGACAATGCCAGACAAATCATCCCACTCAACACCTTGTAAATGGTTGGTATAACACTGTAGATTTTGCAGTGCAAACAATGTTGTCGAACCATCACCAGTGGTCAACGACAACTTTTTGATTTGTTGATAAAACAGGTCCTGCTGCCACTGTTCAGCTTTTAACTCTAGAGATTTTACCTCTTCTCTAATCCCTTCGGCGCCCGCCAGCCCTTTCAAACCTCGTCTCAGAGAACGTAAAGGCATAATACACTGTGCCTGACAGCTTGCTGAAATCTTTAATAATTCGCTAAGGGCGTTGTCATCCAACTCCAACCCTTGGGATGCCACCCATAGACAGGACAACAAAACATTAACATCGGCACCGAACCGATCTTGAAGCTGCAACAACTCAGCTTCTACATTTGGCTTACGATAAACCTCCAGCGAGTAATTCCATAGCAGATTTTCTCCCATTATTGCGCCTCCTTCGTTATGAGCGTGAACCACAGTTAGTCGATTTAGTTGCTTGTTACAATCTGGACAACTGAAGTAAAAACTAGAATCCCATAAATCTCACCGACAACGGTAATATTCAGTATAATGCGCCACCATGATTAAACTAGACGAAATTAGCTTACAACGAGGAAACAAGTTCCTCCTAGAACACGCGAGCGCGGTATTCCACCCCGGCCAAAAAGTTGCTCTAATTGGTGCAAACGGCACTGGCAAGTCGAGTCTGTTCCAACTTCTATTGGGCCAACTGCAATCCGATGATGGTACTGTCAGTATCCCAGCCCAATGGCGCATCGCACATATGGCACAGGAAGTGGGTACCAGCAATCGCAATGCGCTCGATTACATCATAGATGGCGATGCCATTCTTAGAAATATTGAAGCGGGAATAGTAAAAGCAGAAGAGACGGAAGATCACAAACAGCTCGCCTTACTTCATGAGCAGCTGGACACCATTGACGGTTATAACGCTAGAGTCAGAGCCGAACAGTTACTGCAGGGATTAGGTTTTACCATTGCCGATGCTAATAAGCCGGTTAACAGTTTTTCCGGTGGTTGGAGAATACGCTTAAATTTGGCACAGGCACTAATGAGTCCATCGGATTTACTACTGCTGGACGAACCGACAAACCACCTGGATTTGGATGCAGAGCTGTGGCTTGAACAATGGCTACAACGCTTTGAAGGCAGTCTGTTACTAATTTCTCACGACCGCGACTTTATTGACAGCGTTTGTTCCGGCGTTGTGCACATTGAACACAACAAGCTCAATAGCTACAAGGGCAACTATTCAGGATTTGAGAGACAGCGTGCTGAAAGGCTGGCTCAGCAACAAATCAATTACGAAAAACAGCTGCGCCGAAAAAATGAAATACATGCCTTTGTCGCCCGCTTTCGCGCTCAAGCGACCAAGGCTAAACAAGCGCAAAGCCGACTTAAAGAACTGCAGCGCATGGAAGATATTGCGCCAGCGCATATCGAATCACCCTTTAATTTTAAGTTTCCCGAACCGGGGCGATTTTCTGACCCACTTCTAAACCTCTCCCATGCAAATTTGGGATATGGCGACACAACCATCACCAGCAATGTCAATTTAAGCATACATCCGGGCAGCCGTATTGGTTTGCTGGGCGCTAACGGCGCAGGCAAGTCGACTTTGATAAAATCGCTGGCACAAGAAGTTGAGTTATTGTCTGGGGAAATGACTCATGGCGAAAACATGAAGATGGGTTATTTTAGCCAACACCAACTCGAAGCATTGGACCTGAATGCCAGCCCGATATTACACTTGCAACGCCTTAGTCCAACGGCACGCGAACAAGAGATTCGCAACTTTCTGGGTGGGTTTAATTTTCACGGTGATATGGCTTTGGAAACTATCCGCAATTTTTCTGGCGGCGAAAAGGCCCGACTAGCCTTAGCAATCGTTGTATGGCAAAAACCGAATTTGTTACTACTGGACGAGCCCACTAACCATCTGGACTTGGAAATGTGCCACGCTCTTACCGTCGCCTTGCAAGGCTTTGAAGGTGCGGTAATCGTCGTTTCCCACGATCGTCACTTATTAAGAAATACTGTCGATCAGTTTCTATTAATCGCCCATGGCAAGGCAGAAGTCTTTGATGGTGACCTCGAGGACTACAGCCGCTGGTTATTGGAACAGAGGAAATCAGCTGACAAAGGAATGAAAAATAGCGGAGCAGCCGAAAACGCAGATTCCAAAAAAGGACAACGCCAACAGTCGGCCGAGTTGCGTAAAAAGCTCAATCCCATCAATAACGCTATAAAAAAAGTCGAACAAGAAATGGCAAAAATAGACAATGCCATCCAGGCCATTGAAAGCGCACTCGGTGAAAGTGACCTTTATGAAGAATCAAACAAAGAAAAATTGCAAACTTTATTGCAAGATCAGGGAAAACTAAAACAAGAAAAAGACCAACAGGAAGACCAATGGTTTGAACTTCAGGAAAAACTAGAAGGACTACAAAACGAAGCCTCTTCGTAAAAAACCAGGGAGGTATGACCTCCAAGTGTTTTTGGTAATTCCCTTTCGCTAATAAACGACTAACAACTATCAGTTTTCTAATACTTAGGCGGTAACCAAGAATAATAGCTGACCTTCAGGCTAGCTATTGCATAAACTCATTTATCTTCTAACCTATTGAACAGTTTACTAAAAAAAGGCATCTCTAACCACCGATCAACAGATGCCGAAGGACGACTTATTTTCACCACACAGGAACCGACAATATTGTGAGTAAGACGAGATGAGCAGGAAAAAAGATCAGCGCGCCAGGAAAAAGCTACTCGCTACACCGTGGTGGAAAATGAAAGACAACTGGTACTTTATCACCGTACTAGTCATACTTTTTGGTATCGTAGCATTGGCCGCGATCGTGTAATTGATGCGATAGAACCAACACTATAAATGGCTCATAGCTCGATCCGGACAAATTTCAATAAACGGCTTGGCGGTACAAGCCGTGTTGCGAAGAATGTTACAAACAACATCACAACCAATGTTGCGAGCAACAGGCCAAACCTATCCAGCGAAGCTTATACACGACTAAACGTATCCAGTGGAACTGGTAATCGCAGATTCGCCGTCGCAGCAAAAATCCTTTTCGAATAGGGTCATAGATGGACAATATCGCGAAACACAATAGCCTGGGATTATTGTTGATGTCGATAGCCACACTGGTCTACGGAGTCATTCCTCCCATCGTCGACTTAACCGAGACCCATGTCTTTCATCAAGATTGGACCCCGCACTCTCGGATGCACATGGTATGGCTGCTAGGCACAAATTCATTGATTTCTGTGGTAGCCCTCTACTTCTTGTGGTTTCACAAAACCGACAGAGCGTTTGGTGTGCGTTTCGCGGGAGTATTGGGACTCTGCGTGTATGGTGGTTTCTGGCTCAGCGCTGCAACCCTTTCTCTGTACAGCGGCTCGTTAAGCGATAAAGACGGTGTACCAGCCGTTATGGGTATTGATGGAAATATTATTGCCTTTACAGCTGCGCTGACTTTCCTGCTGCTGGGCTGGTTTCTTGCCGACACAGGAGCCGAACCTAAAACAGGACGCTAAGCCATTGGTCAAGAATGACAGTTCAAGAATGATCGCTCATAATTTTCCTCTGTCGAAACGTAGATTTCGCCGCTTCTTACGATCGATAAGCAAAGAGAAGACAATGAAAAAAATCAATACTATCGAAGAATTAGAATCCCGTTACGGAGAAGCAGTAGACAGATCACTGTGGAAAGAAACCGATCATATCAACGATCACTATAAGCAGTTCATAGAAAAATCACCCTTTCTCATTTTAGCCACCTACGGCGACAAAGGCCTTGACTGTTCACCAAGGGGAGATCCGGCCGGGTTCGTTAGAATCATAAACGACAACTGCATACAAATTCCCGACCGAAGAGGAAACAACCGATTAGATTCCTTGAGAAATATAATACAAAATCCGGACGTTGGCGTTATCTTTTTGATACCAAACGTCGGTGAAACCATCCGGCTTCGAGGTAAAGCGGAAATCGTAATCGACCCACAGCTTTGTAAATCATTCTCAATTGAGGATAAAGCTGCTAGCAGTGTTTTGTCTATCAAAGTCGAAAAAGTCTATTATCAATGCCAAAAAGCCATTGCCAGATCAAGAATTTGGGACCAGTCAAGCCATGTTGATCGATCTGAATTACCCACAGCAGGGCAAATGAACAAAGTATTTTCGGCTTCCCGGAACATTGAGTTCGACGCTGATGCTTACGACCAAAATTATCCAGAGCACTTAAAGAATACGATCTATTAGAAAAGCCCTTTTCATTATGTAAATAGAAGATATCGATGAGTCAACGGGAGCAGCGCTCTAATCGAGGTTGATAAAATCTGGGCAATGATTCGGTGTTTCCAATCGGTGCAGGATATAGACCGTGAAAACCAAAGAGAATAACGCTAGCGTAAATGACTTTATCAGTAGCGTTAAGAGCAAAAGAAGGCGCAGCGATAGCCTAATTGTTTTAGGCATTATGCAAGCAGTCACGGGTTTACCGGCGAGAATGTGGGGGCCGAGTATTATCGGCTTCGACAAAAACTACTACAAATATGCTGACGGCCGGGATGGCGAGATCTGTATGATTGGATTCTCACCCAGGGCTCAAGCGTTGGCCTTCTACCTAACGACTAAATTTGAAAATGGAGAAGCATTGCTAAAGCAATTGGGCAAGCATAAATTCGGCCCGGGCGGCTGCCTTTATATTAACAAGCTGGATGATGTTGACCTCGACACACTAAAGAAGGTTATTGCCAGCTCTTACGCGCATAACAAAAACAAACAGCGGTGATTTTCCCAAGCTGCTATGGATAAAAATCTACTGCAATTATATAGTAGCATCAACAAAGGTCGAGAATTGCACTGAATGATGTCCACATTATCTGAGCTCTTAGTCACTGTTACGCTTCAATCAACATAGGGTTTTCTTTTGCTAAGCTACCGTCACTCGTTCCATGCTGGAAATTTTGCCGATATTTTGAAACACATTGTATTGGTTGAAGCTCTGGAGTATTTGACGAAAAAGAACAAGCCCTTCGACTATATCGATAGCCATGCAGGCGCCGGACTCTTTAACCTCGAATCAGCGCATTCCAATAAACTAGCAGAGCATATTAGCGGTATCAGTAAACTAAAATCGAAAGAATGGCCGGAGCTGTCGCAATATCTCGACATAGTTAACAATCTAAACCACTCGTCTGTGCTGCGAGCTTATCCGGGTTCCCCATTGATAGCGATGCATTTTATCCGCCCCAAAGACAACGCCTGGCTTTACGAATTACATCCCGTGGATTTTGACTTATTAAGAAAAAATACTCGTAGCCATAAACGCGTAAAAGTCATGTGTCAGGATGGCCTTAAGGGTGCGCTGTCACACTTGCCACCGTTGTCGCGCCGAGCATTGGTATTAATTGATCCTTCTTATGAAATCAAGACCGACTACCGGACAGTTTTTGATACGATTCAAACAGCCTACAAAAAGTTTTCCACGGGAATCTATCTATTATGGTACCCGGTGGTTGATCGCAGGAAGGTGATTGAACTGGAGAGGAGATTTATTTCGAGCGGTATTAGGGACATCCAGCGCTACGAGTTAGGCCTTTCGCCCGACCGTTCCGGCCACGGCATGAACTCATCGGGGATGATTGTCATCAATCCCCCTTGGGGGCTTTTTGAAAAAATGTCTCAACTCTTACCCAAGCTAGTTGCGACACTCGGCCTAGAAGAAGGTGCGTTTTCTAAATGTGATGCACTGGTAGGCGAATAAAAATACTGGCTTTTAGAAAAAGGGCGGACGTGATCAACGGAAATACTGAAGCACTTTAGAAGCGTCAAAATTGATCAATACAGTGCTTATCGCCGATACATTAACAACCCTGCTACTATGCACTGGAATGACGTAACGGTCATAAGCAGTACTGCATTTCGATAGAAACCCTAAAACAATCAGAGAAATGACGATGAACGTTTTTATAAGAAAAGCATCTGCCGTAGATGCCAGAGAACTGCAATCTGCATTCGACCGAAGCGCTGAATACCTTTCTCCCTGGTCTTTTCCGCCGAGTAATCTAGAGGAGTATTTGTTGCAACCTCATTTGTATCTTGCCTGCCTCACAACAAGCAAAGAGATCATCGGTTTATTTAATATTTCTCAGGTCGTACGAGGACTCTTTCAATCGGCGTATCTTGGATATTTGGCTTTTTATCCTTTTCAGGGAAAGGGGTATATGTCTCAAGGACTAGAACTTATGATCCAGGAAGCCTTTATCAATATTAAGCTGCATCGAATCGAAGCTAATATTCAACCCGACAATTTTGCTTCTATTAGGCTGGTGTCGAAAGCAGGGTTTCAGAAAGAAGGATTTTCCCCGAGCTACCTACGGATTGGCGGCCAGGACTGGAAAGACCACGAGCGGTGGGCCATCGTAAACAATAACTGGTCCGCAGATAATTCTTAGACAAATGTCACAATCGTATCAACATTAATCGCTTAAGTATCGAGTCGAGAAGATCAGCAATGAATATTGGAATCTACATTTATAACCAAGCCGAAGTTCTCGATTTTTCCGGTCCTTTTGAAGTATTTTCAACGGCATCTCGCATTTGTAATGAACATCCACCTTTTCGTACCTTTCTGATTAGCAAAACGACAGAAACGGTTATCGCTCGAGGCGGATACCAAATCAATCCGGACTTCGATTTCAGCAATCATCCCGAAATAGATACCCTGATCGTTTCAGGGGGTATTTACGGCGATGAAATGCACAAAGCTGATGTTATTCGCTGGATTGCGCAGCAAGCAGAGACTGCAACGGTCGTCGCCTCTGTTTGTACGGGAGCGTTTTTGTTAGCCCAGGCAAAAGTCATTCACAATCACACAGTAACGACTCACTGGGAAGATATAGACGACTTAAAAAATCTATTCCCGAATCTTGAAGTGGTAAAGGATAAACGCTGGGTCGATGATGGTAGGATTCTAACCTCCGCGGGAATTTCGGCGGGGATCGATATGAGCCTGCATCTTGTCGGTAAGTTACATAGCACAGCACTCGCTGAAAAAACGGCAAAACAAATGGATTTTAAAAGAACGAAAAACTGATAGCACTCCAATAAAAGCGAACCATTTCAATAAAAAGCTCTAGCACCAACTGCGGGGATAGTTTTTTCACATGCGAGACAAAATCAGGCGCGAAGTCAGTTCCATCATACCGATTAGTGACCGCGAGGCCGCAACAATCGCAGAAGTCATCAGCTGGATTGACTCAGGTGCAGAGCTGTATAGGCGACAAAAACCCGATATTCCCAACAAGCATCTCATCTCGTATTTCGCAGTTGTCGATGGCGATTATGTGCTATTGGTAGATCATAAAAACGCGGAGTTATGGCTGCCAACGGGCGGCCATGTAGAAGTGGGAGAACATCCGATCGCGACGGTAATCCGTGAAGCTAAGGAAGAGCTCTCGATAGAAGCAGAATTTTTGCAGCAACAACCCCTGCTCGTGAGCTGTACAAACACAGTAGGAAAAACCGCCGGGCATACCGACGTGTCAATCTGGTACGCTCTGAAAGGCAACCGGAAAATCTTTCTCGACTTCGACAAAAGCGAATTCCATTCGGTTCGTTGGTTCCATAAAAATGATATTCCATTTGACAGAACAGACCCCGAATTGAAACATTTTCTGAACAAGTTATATCGTAAAGATTATGTAAGCTAAATACTCCCATCGTTACAATAGTCGTGTTCCTTGACTGATTGTTCAAGGATCATCACAGCTCGAAAATATCAACGTAACGATTCAAACATTGAAATCATGCAGCTGCGATTACTATTGATCATACTGATAACTCAATATTTCGAAGTCGCTGTAACTTTAACTAATGAGGTAAAGATGACCACACAGATAATTAGGAAAGAACAAATCGCATCAACGCCGGGGACGGTCAAAACGCACTTCCTCAATAATAATGCAGTCCGTACTGACAAATCACTAGGGCGCTTAGCCGGCTTAGAAAATCTGGGTTTTCATATCATAGAAGTACAACCGGGTCATGAGTCTACCGAATTCCACTTCCACCACTGCGAAGATGAATGTGCCTATATTATAAGTGGTGAGGCGACCGTTGTTATTGGGGAAAAAGAGTATCGTGTCGGTCCTGGTGACTTTATTGCGTATCCGGCTGGCGGTGAAGCTCACACGATGAAAAATACCGGGTCCGAAACACTCAGCTGCATCATTGTTGGCCAAAGTTTACCATTTGACATTGTTGATTATCCCAACGTTAAGAAACGTCTCTATTGTCATGGCGAGGAAAGCGACCTTGTTGGTATCGGTGACATTTCAAATGTATAAACTCGAATGAAATCAAATGAAATCGACAGCTTTCTTGCAAGTCCGGGTCTAGGTCCGGGTCTAGGTCTGGGTCTGGGACTGGATCTAGGTCATCTTCGCAACGACCTGGTCTAACATCGGCTATTGGCTGCTCGCAGTCAACTCGTCATTCGATCATCAAACATGTGGAAATGGTGCAATGTCTTTTGAACTTGACGATTGCCGTATTTTCGCCAAAACTGGCATAAGGAAGGAGGAATCGATGTGGCAATCACAAGTAAGTAATTTAGTAGCAACGCCCTGGCACCTCTGGCTCACCGGAGTTTCAGCGCTTTTATGGAACTCAATGGGAGCATTGGACTATTTCATGACTCAAACACAAAATTAAAGTTATACGAGCTCCTTCCCGCTGGAGCAACTTGCTTATTTTAATGAAATTCCTCCGTGGGCAATTACTTTCTGGGCGATCGGCGTCTGGGGTTGTGTGTTAGGGACATTATTTTTGCTCGCCAGAAATGCATTAGCAGTGCCGGTTTTTATGATGTCCTTAATCGGGGTAGTGATCAAATATTTTCAAAACTTTGCGTTGTCCAACGGATTAGAGCTTGTAGGGTCGCCCGCATCACTCGCCTTTACCTTTGTTATTTTCCTGGTCGCGCTAGGCTTGTATTTGTACTCCACTGCAATGAAAAAACGTGCAGTGCTTCGATAGAACAACTGGGTCACCACAGAAAAATTTTGGAATCTAATAAACTGAACTCCATGAGCTTTTACGAATGCATAAGAACCGCCTATTGCCTACCGGCGTCCTATAATTTTTCATCAACATAAATGAGATAACATGTCCTCAACAAAAACATTTGATCAGAATTCCTTAGCCATCGATTACATTATCGAAAAAACGTCGGGGCAAATTCGCGTGGCAATGCCCTTGGGCATTGGCAAACCCAATCCGGTAATAAACGCCCTCTATAGAGTCACGAAAGAAACCCCACATTTCTCCCTATCGATCTATACAGCATTGTCTCTGTTGAAACCTCAAGCTAACAGCGATTTGGAACGGCGCTTCCTCAACCCGCTGGTCGACCGTTTATACGGAAACTACCCAGACCTTGATTATGCCCTCGATCTACAGAAAAATGACTTAGCAAGTAATGTAAGCGTCTACGAATTTTTTTTGAAATCGGGCGACTGGCTAAATCAACCTCATCTTCAACAAAACTATATCAGTGCCAATTATACGCATATTGCGAGGGACATGGCATCGAACAATATTAATGTTTTGGCTCAAGCTGTGGCAGGTCAATTTGTTGACGGGCAGTGGCGACTGTCATTATCCTGCAATCCGGATGTATCTCTCGACTTGATGGAGATCCTCGAGGAAAAACGTAAAGACGGGAAAACGATATTACTAGTAGCAATGTTAAACAGAGAATTGCCGTTTATGCCGGGTGTTGCTGAAATTAGTGCCGATAAATTCGACGTATTGATAACCGACAAACAGTGCACACATACCTTATTCAGTACGCCAAATATGAAAGTTTCGAAATCAGACTACGCGATCGGCCTTCACGCCAGTAGCTTAGTACAAGATGGCGGGACATTGCAGATCGGCATTGGCTCTTTAGGCGACGCTATTGCACAAAGTCTTATCGTTAGAGACAAAAAAAACAACATTTATAAACAGCTAACAAAGACACTTCAAGAAGGAAAACCGTCGGTAGTACGCTACGAAAATGTCTTCTCTCAAGGTCTATACGGATGTTCGGAAATGTTTGTAAATGGATTATTACAGCTGATTGAGTCTGACATTATTCGTCGAGAAGTCATCGGAAAAGATAATCGAAAACACATCTTTCACGGCGGTTTCTTTATAGGCCCAAGGGACTTTTATAAGGCCCTGGAAAATATGCCCTCAGAAAAACTCGAGAAAATTGAGATGGAACGCATCAGCTTCATCAATCAATTGTACGGCGATGAAATGCTTAAACGCGAGCAACGCCAAAAGGCCGCTTTTATAAATACTTGTATGATGGTGACGTTGTCGGGTGCAGCCGTATCGGACGCGCTCGAAGATGGTAGAGTAGTGAGTGGCGTCGGCGGTCAATACAACTTTGTCGCCATGGCACATGAATTGGAAGACGCTCGATCAATATTGATGTTACGCAGTTTTCGGATAGCCAACGGCGAAGCAAAATCGAATATAGTTCCAAACTATGCACACTGCACAATCCCTCGTCACTTACGTGATATTGTCATCACTGAATACGGCGTCGCCGACTTACGGGGGAAGTCGGACAGCGATGTTATCAAGGCGTTACTAGCCGTCGCGGATTCCCGTTTTCAAGATGAACTACTTTCGTGGGCTATTAGCACTAACAAATTGGAGGCCGATTATAGTTTGCCGGTCAGTCATCGCAACAATACCCCTGATTCTATTGAACAGAAATTGCATTCCTATGACTCCTTTTTCCCAGACTATCCCTTTGGACATGATTTTACAGACGACGAGCTGGTCATCATTAACGCCTTACAACAAGTTAAGTCTACTGTTAATCATCCTTTAGAAAACTTGCCGACAATCGTTCGATCCCTATTAAGCGAACACGACATACCAGACCGATATTTAAAGCGTATGGGGTTTAACGAAGACGATTCGCTGAAGATCAAAATATTGAGAAGACTATTTGCGGGAAATCTGTAGACACTAACAACCAAAGACTGGATAAGGAATATCAACTAAATCGCCTAATTTGTACCGAACCAGAAACTGTTCATTTTCTGTAATTCGATTTTTAACCCAGCAAGAAAATCAATGAGAAATCCGGATGGTAAAGGAAAATTGTCCGGTTAAAACACGACCTAAGACGGGAACATAAACGCCAAATCAGTAGTTCTGGGCCGACGCTAACTGGGAGTGAAGTCCTGGCCAACTTTTTCTCCCACTGAGTGGTGTTGGCACAAAAAGTAGCATACACTCGTTGGCGATGAAAATATAACTGCCAGATATTTCAAGCAAAAACTCCCTCGCGTTTTCTATGAGAACCAACGATGATTGTATTGAGAGCTATTGAACAGCGTGAATTTTCAAACTACGAAAAAGAGTTTATTTCGGACTACAGTGAAGATTTACGTATTAACCATAAACACTCGGAAGAAGAAAGTGAAGTTATCGCAAAGAATGCGCTGTCGAATAGCTTTCCCAGGGGCATTTCCGAATCTAACGATATACTACAGTGCATTGAATTTTCGGGAGAAATTGTAGGATATCTTTGGCATTCCTTAAGCCCTGATCAATCCAAAGCGTTTATAAGTGACATTTTTGTTCTTGAGACATTCCGGAGCAAGGGCTATGGGAAAATGGCGATTTCCGAATTGGAAAAGCAGTTGTCGAGGGAAAAAATTAGCACCTTAAGTTTACGAGTCGCTCACGACAATCCCAGAGCGCTAGAACTGTATAAGCGTGTTGGCTTTCATATTACCGGTACAAATATGAGCAAAAAACTACCTTAATACGCAATTCAGTTTATTATGCCATTCGGGAGGGAGTACACTATGGCCAAATTAAAAACGTCCATAAACTTAACGGTTTCAATTCTGTTAATTGTTCTAGCGACAACAAGCTATGCTGCACAGAACAACTCAGGAGCAACTGAAAATCTTTCACCGGAACTCAGGCAGTTATTGATTAAGGAAATGAGGGCAATAGAAAAAGCTATGATTAAGATCATTCCGGCAATCGCAGCCGGGAATTCAATGGAAATAGCAAACATTGCTAACAATATAGAGAAAAGCTACATTCTTACAGCAAGCTTGACGACAAAACAAAAGAATGAACTTCAGGAAAAGTTACCTCTCTCGTTTTTGCAGCTCGATGAGAAGTTCCATTATTATTCGGGAATGCTTGCACATGTGGCGCTAAACAAAAAGACCGAGCTTGTTGGTTTCTATTTCTCGAAATTGCTGGAGTCGTGTTCGAATTGCCATAGCGAACATGCAAAACACAAGTTCCCCAACTTTATTGTCGATGATCATGAAAACGCCCATGCCCACTAATTCACGTGAGGTAACACTTCTTATGCAACACCGGGTAGATCGATTCTGCACCGAGTCTTTCAATCTTAATTTTTTACGAGATTTCACGTGACTACTAATAGCGATAGGTTTGAGGGAAGCTGCCACTGCGAATCAGTACGTTTTACAATAGCGGAGACACCTAAGTGGCTTACCGATTGTAATTGTTCTCTATGTCGTCGCCTAGGTACACTTTGGGCCCATGTCAATATCGACAGCGTGACTATCGATGCCGCCAAAGATGCTACGATATCTTACATTCAGGGAGACAAAACACTTGCCGTGCATAGCTGCAAGATTTGCGGGTCAACAACTCATTGGGAAAATCTGGATCCCGGTGAATCAGCTCAAATGGCCGTTAATTTCCGACTGTGTTCGACGGCCGATATTGGAAAATTCGACATACGGAAATTTGATGGCGCGGATACGTGGGCATTTATCGACTAATCGTTTAGATATTCTTGGAAAAAACGTCCATTGATCTAGTTTATAAAGTCCCTTGAAAATTCACATTACCGTGATTTTTTTGAACAAAGAATCGAATTGCAAGCAACTAACCCCAAGGCCAAAACAGGCCTATAGCACAGCCTGCATCCATAAAAGCTGTATAGTTTTCATGCCCCAAAAGATATCGCCACCGATCCCAGACCTTCGAAAACGGCCTTATAGTCGCCTCCAGCTTTCACATCTATCATCGGTGCTAATGCGCCAGTCAGCAATATATCTCCAGCTTTCAACGGTGCGCCAATTGCAGCAAGTTTTGTAGCCAGCCAAACCGCGTGTTCAATCGGGTCACCTAAACTATCGAGCGCACAGGCGCTTGCTATCACTTCAGTATTAGAAAAAAGAGTCATCGAGCACGTATTGATATCGACACTGCCTGGCAACGCTTTGCTGTTTCCAATGACAAAACGCCCAGATGAACCATTGTCAGCAATGGTATCAACAGCCTGTACATCCCAATTTTCAATACGACTATCGACCACTTCGAAAACCGGGCAAAAATAGGCTGTGGCCTCTATCATATTGGCCTTTGTCGGCTTAGAGAGATTGATATCTTTACCGAGCACAAGCCCGATTTCGACTTCCAATTTTGGTTTAAACAAACTGCCTCGAGATATTGTTCCTCCGCTGTCGGCCTGCATATCGCTGTAAAGAAAGCCGTAATCAGGCTCGGTCATGCCGAAAAAACTCTGTACAGCTAATGACGTGATGCCAATTTTACAACCGATTTTTTGGCGTTGCTGCTGGTGCCAAATGTCGTGATTACACTGTTTGACAGCGTAGGCTGCGGCCATGTCCTTTTCATCGAAAAGGCTTCGAATCGGCTCGCAAGGCAGTCCTGATAATTCGGCGTTACGCAATACCTGCGCGGCTTTTTCTATAACGTTGTCGTGCATAAATTTTCCTTTTCGAAATGCTCGGGGACTATTGTTTGGGAGAGCTTCCCGCAACTGTTGTCCTATACATTTCCCGACGCATACCGTGGTAATCGCCCATAGGCAAATGCAAGGCACAGCGATTATCCCACATCGCGATGGAACCTTTTTGCCAACGAAAGCGGCAGGTATTTATCGGGTGTTCTATTTGTTTTTTCAGAAAGTCCAGCAAGGCGTTGGCCTCATCCTGATGCATTCCCTCAATGCCTATACTGTATACACCTGTCAAATAAAGTAGTTTGCGGCCAGTGACCGGATGCGTGCAGACCATCGGATGAACATGGACATTCATAGCTTCTTCACTGGCGATGACTTCCATATTTTCATATAAATCATGCACTCCAGCCATACTCGGCGCGTAGCCCTGGCGAGCGCTATGGGTAACCCGCAATGATTCACAGATACGTTGCATTTCCGGCGACAACATTTCATAGGCTTGATAAAGATTGGCAAACATTGTGTCGCCGCCATAGGGTGGAATGTCGTAACCGTATAAAATAGTGTACGACGGCGGGGCCTCTTGAAATGACCAGTCGCTGTGCCAGGCACCCCCAAAAACATAACCGGTTGATTCATCCGCTTCTTTAACCAGTCGCAATACATGCGGGTGGTCCTTCAGGCCTGGCACAAATGGGTCAACGCCATAATCGCCAAACCGCAGTGTGAAAGCTTCCTGTTCGTCAATACTAATGTCCTGATCCCGAAAGAAAACGACAACATGGTCGGCAAGCGCTTGTTTTATTTCAGCTGTCTCGGCGGCTGTTAATCGTCCGACATTGACGTTAAAAACCTCCGCGCCTAACGCTCCGGTCAGTGGTCTTACGTCAATATGCTTATACTCTCTGGATGATACATTGGTTGCTGCGTTGGGTGCGATGATCATGGCAATTTGTAGACTCCGGCTGTTTTTATGTAGACACAGTGTGAGATATAAAGCCGTACTTAGCTATAGTATAAATGGCCTAAATTTGATACTTTCGGACAAGACAGCGACTTTAGCAATCCAATCTCGGCGGGGCTTGCTACACAAGGCAATGAAGAGTGATCGACTGGCAAGGATTAAGAGACACCACAGGCGTATCGATTCTGTTGAAAGCAGGATTACAGTACGGTATGAGCGAGTCAAAATGTCTTGAGACAACGAACATCGATGCATTGTCTTTAGAAGAACCACTTGCCAGCATTGCTTCATGGCAGGAACTTACCCTCATTCGTAATATTCAGCGTTTTCGCCGCTTAGATGAAGAACTGGGGTTAATGGTTGCCAAATATTATAAAGCCTCTGAACTCGGTATATTAGGACAAGCGATGGCCGCTTGCGCGACATTAAATGAAGCGTTACAACTCACGGAACGGTATCGCTGGCTTGGCCTGTCATTCAGTCGATACGAACTATCAAGTACGGACCGCGAACTTCGTATCGACCTCAATGATCGAGCGGTCCCACAGGACTGCCAGCGATTTTGCCAGGAACGAGGGCTGGCGGCTTGCCTAGTATTGTTTTCGAGTTTATTACAACATTCAGTCCCGGTGAGATCGGTATCAATGCGCCTACCCGAGCCCCGTAAACCAGCCGACTATCACGATTTCTTCGGGACTGAGGTGAGCTTTAACTCCTCTTCTAACCGAATATGTTTTGATGCTGAATTACAATTTCAGCCATTGCCACTGGCGAACAGGAAAATTCGCCTTGCTAGTGAACGGTATTGCGAGGAAGTGCTGGCAACACATGTTCGCTCTCAATCATTTGTGGGGCGAACCTTACAACTGTTAGAACAATACGATTTCGCGCTAAACGTGGAACAGATCGCCCAGCATTTGGGGTTGAGCAGCCGCCAACTACGCCGCAACCTGTCCAAGGAAGGGACAAGCTTTCGCGAATTACAGCTGTCGTCAAAAATGGAACGTGCCCAATCATTGTTAAGATTGGGTTATTCGATAGAAGACATTGCCATACAATCGGGCTATACAGAAACGGCCAGTTTTTCCCGAGCGTTCAAGTCACGACTTGGTGTCAGTCCGACGCGTTTTAATTAGAAGCCCGAGTCAAAGTCAGCGCCTATTTTTAAAACTACTGCTTGTACTCGGCTGTAAATGACACTGAAGATCAAGATCTCTACTCGGGGATTAGACTCTATCAGCCTGATTCCAAGCTATCGTGACTACGGGAATTTGATACCTGACATTAAATTTTGAGAGATCGAGTACCATCAATAAAAAGCAACGCGAACGTTTTTCGGCATGGCATATAGTGCAGTAACCAAACTTCCCAGATGCAATACAATCCAACGTTGAGAACTTTCGATGGAAAACAATACCAAGCAAGATTCCGAACGCAATACTCTGGAACACAGTAACCTGGAACACAGTAATCTTGAACATGGCACTCTGGAAAACCGCAACGAGAACACTTTGACCCTGAAGTTAGGGTTGGTATGTGCAACTCTCGTCATTTTAATCTTTTTCATAGATCTGCAAATACCGCTGGGGGTTGCCGGAGGTATTCCCTATATTGTCGTCATTCTCGCTTCTCTGTGGTCACCAAAATTACACTTATCCATTTATCTGGCCTTAATCTGTTCTATTGCCATATTATTAGGTTTCTATTTGTCTCCGCCCGGCGGTGAATTATGGAAAGTATTATCGAACAGAGCATTAGCATTGTTTGCTATCTGGATCACCGCGATTCTCTCCCTAAAGTGGAAAATTTACGAACAAGAAATACAACATTTAAAAACTGAAATAGAAAAAGAAAAGGAAAAAGTATACTTGGCGACGATTTATGGTGCAGAGCATATTGTCAACAATCTTCTCAACCAGCTTCAGGTTGTTGAGATTGAAATTGAACGCCATCCGCAATTCGACAAAGGCATTTCGTCAATGTTTTCCGGCATGCAGGAAGAAGCCGCATTATTGATGAAGGACCTTTCAGCTGTAAAGAACATTGACGACAAAGCGATTATTACGTCTATTACTCCGAAGTCAGTAGGATAACTATTCAATCCAGTGGAGAATGCTAATGATGATGACGCAATTGAACCGATTAGTTTTCACCAAGCAATAAACGATAGAAAATGAACCGATTTTAGTCCGCAAATGTTCGAAGGACTCACCGTCGCTTAAAACAAGCGATAAGGGCGTCTATTAAGCGAAAAAATTACGTCCGTTGTCGCACAGTAAAATAGTGTGTTATCAAAATCCCTAAAAGCCATTTACAGAGGATAACAATTAGTGGAATTTTTTGTATGGAATATGGACCCTGTTTTAATTTCCGTAGGAGGGATTTCGATACATTGGTACGGACTTATGTTCGCCACTGCCATTTTGTCCGGCTTTCAGCTAGTGAAATGGATTTATCTACAGGAAAATAAGTCATTGGAACAACTCGATCACTTACTCGTTTATGCCATCGTCGGAATTATTGGCGGCGCACGACTTGGTCATTGCCTATTTTACGACCCCGTATTCTATTTTAGTCACCCCTTAAAGATTCTTTATATCTGGGAGGGTGGGCTCGCCAGTCATGGCGGCGGCATAGGCATGTTACTGTCGATTTTTATATACTGTAGAAAACACTCTGAAGACTATCTCTGGCTATTGGATAGACTGGCAATACCTACCGCTCTTGCTGCTTGTTTTATTCGCATAGGAAATTTCTTTAATTCCGAGATTGTTGGCCTGCCCACCAATGTTCCCTGGGCTGTTGTTTTTGGAAATATCGATGCAACACCGAGGCACGCGGTACAACTGTATGAAGCGATTGCCTATAGTGCGATTTTTATTACTCTCTTTGTGACCTATAAGTTCACCCAAGTAAAACACCATACTGGCGCAACACTTGGCCTACTGCTATTTTTAGTATTCAGCAGTCGATTTTTGTTGGAGTTCATAAAAACGAAACAGGCTAGTTACTCCACCGACTTGATAATGACGACTGGACAGCTGTTAAGCATTCCCTTTTTGTTTGCCGGACTGACTTTAATCCTTATGTCTCGAAGAAAACACAAAGCGCGCGTCACCAACAATAAGACAACGCGTCCTAAAGGCTGAACCGTGAAAAAAACCATAATAATCACTTCACTATTATCCTGCTTCAGCTGCGACCAGCTAACAAAAGCACATGCCTCCCTGTTACTTAAAGGCAACGAACCTTTATCTTTTGTGGGTAATGTATTTCGCCTGCAGTACGCGGAAAATACAGGGGCGATGCTGGGAGCGGGGAGTCACTTGCCGGAGAACCATAAGTATTATGTTTTTACCATCGGTGTCGGTCTACTCCTGCTCGCTGCTCTTTGCTATCTCCTCATCAAACCCTTATCTAACGCGACGGTATTATTCGGATCTCTAATCATTGCGGGCGGATTTGGGAACTGGTACGACCGAGTGCTAAACGACGGTGCCGTTGTTGATTTTATTAATGTAGGAATTGGTGCTTTAAGGACCGGGATATTCAATGTCGCTGATGTTACAATTTTGATCGGTGCAATCGGTTTGATAGTATTCAGCTCCAATGACGATGCATCATCAAGAAAACCAACTAAGCAATAGAACCCAATGCTTCATAAACTAATGATACGAGATGTTAATGATACGAAAGGCGACAGCAACCGACAGCACATCTATCGCTAATATATATAACCATTATATAGCCGACACCGTAATTACGTTTGAAGAGTCAGAAATCAGTCTGGATGATATGGGTGAGCGTATTGAAAAGATCAGTCAACTCGGACTTCCTTGGCTTGTAGCAGAAGATAAAGGAGACGTTATTGGCTATGCTTACGCTTCCCCCTGGAAGGAACGCAGTGCGTACCGATTTTCAGTTGAAGTGACTGTCTATTTAGCCAGACACCTAACCACTAAAGGCTGGGGAACTAAACTGTATGAGTCGCTGTTTCACGAACTCGAAAAACTTCCCGTTCATTCGGCCATTGCGGGTATTACACTCCCTAATGTTGCAAGCGTAGCTTTACATGAAAAATTTGGTATGGAAAAAGTAGCCCATTTTCAAGAAGTCGGCTATAAGTTTGAACAATGGCTTGACGTTGGTTACTGGCAAGTGCAACTGCATGAACCTACTACATGATCCAACTACATGTCTAACATAACATCTAATACAGCACCTAATATGGCACCTAACATAAAAAACCTATGCCAGCAGAGTAACAGGCAATACACAGATCGCAGCTGCTTTCGATCGGTACTGTTCAGCACTTAGTAGATATCTGAGAATAACAGAAAGCCAAAGTAATCACAGTTAATCCAAACAGGCACTACAACTGTTTAGCACAATATCGATACGGCAATTTGTCCAACACAATAGGAAGATACTATGAATGAAGTCACCGATACCATTGACCAAATGCAAAACCTCACCACGAAAGGCTACGAATTGGGGTTGGAGTATGCGCCAAAACTGGCCTTAGCGATCGTC
Source organism: uncultured Cellvibrionales bacterium (assembly GCA_913019905.1). GTDB lineage: Bacteria > Pseudomonadota > Gammaproteobacteria > Pseudomonadales > Dasaniaceae > Oceanicoccus. Next base: position 201,567 of record CAJVZD010000002.1, read on the forward strand.
ACGCTTATCGTAGGCCTGTGGATCATCGGAGCAGTCGGTCGGTTATTAGAAAGCTCAATGGAAAAATCCAAGGTTGATGCAACTTTGATCCCCTTTTTGACAAACCTCTCTTCATGGGTACTCAAACTACTTCTATTTATTTCAGTGGCCTCGATGCTGGGCATTGCTACCACCTCTTTTATCGCTGTTTTAGGTGCTGCGGGCTTAGCGATCGGTCTCGCTCTTCAGGGTAGCTTAGCCAATTTTGCCGGCGGTGTTCTGGTGATGACATTCAAGCCCTACAAAATAGGAGACCTCATCGAAGCTCAAGGCCACCTCGGTGTGGTTAAAGCCGTACAGATATTCAATACCATTATCATATCGCCACAGAATAAACAGATTATTATTCCTAACGGCATCGCCTCCAATGGATCAATTACTAACTATACGGCTGAAGGACAACTACGCGTAGACTTGACCGTAGGCATTGCCTATAACGAAGACATTGGTAAAGCAAAATCAGTTATCATGGATGTATTACAAAAACATGAAAAAGTTTTCAGCGACCCGGCACCCTTCGTGGGCGTCAGTGAATTAGCAGATAGTTCCGTAAATTTGGCCGTCCGTCCTTTTTGTAAGGTCGAGCATTACTGGGATGTTTTCTTTGATATTAATGAACAAATGAAGGTAGCACTAGACAGCAATAATATTACAATCCCTTTCCCACAAAGAGATGTGCACTTAACAAAGGAGTAATTCGTTACGAAAAGGGAAAACATCGTCGATCTAGACGTAGAGTCGAGTTGCGCTGCAAAGTTAAAGAACTAAGGAGTTAGGGAGTCAAGAGTTAAAAAACGAATCCCCGGGAACTCTGCCAGGAAAGTAAAAGACTATAAGTATCAAACAGGGTCAATTCATTCTTCCTGGCAGCTCACGACAATGGTGGAGCGCTGACGAAATGTTGGGCGTCAAGAGTCGGTCTCATTTTCCAGCATGGGGAAAGCTTCAGACTCCAAAAGCAACAATGCGTTTACCAATCGGCTTCTAGTTCAAGAAAACTCACGACGGCATTAAAGTTGAATTGATGACACGCCTTGTTAAAATTTTAGCGCATTAACGACGACTTGCTTTTACTGAATAACGGCGACGATGACAAAAAGTCTCCGCTTAATTAGCGTCTGAAGAAAAGGGCGGGAGCAACGCATTCGTCAATCAAATTAATTACTGCGCATGAGTGTAGAAGAAGGATGAACAATCCCACATTCAGCGTGCCACGTTGCGTCAGCTTATCAGAAACAAACGGGTTGCGATAAAATACTTTGCTCATATGCTGTATCCCTTGAAAATTCGACTCGGTTTTTAGACAATTATGACACTAAAAAAACTGAAAGGGCTTGGGCCTAAATCAGAGAAACTACTAAACGAAGTGGGAATTCACACTCGCCAAGAACTTGCGGCTTTAGGCGCAGTTAGTGTTTTCATTCGACTGGAGCGAGAATGCAGCATTAAACCTAGCCTAAATTTTCTATACGCTATGGTTGGCGCACTGGAAGACAGACATTGGATCGATATTGCCAAAACAGAAAAGAGTCGATTGCTCATCGAACTGGATGGAGGTCGTGAGTTTGATAGAATCTTCAAAGACAGTTAATTGAATGAACGCGGGGGAGGAAATTGTAGTCTTGCGACGATTTTATCCAATCATACTGTTACACTAATAACTATAACCCCAAAATTCGGAAATGCCCGAAATAATACCAGCGAAATTTCTGTGCGCTCAATAATATGTTCGGAGAAAAGTAGTGAAGTTCAACCACGTCGGTATTCCAACCACGGCAAAATTTCCCGGAGAAATCGACCTTCCCCATTTAAAAATGACTGTTAGTGATCATGCGAACAATCCCTTCGGAATTCAATGGCAGAGGTATTGGGCTGATGCGCCTTATCCTGACCTGGTTAAAAACGTCCCCCATGTTGCTTTCGAAGTTGAAAATCTGAAAGAGGCTCTCATGGGGGAGAATGTAATTATTCAAACCAATAGCCCGAGCCCTGGAGTACATGTCGCTTTTATTGAAGTTCAAGGAGCGCCAGTTGAACTCATGGAAATCGACAGGTCAATTGCACGCAATTTATGACGTAAGCTTCGCGCGCAGTTTAGAGCACCAACAATTCGCATTGATCAGCTATTTTTCTCTGAACCACAATGGAGGCAAAAATGTCAGAGTATTACGCAAAAGTTAGGTGGGCACGACGAGGCCACGAAAATTTTATTGATAACGAATACAGTCGAGGACACACATGGGACTTTGATGGCGGCGCAACCGTTGCTGCCTCTTCCTCGCCACATATTGTGCCGCTGCCCTATTCAGTTGCAGCGAATGTAGATCCCGAAGAAGCTTTTGTTGCTTCCCTTTCAAGTTGCCATATGTTGTTTTTCCTATCGATAGCCGCAAAAAAAAGATTTGTTGTGGACGAGTATGTTGATAATCCTGTAGGGTTAATGTCTAAAGACAGTGATGGGAAATTCGCGATGACAACTGTCGCGCTGAAGGTGAAAGTCGTGTTTTCTGGAGAAAAGAAACCTTCATTTGAACAGCTTGAGAAAATTCACCATCAGTCACATGAACTTTGTTTCATTGCAAATTCAGTCAAGACAGAAATAACCACTGAGATTATCCTCTAAAAGATACTGTTCCGCAGAACTGAGAAAATAACTGTAAGTTACATAAATCTGCGTATTTGTGGAAATGTAAACGCCAATATCAAGCCCTATTTTATTTATGAGAAGTCTATGAACGAATACCATTTAGCCCAAATAAATATCGCTCAGGCCCAAGCGTCAATGGATACGGAACTAATGTCCGGATTTGCCAATCGCCTGGACGAAATTAACGCACTTGCCGATACTTCACCGGGCTTCGTATGGCGACTTCAAACAGAAGACGGAGACGCAACTTCAATTAGTGCTTTTGACGATCCCTTATTGTTAATAAACATGAGCGTATGGAACGATGTAGATTCCCTAAAAAGCTTCGTATATCGGTCACTTCATGTTGACTTAATTCGGGACAGGGATGCATGGTTTAGTAAAATGGTAAAGGCGCATCAAGCGCTCTGGTGGATTCCTGCTGGTCATACTCCTTCGGTTCAGGAAGGAAAAGAAAAGCTACTGTATTTGCAAGAACATGGGCCGAGCAAAACGGCATTTTCCTTTGCAAAATCTTTCAGCCACGACGAATGAATCGTCTACATGCCAAACGACCAGGAGCAGACGATGAACGAATCGCTTAAGGAAAAATTCCAGTCCTATCCTGAGCATATTCGACCGAAGATTGACATTCTTCGCGCGCTCATCCTCGACGTTGCATTGCATACCGATGGAGCTGGAGAAATTGAAGAGACTCTTAAGTGGGGAGAACCTTCATTTCTAACATCAAAAACAAAAAGCGGCACCACATTAAGAATCGATTGGAAACCAAAAACGCCGAAACAATACGCCATGTACTTCAATTGTAAAACAACGCTTATTGATAGCTTTAAAACAATTTTCTCAGACACCCTGACGTTTGAAGGAAATCGGGCAATTCTCTTCGCTGTTGACGAAGCTCTGCCTGAACAAGAATTAAGACTCTGTATAAAAATGGCATTGAGGTATCATTTAGATAAAAGAAAGTGTTAGTGCGCTTATTGGAAAATAGAGGAAAAACCCGTCCCTACTAGTCATTCCGTATAAATGCCAGGTTAAACCTGAGACCTTCTGCCGAGCGGGCATATCTGCCGCGATTATCATCGAAACAGTTAGATCTGATACACAACTGCACTGGCTCACCAAGCGTTTAAATAGAAAAATTCTGTCAGCTATTACGGCCACTAAAGCAAAAGAATACTGCTCTTCAAAAACTGCTGCGGTTTACTCTTGCTCGTAAATACCACCGTCAAAAAATGTTTTAATCAGTGCCTGTCCTAAAACATCGGTCCAGAAATATCGTATAGAAATCTATCTTCTATTGTAGGCTGGGTTTTAACCCGACAATCCAATAGTGTTCATAGCTTTCATGTCGGGTTAAAATCCGACTTGCAGAAAATGAGCTGTTTCTGGACGTCAACTAACTATTCCAAACCTCTTGCTTTTAACAGCGGCGTGACTTCAGGTTCTCTTCCTCTAAACGCTTTATACATTGTCATTGGCTCACGGGTCCCACCTTTTTCAAGGACTTCCTTACGAAAAGCGTTAGCCGTTTTTTTATCGAAGATGCCGTTTTCCTTGAAGGCTTCGAAGCCGTCGGTATCGAGCACTTCCGCCCATATATACGAATAGTACCCAGCGGAGTAACTCTCGCCGGTAAAGATATGCTGAAAATAGCTTGAATGATATCTGGGAGCAACGACATCAATCAAATCTATTTCTTTTTGCGTTTTATTTTCTACTACCGCTAAGCTGTCGCTTTGGTCCAGTTCCGGTAAATGCCAGGCAAGATCCAGATAACAGGCGGCCAAATTTTCTGTTGTTGAAAATCCTTGGTTGAACTTTTCCGAGCGTTTCAGTTTGTCAATTAACAGGGAAGGAATAACCTCTCCCGTTTTATAATGTACTGCATATTCTTTTAGAACCTCTTCTTCCAACGCCCAATGTTCCATAATCTGCGAGGGAAGCTCAACAAAGTCCTGTTTGACCTCTGTGCCACTTAAACTTGCGTATTTAACATTGCTAAGCAGACCGTGCAAGCCATGGCCGAATTCATGAAAAAGAGTGGTGACCTCGTCCAGACCTAGAAGACAAGGTGTTGAACCATCGCCTTTCGGGAAGTTACAGACATTAACAACGATGGGACGCACGTTACCCGATAGAGTCGACTGGTCTCGAAAGGTCGACATCCACGCCCCGCCGCGTTTCGAAGGTCGCATAAAGTAATCAACCAAAAATACACCAATATCAGTTCCGTCGGCGTCCTTAACTTCATAGGCAAGCACATCTTCGTGGTAGCGAGGAAAATCCCCAATAGGCATAAATTTTAGCCCATATAACTTATTCGCAACGGCGAAAGCACCATCTCTCACATTTTCCAATTGGAAATAGGGTTTCACCATTTCAGCATCGAAGTCAAACCGTTCAGCACGCACTTTCTCTGCATAGAACCACCAGTCCCAGGGAGCCAGTTCAAAATTTCCACCTTCATTTTGAATGGCTAACTGCAAATCCTCTGCTTCCTCCCGAACTTTTTCCTTCGCCGGTTTCCACACTTGATCGAGCAGCCCTTTCACAGCTTCCGGCGTCTTTGCCATACGATCGTCTAACATATAGTGAGCGTGGGACTCAAAGCCCATTAATATTGCACGCTCAGCACGCAATGCAGTGATATCTTTCACCAATGAATTATTATCATTTTCAGTACCATTATTACCACAATGAATATAGGCAGCATGGAGTTTTTGTCTGAGTTCTCTATTTTCCGAAAACTGCATAAAAGGGGTGAACGATGAACGGGAGATAGTAAAGACATATTTACCCTCTTTCCCTCTTAAGCGGCCTTCTTCAGCAGCCGCGACAAGCACTGATTCGGGTAAACCAGCCAGCTCATCCTGCGTTTCCAAAACAAGCTCAAAAACATTAGTATCATTAAGAGTATGTTGACCAAAAGACGTATAATAACTCGCTAACTGTTCTTCAATTGCGTTTACTCGATCACGCTTATTACTTTCCAAAGCTGCGCCCGCCCTGACAAACTTATTGTGAACCTCGCTGAGTAATGCCAGCTCTTCTTGATCGAGATTTAGCTGTGACTTGTTTTCAAACAACTTATTAATACGTTCGAACAATCTGGGGTTGGTTTCCACCGCGGCAAAATGGGCAGCGTACCGGGGGTTGACCTTACTTTCAATTGCTTGCAGCTCATCACTGGTTTGGGATGAGGTTAAATTAAATAGAACACCCGCAACTTTCGACAACAAAGGATTCGACATTTCCATAGCTTCTATCGTATTTGAAAACGTTGGCGCTTCACTGTTTGTAGCAATGGCCTCTAAATTTTCTTTATGCTGCAGAAAAGCAGCCTCAAAAGCCGGTAAATAGTGCTCTATTTTTATCTGGTCAAAGGGTGGAATACCGTAGGGAGTGTCCCATGTTTCCAAAAGTGGATTACTTGACATGCTATTATCCTCATTTATCGGCTCGTCGTTGTTTCGCTTTAGACGAGCCAGTTTTTAGCTCTTCGCAAAGACAACATTATTATTCTCGCGGCCTCACAGTTAGCTTATAGAATTTGCAACGGGTATTAGGCGATACAGATTCTTAAATGCTAGCCTTCAATAGAAATTCAGATCATACTGGTTTATCGACGGCGCTGGAAAACTCACTGACAAAAATCCAGTTAAGAATTGTTATCTCGTATTACCCAATATGATTACCCCATTTAGGCAACAACCACGAGTCTGACTAGACCAATAGACTCTACACGAACAGAGGAATAAACAATGGATCGACGTAATTTTATTCGCTTAGCGGTTTCAGGGTCTGCGTTGGGCATCATAGCACCGCAGTTAGTGCTAGCCAATTCCTCAAAAATGGCGGGTGGTTTGTATTACACGAAAGATGCGCCGGGCCGCTGGGGTAAAAAGGTGTTAGGACATTTACCCAATATTGAAGTCTCGAAAGGCGGCGGCAGTACCTCTTTGCAAATTATTACTCCGCATGAAATGAAAGGCTACGAGCACTACATTGTGAAGCACATGATTCTCGACAGTGATTTCAAATTCATCGCAGAAAAACTGTTCGATCCTATTGCCGACAAACTGCCCCTATCTAACTTCGACCTTGGCAATTATCAAGGTACGGTAAACGTTCTGAGTGTCTGCAACAAGCACGATACCTGGCTCAACATCGCTGAGATATAATCGAGTGCTAATCGAGTGCAAATAACACAATAAGTGACCGAAACAGCGTGTCGAAGTTTGCTCTTCTGCTAGCCAGTGATGTAACGAGCTTATCACCGATGATGAAACCTAATCTTCGACTTGTTAAAACAGTAGCGCAGTCTCACCGACTAGAAGATCTCGGGGGAAGAGCTGCACTGTGCTCGTGCTTAGCAAACCGCCTTTTCCGTTCAACCTCGTTAATTAACATCAACAATACAGCTTAGAAATGGTTGACAGACATCATTGCTTTCTATATAGTTCCGCCAGCTCGAAAGAAAGCCTTTTCTTTACATCCTCCATGTTCGCTGTTTTAGTCATAATTCTTCGTCCTGTAGTTTAAAGTTTCAGTCTATTTTCCCGCTATTCATGCCTTTTGAAGGCAATTACTATTAAAAATTTAGGATATTATTATGTCAAATACAGTCACTGGTACAGTTAAATGGTTCAACGAATCTAAAGGTTTTGGTTTTATTGAGCAGCAATCCGGTCCTGACGTATTCGCACACTTTAGCGCGATCGCCAGCGATGGATTCAAAACATTAGCCGAAGGCCAGCAAGTTGAGTTCACAGTAACTCAAGGCCAGAAAGGCCCACAAGCTGAGAATATCGTAGCGGTATAAGCTATTACAATGCTACGACTTACAATGTGAGTCGTAGCATTCAATTAGCAACAGCTTCGGAAAGGCAAGCCAGAAATGGCTTGCCTTTTTTGTATGCGTATAAGGCATAACAATAAGAAAGTCGACCTAAAGGCCCTCGTAAACTTTCACTTTTATCTTTTTTCTCCCGTTCTAACTAATGCGTTCTCGGAAAATATTATCCCTCTACACATGAAGAACTCTTCGTTAGCAAATTCAAGCGATTTAGCAAGACAAGATTTTACTAATTCCTTTAAACTATTTGCTTATGGTCTACCATTCAGTGCAAAGCAATAAATAGTTTCGAAAACCAGTCACCGACCTACATCCAACCATTGGCAAACTAGAAACCATAAGGATTTCGCTATGAATAGAGAACAATTAGAAGAATATTCGCAGGCATGGAATGACCACGACATCGATAAAATAATGAGTTTCATGACCGTCGATTGCATTTTTGAAACCGGCGGCGGAACCGAGAAACATGGAACACGCCACGAAGGAGCGGATGAAGTGAGATCGCGCTTTGTCGATGTATGGACCGACATCCCTAATGCTCGGTTCGAAAACGGTCATCACTTTGTTGACGGTGATCGCGGTTGTTCAGAATGGACTTTTACCGGAACCACTGGGGATGGTACCGTCATTGAAGTAGATGGATGCGACCTTTTTACTTTTGAAAACGATAAGATTAAATTGAAGGCGAGTTTTCTTAAAAACAGACGTTAACTGCAAAAATAGAAACGTTAAGCACAAACAGTCGGCAATCAAAGACTCAACAGATCTTTCGAGGTAATCAATGTCTATTCTCATTCTTGGCTTAATTGTATTTTTTGGTATTCATCTGCTACCTAGCTTTGCATCGACAAAAACAAGTCTGGTCGGCCGGCTGGGCGAAAACGCCTACAAAGGCATTTACTCAATCATTTCCATTACCGGTTTTGTTCTAATAATTTACGGTAAAGGGCAAGCAGACTTTCAACCCGTTTGGGAGCCGGTCCTGATTGGCTCAAAAATTCCGCTGGTACTAATGCTGATATCCTTCGTGTTACTCGCTGCTGCGAATATGCCATCTAATATAAAACGCTTTACCCGCCATCCGATGTTGTGGGGAATTACGGCTTGGTCATCGGCGCACCTGTTAACCAATGGCGATCTGGCATCTATCTTTCTCTTCGGCGGGTTTGGGCTCTTCTCTCTATTTGATATGGTTTCGTCGAATTTACGCGGGGCGAGTAAGCAAGAAGATACATTACCTCTAATGAAGGACGTGCTCACGATTAGCGCGGGAATTGGAATCTACTTTCTATTTCTTTTTTTACACCCCTATTTAATGGGCGTGTCGGTTATTTAGTGGCTTTAAGTATCAACCGGCCTCATTGTCGGCACCGTTTTTAAGGTGTCTTTCCCGCGCGACTCTCTCCACCAATGGTGGCCTTGCACCGAACGATTGAACCATGACTAATGGCGAAACTCTTTCATCTTTAATGAGGCTATTTGAGGGGCTGCATGATGACCCTTTTCTGAAAGCACCGATAATTCTGAGAGACAAAAAGCGCAGGTGGCTTGCAGCGCAATGTCGCAGGAAAAAGCAAAACTCACACATCACTGGGTACTCGTTTACACAGCAGTAAATTCTATTTTATTCTAAAAATTGCGAAACGAGCCTTTTCTCCAAAAATCAAACATAAACTATTTATCCCAATAAAATAGACTATAATTGCCTTCTGTTTTCTTTCAATATCAAGTCTAAAGACCGTCGACACCCGTTTGGTAAGCAAACCATCACGGGCTTTGAAAACGCGATCGATATTGCCATCCATAAAGTCAAATTTGCGAGTTGTATTATGTCATTTCATGCCATTGAATCTTCGTTCAAACAGTATCTTGCCGACGATGCGGAAACCAGTATTAGCCTCGGTATGAGCAACAAATTGGGTGAGCTGTCCGATCCGAGTATGGCTTCGCACAAAGCGCGTCTATCTGACGCAAAACAACTACTCGAAAAAATTCACGACGAGAAAGCCGAAGAGTTTTATAACAATCTGGATCTGCGACTGATGTCTTTACATCTGCAGCAAGACATTTTCTTTAACACCCTTGAGTTTAATGACAAACTTCAGCGGCGGCAGAAACCATGCGGCGTCGATGGTATCTCAGAAGGCGTTTTCCAACTATTCATCAACGACACAAGAAGCCCTTCCGCTAGGTTGGACAACATCCTATCCAGGCTGAGCCAGGCACCAATTCATCTCAAAAAAGAAATCGAAACGCTCGACACTCCGGTCAAACGCTGGAGAGATATTGAAGTAGAGCAAGCAGAAGGATTGCCCGAACTGTTTTCTTCTATCGTATCCTGGGCCGAGCTGGAAGATTACCCAAAAATCGCAGAGCTTCAAAGTGCAATAGCCGATACTAACATCGCGTTGCAAGTGTATAGCAGCGAACTTTCTTCCATGTTAACAACGGCTGAATTTTCAATCGGTGAAGAAAAAGTTCGCGAACTGTTATCGCTAAAAAAAATCGATAAAACGCCGCTACAATTACGCGACATGGCCGCAACCTTCCTAAAAGACACGACGAATGAGATAGATACTTTATCCATTCGCTTGCTTAAGAAATACGAGCTGCCGTCCGACACCAGCACAGTCGACTTACACGAATTTCTCAACAAAAAGTTTAGGATAGAGTTGCAAGACGGCAATATCGAATCTGTATTGGAGTACTATCACGAACAGAAAGCCAAACTCCTATCATTTATCAAAGAACGAGATCTATTTCCTGTGATGGAAAATCAGGACATGGTGATCATAAAAACTCCCGGCTTTCTAGAACCAGTGATTCCAGCGGGTGCGATGTGGCCGCCTATATCACTTCGCGAGGGTATAAAAACAAGCCTCGTTTATCTGACGCTAAAGGAAGATGAACTGGACGAGCATACGCAGTTGGGAATACCCGTCATGATGCTACACGAGGGGATTCCAGGACACCATTTACAATTTGCCAGTGCGAGTGAACAACCTTCTTTTATCAGGAAGTTCTTTAATGCCCCTGAACACGCCGAAGGCTGGACCACGATGCTGGAAGATTACATGCTCGATCAAGGTCTCGTAGAAAATGAGCTTTTAGATGAAGTGCGATTTATTGCAAAGAGAGATATTTCTCGGCTGAGTGCGAGAGTCGGTATCGATTTGTTTTTTATGACCGGTGATAAAAAATATTTGGAATTGGGTTTTGATCTGGATTACACCGACGAAGACCCATTTGTCAACGCAGGAAAATTATTGAAGGAAGCAACGGGTTTCACCGATGGACGGGTACAAGCTGAGTTAAATTGGTATAGCACTGAACGAGGTTATCCTCTGAGTTACCTGACAGGTAATCAAATGGTCTGGGCACTTAAGCAAGACATCGTCACTCAAAATAAAAAGCAGCTGGCTTTGGAAGAACTTGATAAAGAGTTTCACCGTATCTTCTTACTGAGTGGTTGTATGCCAGTCAACTCATTAAGAAAAGTCTACGAACATGAAGGGTTTCTGTAAGATATTTCTTAACATGAGAACGGTAGCTATGATTCCTAACACAGCATAAGCCGTAAGGCAGAAGAAATTGCCCGAGACAAAGGTATTTCGTCTGGAGATAAGACAGAGCGCTAGAATCGAATTGGAACTCTCGAGGAACAATAGATTTATTGATAAGTCGAACTGGCGCTAGCTTACCCACCAGTCCGACTGCTTTCGTGATTGGCTATGTGAGATCGATCCTCGATACGATTTAACTCACTAATTTAACTCACTAATAAAACGACTCAAGAAATCACGATCCTTAGAATTTCGCCTGAACTTGTAACCACAATTTTCGGGTGTCGTCCTTACCGCCAGCGCCGTCATAATCTGCGAATTTTCCCAAGACTGTAACATTTTCGGTTACTTTTTTCGCAATAGACAAATCAAGCTCATCGCCATAATCCTTCGACCCATGCTCAGCTTCAAAATCATGATACACCGCCGTCAAACTAAAACCGGAGATTTTTGTACTCGCAAGAAAATAGGTATCTTCCAAGCCATCGGCAGGAGTGCCAAGAAATTTATCAGCCCAGCCACTGAACTTATGGTTAGTACCCAGCGGAGTTCTAAATGCCGTGACGCCTCCATCAGATTCCTGAGTTTCTCGGCCGATTTTCGCGGTGATTTTAGCCGCAGTAAGTCCGATAACTACATGTGAATAGTTGGCATCGTAAGACGGCGCTGCACCCTCTTCCTGTTGCGATGCCCACTCTAGTTCATAATGAGCGGTTATACTTCCTACTTCAGGTTTGCCCGCCAAACGAATACCTTTAGTCTCGCTAATATTGTCAAGATCATAGAAATATGCTGACAATTGGCCGAACTCAAACCCCTTATAATTGATATTAAATAGGTTAGAATTTGTACTGACAGCATCGCCTGCAATCCCCTGGATATCTCTTACGTGGGCAAGAAATACCGTAGTGTCCTTCATCGATGTATTGATAAGTGCAGTGACGTCATAGGTTTGTTCATTTTGGCGCCAGCCCACACCGCCGATGAAGCGCTGATTATCCAACAGCACGCGGGTTCGGCCATGCTTTATGGTTGTATCTTCGAGTCCCGTATAAGCTATCCAAGCTTGATTAATTTCCGTTCCCTGCGGGTCTTTTACGACAGAATGATCGGTCCTGCCATTTTTCGTGCTATTGAAATTATCATTTCCGATTTCGGAGATATCGTCAACTTCCAGTTGCGCCTGGAAGTTGTTCCACATGCCGGTGGTATAATTAAACCTGGATTTAAGCGTAGAAGCGTTAGCTTCCTCCTTCCCCGGAATATCCTGATCAACATTTTCGAAGCGATAGCGGAAATCAAATTTTGCTTTGCCACTGGTCATCGCATCCATAAATCCATCTTCCGCCATTAGTCCTCCGCTGCCCAAAGACGCTGCAGCGATCGACATAGCAATGAGTTGTTTTTTTATCATCGGACGTTTGACCATCTTGCTTTTAAATTTATCCATAGTGCTCCCCTGAAAAAAGTATCTAACCTAATATTGTTGGGGCTATGATAGAAACATACAAAAGTGAGCTGTTGACCTAAATCAAACGACATAGAATCAACACTCCCTGAAACAAAGCTTGCGATATTTTCCTTGTTTTAGGTTAATTTTTTTAGATAAATTTCTGGTCGCTAGCGTCGGCCTCACCGCTTATCTTGCCAATTCGATATTTAGGAAAGATCAATCGTCCCGGTGTTTAGTCACATAAAAAGCCACCGCTGAGAATTTTCCTTTACGAAAAACCCTCAAAACTGAAGTCCGGATAAAAATTGCGTGACTCAAGAATAATACGAGCATTTTTCCATGGAGTATTGCAGATACGGGTACGACTGTTTAGACTCGATAGATTGTGCAAATATGGATCGCAGCATGCCACTTGACGAACACTCTGTCGGGCTCGTCACCGTACAGACCCAGCATTTTGACCAACCGCTTGAACTAGCTTGTGGACGTACACTGCTACAGTACGATTTAGTCTACGAAACCTATGGAAAACTCAACAGTGACCAGTCAAACGCAATACTAATTTGCCATGCTTTATCAGGCCATCACCATGCTGCCGGATATCACAGTGAAGATGATCCTAAGCCGGGTTGGTGGGATGGATACATCGGCCCCGGAAAACCAATTGACAGCAACGAGTTTTATATCGTCAGCCTCAACAATATCGGAGGTTGTCATGGATCTACCGGTCCGCTGTCAATTAATCTCGAAACGGGTAAGCCATGGCAAAGTGACTTTCCCACTCTGCGGTGTCGTGACTGGGTGAATTCTCAACGACAATTAATGAAGGTGTTAGGTATTAGCCAGTGGGCAGCGATTATCGGCGGTAGCCTCGGCGGTATGCAGGCGATGCGCTGGTCTCTGGAGTATCCCGATGAATTAAGACATTGCGTCATAATCGCCTCTGCACTTAAATTGACCGCCCAAAATATTGCATTTAACGAAGTCGCCAGGCAAGCAATTAGTTCTGACCCTAACTTTCATGAAGGTTATTATCTAGATCACGATGTGATTCCCAAACAGGGACTGCGTCTGGCTCGCATGGTTGGCCACATCACCTATTTGTCCGAAGACGGCATGGGTGAGAAATTCGGGCGCGAGCTAAAAAATGGCACGTTTTCACTGGGAAGTAACGAAGATATAGAATTTCAAATTGAGAGTTATCTTCGCCATCAGGGCGAGGTCTTTTCAACTAGCTTCGACGCCAACACTTACATGCTGATGACAAAAGCCCTGGATTTTTTCGATTTGGCGAGAGAATATGGCGATGATCCGGTCGAGGCTTTTAAAAATGCAAAATGCTCTTTTCTCGTCGTGTCCTTTACTACCGATTGGCGCTTTGCCCCGGAGCGTTCACGTGAGATTGTCGATGCTTTAATCGCGGCTAAGAAGCCCGTTAGTTATGCCGAAATAGAAGCAAACTTCGGACACGATGCATTTCTGATTCCTAATAAACGTTATCAAAATGTTTTTCACGCATATATGCAACGCGTTGCCCGTGAAATTATAGGGGAACCCAGTAATGCGGTTTGACTTACAGCTTATAACTAATTGGGTTCAAACCCACTCGCGCGTATTGGATTTGGGTTGCGGTAACGGTGAATTACTCCAAAAACTCCAGCGCGAACGGCAGGCAGACGGCGTAGGCATTGAAATTGATGATGACTACATCACAGAATGCATCGCCAAGGGAATCAGTGTAGTCGAACAAGATTTGAATGAAGGCTTAAGTAATTTTCGCGACAACAGTTTTGATATGGTGATTATGGCCCAATCGCTTCAGGCCTTAAGTGCACCTCACTTGGTGATTGACGAAATGCTGCGAATAGGGAAAGAATGTATCGTTACCTTTCCAAACTTTGCACATTGGCGTTGCCGCCTGCATCTCAGCCATAAGGGACGAATGCCGGTCTCTAAATTTATGCCTTACAACTGGTACGATACACCCAATATTCATTTTTGTACCGTTAAAGATTTTGAAATTCTGTGCATCGAAAATAACATCCGCATCCTTGATCGTGCAGTGGTAAGTAACGATAGCAGCCAAAGTTTTTTGGGTAAATTAATGCCGAATTTGTTCGGAGTGACCGCTGTTTATCATGTCAGTCGATAATATAGTGGCACGCTCATAATAGGTACATATGATGGTAATTAGACGATTTTTTTTACTCTTTCTGCTTTGCTTTTCATCTACGATTAGTGCCGAACAGAAAAAATCTTTTGGCCCGTTTGACGTTCACTACAGCGTGGTTAATTCTACCTTTATTTCAGCGAATACCGCTCGTATCTATCATATTGTTCGCGGTAAAGACCGAGCTCTAGTAAATATTGCTATCCGAAAAAACTTAACTGATGGTAGCAGTAAGGCGCAAAAAGCAATTGTGAAGGGTCATAGTTCTGACTTAATGCGTGAGACTCCCCTGCAATTCTTGGAAATCATCGAGCAGGATGCCATCTACTATATTGCGGAAGTTAAGTTTTACGATGAAGAAATACGTCATTTTTTTATCGATGTTCAGCCCGACCCAAATGAGCCCGCTTTTAGGCTAAAATTTACACAAACCTTGTATCGCGACAATTGATACATCTAAGCCACTATGATGACACTAAATGCGGCTAAGGCATGTAAAAAGATATGAAAAGAATAGTTCTTGCCAGCGGTAATCCAGGAAAACTCCGAGAGTTCCAACAGTTACTATCTAATACTGATTACGAGATTATTCCACAATCAAAGCTGGACATACCCGATGCTGATGAGATCGGTTTAAGTTTCGTCGAAAATTCAATTCTGAAAGCTCGGCACGCCTCAAAATTATCGGGGCTTCCCGCGATTGCCGATGACTCCGGATTAGAAGTTGACGCATTAAATGGCCAGCCAGGCATCTATTCAGCGCGTTTTGCCGGCACCCCAAGTAACGACGATAATAACAATAAAAAATTGCTACAAGAATTGGGGGACATCTCGGCGCAGCAAAGATCAGCACGCTTCCAATGTCTACTGACATTGTTGAGACACGAAAAGGATCCAGTGCCATTGATATTCCAAGGTACTTGGGAAGGAAGAATTCTATTCGAACCGAGTGGTGAAAACGGCTTTGGCTACGATCCGCTTTTTTTCGTGCCCGAGCAAAACTGCAGTTCAGCGCAGCTGAGTGCGCAAGTAAAAAACGCGATTAGTCATCGGGGAAAAGCCATGGCTAAATTGCTGAGACACCTAGTGAAGTAATCGTTTAAGTGCGATATGGCGCGACGTTATTCTCCACATCAGTTCTTTAAAATGTCCTCGTAAACCGAGAAGTGAATATCGTGTTGTTCGTGGCAGAGAGATCAGTGAAACTGTCCGCTCGAAGCGTTTTCATGACACTCATCACATTGACTTAAAGTTACATTTCCCAACTCACTTTTCCTTTTTTCTAACATCACGTCTTCGTGATCGAAGAGGAAATTGGGTAATTCTGTTATACGTAGTGGAGGAGTTTCAGGTAAATTTCTTATCATTTGACTCACGTTCGAGGGATGTCCCATCCTCAAGGCATTACCATAAAGATATTTTTTGATTGCCTCCGACGATGTGTCGTCCAACTCCGCGTTATCTCCAAAGTGGTCATCTAAACCTGCCATAATTCGCTCCCAACTCTCGACGGGTAGTAGGCCGGGTGGGTAGGCAACATGACAGGCCCCACACTCTTCAATAAAACTTTCGATATCATCGATACTAACGGATACGCTACTGATCCTCTTCCCTAACAAATTTCCACGCTGTACTAAATCGAGTATAATTCCCTGCGCGGTGAATATGAGTATGGCCATTAGAAGAGCTGATCCGATAATCCAGCTAATTCTACCCACTTTCACGTTCGCTTTTTCTATCTAGAATGGCTCTTGCGGGTGCCTCCAGCATCTAAGACCTCTTTTTTTTACCGCTAATCATCGCTTTTATCAAATTCTCACGATGCATAAAACTACTGAGAAAAACCCCACCTACATGAAGAACTACCATCATTAGTGTCAAGTCAGCAAATAGGTTGTGAATATTTTCAAGCAGTCCACCAGGCCAATGGGCGACCGAAGTTTCACTCAATGGCCCGCTACCTTCTAGCGCAAAAAGACAAATACCCGATAGCGTTGTCACCAATAAGCTGGTCGCCAACAGAATAATCATCGCTGCGCCCGCGGGATTGTGACCGAGATACCGCTCGGGATATCCCCTTACTAAATCCCGCAAGTAATTACGTAACACAAAAGGACTTGGTATAAAATCGGCAAACTGCGCATGGACAGTTCCAATAAAACCCCAAAGCAATCGAAACAGCAGGAGCAGGAAAACACCATACCCGGCATAACTATGAATAACGATTAGATCGTCGTCTAAAAAATAGGCAAGAAAAAAGAAAAGAACCAATGACCAGTGGAAAATTCTTACTAAGAGGTCCCATACAGGAACTATTGTATCTGTCGGGTGATTCAAACCTTCGATCTCTTTTGCGGCCAGCAGAAAAACTTCAGCGTTCAAGTTCTTTAGGTTGATCTGGTATTGCAGAATTAATTGTCAGCGGCACGAGTATCACTGACTTCGTTAGAATCGAACTAATCCGAAAGCGGATCACTACTAATTGTTTTCGTCTGCTACTACTTTTTATGTTTTACGAATAGCAGGTCCCATACACCGTGCCCTAAACGCTCGCCTCGTTTTTCAAACTTAGTGATCGGGCGATATGCCGGACGCTCGGAAAACATATATTCGTCGCCCTGATTTAAAAAGTCGGCAGAAGCTGTCATCACTTCCATCATTTGCTCAGCGTAGTCTTCCCAATCTGTGGCCAAATGAACAACACCACCTGCCTTAATTTTATAAGCGAGACTCTCGACAAATTTGGCCTGAATCATTCGACGCTTATTGTGTTTCTTTTTATGCCAAGGATCAGGGAAATAGATTTGCACCCGATCTAAACTGTGGTCGGGAATGCACTCTCTCAATACGTCGACGGCGTCATCGCAGTATACGCGAATATTGTCGACATGTTGTTCTTCCATACCGTGCAACAATTTCCCAATGCCGGGCTCGTGCACTTCGATACCAATAAAGTCAGACTCTTGTGACTCATGCGCCATCTGCACCAAAGACACACCCATTCCGAAACCAATTTCCAATATAACGGGAGCCGTTCGCTCAAAAACTGCAGCATAATCAATCATTCCGTCTTTCAACTGCAAGCCCTTGACCGGCCAGTATTTGTCAAAAGCTGCTTGCTGGCCCGGGGTCATGCGTCCCGAACGTTTAACAAAGCTACGAATTGCCCGATGATGTTTCGCCGGAACATTTTCTTTCAAAGCAGGATCAATCGAATTATCAAGTTCGCTCATGGTTTCGAAATTACTCGTTAATATTTTGGTAGATACCCATAGCCAGCGTTAACCACCCAGCTATGAAAGCAAGACCGCCAATTGGCGTAATGGCACCCATCCACTTAATTCCAGTCAAAGCCATTACATAAAGACTGCCCGAAAAAATAACGATGCCGACCAGTATTAACCAGCCACTCCATTGGAAGAATGTTGCCTGAGGATATTGCAAAAGCAACACACCAACAGCCAAAAGCGCAAAAGTGTGGTAAAAATGATATTGCACTGCTGTTTGATATGCACTCATCAATTCAACTGTCAGACGGTGTTTTAGACCATGAGCGCCAAACGCGCCGATTATAACCGCTGATAAGCCACACATTGCCGCAATGAGTAAAAATGTTTTAGCCACCAACTCCCCCTAAATTCGCACCTAACCAATAAGCCATAAAACTAACGCATAAAAAAACCGCCATCGGGCGGTTTTTCAAACACTATGAAGGTTTATGCTTCCATAGTTGCTCTAATCTTTTTCATAGCATTTTTTTCCAACTGCCTCACACGTTCAGCAGAGACACCGTACTTGCCGGCCAACTCGTGTAAGGTCGCTTTATTATCTGATAACCAACGGGCCTCCACAATATCTCTACTTCGGTCATCAAGACCTTCTAGAGCGAGATGTAAATGCTGATTATTAGATTGCTCCCAATCTGAATTCTCAATCGCAACTGCAGGATTGAAAGAATTGTCTTCCAGATAGTGTGCTGGTGCTACAAAACCATCCTCTTCGTCATCTGCGCCGGCATCAAAACCTAAATCCGTCGAAGTAAGTCGGCCTTCCATCCGCCTCACTTCGCTTACGTCGACGCCTAAATCTTTAGCAACAGAATGTACTTCGTCATTACTAAACCAAGCAAGGCGTTTTTTCGCGCTACGTAAATTGAAAAACAATTTTCGTTGTGATTTCGTGGTGGCAATCTTAACAATACGCCAGTTTCGCAGGATGTACTCGTGCATTTCGGCTTTGATCCAATGCACAGCGAACGAAACCAAACGTACACCCTTCTCAGGATTGAAGCGCTTGACTGCCTTCATTAATCCAACATTACCTTCCTGAATCAAATCGGCTAAAGGTAAACCATACCCTTGGTATGACTTTGCAATATGCACCACAAAACGTAAGTGAGCCATTACTAACTGACGAGCAGCGTCAAGATTTTCACGATAATACAGATCTTCTGCAAGCTCATGTTCGTTATCTGCAGTGAGAATTGAAAAATTGCTAACAGTCTGCATGTACGCGTTGAGATTACTCCCAGGTACTAAATTTACAGTCTGTAATGCGGTACTCATAGACTTCTCCAAATTAATTAGCCGCGAATACTAACACTCATTACATTAGATCGCTAATAACCAATTAGTTCATTCACTTATTGTTTCATCATTATAAGGAATAGATGTTGGGCCTATAATCGAATTTTCAAGTAGGTGGCGTGATATTTTGCAATTATAGATAGTTTAGAAGGGTTAGCGTGGCTCAATCGAGCCCAAATGACGGCTGACCGCCAGCCAGGAACCGACCAGACCTAATGTGCCGCTGACAACACAGATCAAAATCGTATCAAAGAAACCCAGGCCTTGAAGCTCAAACTGGCTTTGATAGAGGCCGGCCAGCTGTTCGATAGGGTTGCGAAGCAGGAAAAGACCCATATTTATAATGATCCACGACATTAAACCTCCACCTAAGCCATACCAAAGACCCGTGTAAAGAAATGGCCGCCGTACAAAAGCATTGGTTGCGCCCACTAGTTTAACAATTACGATCTCATCGCGCCGACTTTCAATAGACAGGCGAATGGTATTACCAATAACCAATAAGACTCCAAGAGACAATAAACCCGCCAAAGCAACTGTCATTCGCCGGCCTAACGCCATCATGCTATACAGGCGCTGCACCCATTCCAGATCGAGTACCGCCTGCTCAACTTGTGGCAATGCCTGTAATTCGATGAATAGCGCTTCGGCAATAGCAGCGGCGTTTTCTCCCTCAGTAGGCCTAATGACGATGACCGCAGGCAAGGGATTGCTGTCTAAATGCTGCAATACGTCGCCATAACCGGATAGCGCTTGAAACTCAATCAAAGCTTCGTTTTGGGTAATGAAATTCACTTCAACAATGTCTTTTCGCAACCGCAATTGCGCAGCCAATTTTCTTGCATCCTTTTCATCTACTGTCTTGCCAATAAACAGCGAGATTTGAGCTGCGCCGTCCCATCCGCCGCTTAAGGATTCAATATTATCCAAAGCCACAAACAAACCGATCGGCAATGCCATAGCTATACCTATGACCAGCCACGTCATAATACTGGGAACTAATGTTTTCAAGAGACGCTGCAAACTTTCGCGACCAACCAATCTGTGATGCGCAAAATAACTACTCACAATATCAGCGATACTTGTGCGACTCTGACTCGCCCCTTTCGAGCCCCTCATCCCTGTGGCGCTTGAGTTTCCCTCTCTCCCAACCGTTTGCGACTTTTTGTATTTGCTGTCTGGATCAGGACTCAAACCGATACTCCGGGGCGAGCAATTAACTCGCCTTCACGCAAAGTCATCATTCGATAGGGCATTCTGGCAATTAGACTTAAATCATGGCTGGCAATTAAAACGGTCACCCCCACTTGATTGAACTGCTCAAATAAGTGCATGATTTCCGCAGACAATTCTGGATCGAGGTTTCCAGTTGGCTCATCGGCTAATAAAATCGAAGGTTTATTTACCACCGCACGGGCTATACCGATACGCTGTTGCTCACCGCCAGATAACGTGACCGGCATCAGCTTTTCTTTATTGAGTAGACCCACCTTATCAAGCGCCGCTCGAACACGGCGTCCAACATCTCGTGGCTGGTACCCGGCAATGATTAATGGCAAGGCAACATTGTCGAATACCGAACGATCAAACAACAGCTGATGGTTTTGAAAAACCACGCCAATGTCCCGTCGCAGGGCGGGTATTTTTCGGGCCGCCAAACCCCGAAGATTTTGCCCATTTACCAGCACCTGGCCGTGGCTGGGTCGCTCCATCACCATGATTAGCTTTAATAAGGTACTTTTCCCAGCGCCACTGTGACCGGTCAAAAACACCATTTCGTTGCGAGCGATGTCAAAACTCACATTTTTTAATGCTTCAAAGCCACCGGGATATCGCTTGCTAATTTGGTCGAACTTAATCATAAGTTATTATTTCAATGTTTCTTTTACTATTTGGCTTGTAAAAAGAGTCTCTAAACTCCCGGCTCACTTTTATTAAATAGGGCGGCCACAAAATCGTCAATAACAAAGGGCCGCAGATCATCTGACTGTTCGCCAACACCAATAAAACGAATGGGTAACTGTAACTGTTTGCTGATCGCAAAGATAATACCGCCTTTAGCTGTACCATCGAGTTTGGTTAGGGTAATGCCAGATACACCGACAACGCTTTGAAAGCTCTTTGCCTGCGCCATAGCATTTTGCCCGGTGCCTGCATCCAACACCAACATCACCTCATGGGGTGCAGCGCTGTCCAGTTTTTGCATTACCCGGACTATTTTCCTCAGTTCTTCCATCAAGTTATCTTTATTATGTAATCGTCCCGCTGTATCGGCAATCAATACATCGACATTTCGTGCTTGGGCCGCCTGAACCGCATCAAATATGACAGAGGCGCTATCTGCCCCGGTATGCTGTGCAATAACCGGCACTTCGTGACGCTCCCCCCACACCTGTAATTGCTCAACCGCTGCGGCGCGAAAGGTATCTCCTGCAGCTAACATAACGGTTTTACCTTCAGACTGAAAACGCTTGGTCAACTTTCCAATAGTTGTTGTTTTGCCGACCCCATTCACACCAACCATTAAAATCACATAGGGTTTATGAGTACTGTCTACGACTAACGGCTGAAAGCTAGGAGTTAGTAAAGATGCTAATTCTTGTTGCAGTGCCTCGTAAAGCGCTTCACTGCTGGCAAGCTCTTTACGAGACACTCTTTTTGCTAGATTACCTACAATTTCCTGAGTGGCGTCAACACCAATATCGGCCATTAATAGCTGCGTTTCCAACTCTTCTAGAAGATCGTCGTCAATTTCTTTTTTACCAAGAAAAAGCGATCCCATTCCCTCGCTAAAGTTGCCGCCCGTTCGCTTCAAGCCACTTTTCAAACGATTAAAAAAGCTACCTTTTTCCGGCTTTTCCTCGGCTAAACTGTCCGCAGCCAAATCGGCTTCTACGATCGGCGTGCCATCGGATTCATTTTCAGGCTCAGTAACCGACTCGGACGCCACAGAAGACCCAATGCTTAAAAAGGGTTCCGACTCTACTGTCGCGCTCGAATTCAGCTCCGCCGCAGCGACCGAGGACTCTATCACCCCCGATTGGACATCCTCGACAGGCTGGGTCACTTCCAGTGCTTCGCTATCGTCTGCCTGCAAGCGATCGGGATCTAAATCCTCTTGATCAGCCTCCTTTGGCTTCGATTTAAACCGATCAAAAAACTTCATAGATTTCGCACAAGCTCCAATAGATTTATAGGTTTCTAAGATAGAATGCTATTCTACCATTCTTGTGGCTTTAAATAGAGCCCGATTCCGCTAAAGCTTCAATCCAGGTCATGATGTCCAAATTAGTAACAAGCAAAACCCGTGAATAAGCGGCGAGTGAAAAGTGCCGACAGCCGGCCAAAAACTGGCCTCGACAACAAACTCCGAATCATTGGCGGACAATGGCGCGGACGCAAGGTCTCCTTTCCGAATAGCGAAGGCTTACGCCCCACCTCAGATCGAGTAAGAGAAACTCTCTTTAACTGGCTTGCACCGATAATACCCAATGCCAACTGCCTGGATCTATTTGCCGGTAGTGGCGCTTTGGGCTTCGAAGCTTTGTCCCGAGGTGCAGCCCATATTGACCTCGTTGACTCTTCTCCCACAGTAGTCCGTCACCTACAGGAAAATCTCCATCTTCTGAATGGCAATGGCAGCGTCTGGTTAGAGCAGGCACAAAGCCGGTTGCAACATTGCCAAAAGAAATATGACATCATCTTTTTGGACCCGCCTTTTGCCCAAAACTTACTAGCCCCCTGTATCGACTTAATCGAACAGCATCAATTATTGACCGACCAGGCATGGGTTTATGTCGAGACCGGAAACACCGAATTACTGCCTAATCTTCCTGCTCACTGGAAGCTACACCGCGAAAAAAATGCAGGTCAGGTCTGCTACCGGCTTTTTTCAATCGATGCGACGTGAGCACTTTTCGGGTACAATAGCGGATCTAAAATGACAGGCAGAACGACCCTTATGAAAACAGCCATTTATCCAGGTACATTTGACCCTATTCACAATGGACATATCGATTTAGTCGAGCGAGCCGCTCAGCTGTTCGATAAAGTGGTCGTCGCTGTTGCTGACAACAAAAAGAAAAAGCCCCTATTTGACCTCGAAGAACGCATCGATATTTGTCGTCAATCGTTGGCTAAGCTCGATAATATTGAAGTGTGTGGCTTCAATCATTTAATTATTGATTTTGCAAAAAGCAAAGACAGTCATATCGTTTTGCGGGGACTCCGCACAACTGCCGACTTCGAATATGAATTGCAGATGGCCAACATGAACCGCTCAATGTCATCAAACTTTGAGACGGTCTTCCTTACACCCAATGAAAGTCTTTCATCGATATCGTCTTCACTGGTTCGGGAAATTGCGGCAATGGGAGGTGATGTTGAACAGTTTGTCTCGCCCTCAGTATTTAAGCCTTTGATGGCAAAATTCTCAAAGTAAAAACAAAGACATGGCACTACTAATTACCGACGAATGTATCAATTGCGACGTTTGCGAACCCGAGTGCCCCAACGATGCGATATTTATGGGGGAAACAATCTATGAAATCGAGACCTCGAAGTGCACGGAATGTGTCGGCCATTTCGACGAACCACAATGCCAACAAATTTGCCCAATAGACTGTATTCCACTCGACTTAAACAACGTTGAGACCGAAGCAGAATTGATGGACAAATACCGTAAAATTATCGCAACCGGCTAAAGAAACCTGATTTCCAATTTCCTTGCCGAGCTGCAGGTTTCAGATAACCCCGAATTCCCCCGTCGCTAACGTATGTAGGGTAGGGCGAGAAACGGCACTTCTGTCTGCTCAAAGAACCGTTCTTATCGGCTAAACAACACTTACTCATCCAAGTTTGCGATTTCCTTTTTATACCCCGAACGGGTACATCCCAAACAACGCATAAAAGCCGCTTTTGCAGGACCAACCACTAGAGTATCACCCGCCTCCGCGGCATTACCACCCGCAAGTGATAGCGGTAAGCTCACAACATAAAGCAAAGCTCCTGCAACCGTTGCAGTGATTAATAATGGTCGAGCGATCACTAGATCACCGGCCATCGCCAACGCGCTTGGCTCTTCTTCTATGGTCTGACTATACGCTAGCTGTGGAATTATTAGTGTTAACGACAAGCCTACAAACGCAATCAACCGTGAGAATTTCTTACTATTTAAGGTTTTCATCTAATTTATCTCCTCCTGTGGATCAGAACATCATTCTACAACAAAAACTTTTAAAAATTCATGTAACAATAAGCACTTACAGGTTTTACTTAAAGTAATGATAGACATAAAATCAGTATTCGTCATCGATTAAGAAGAATTAATGCTCACGAGACGAACTAGCTCCTTCAAACAAAAGCTTAAACGCTATTTATTTCTTATAGCTACTATTGTTTATCTCTGGCACTTCCTGCAAA
This sequence comes from uncultured Cellvibrionales bacterium, assembly GCA_913019905.1. GTDB lineage: Bacteria > Pseudomonadota > Gammaproteobacteria > Pseudomonadales > Dasaniaceae > Oceanicoccus. The sequence goes on from CAJVZD010000002.1 coordinate 226,307, forward strand.
AAACGGTAGTTCGTTGCCCCAGGCGGATTTCTACAAGAACCTTATTACAATAATAACATTGCTCTCCACCGCGCCCATACACTCTCAGCTCCTGCTTAAAATATCCAGGTTTTCCGTCTCCGCCAACAAAATCCCTTAGTGTAGTGCCGCCCTGCTCGATCGCTATTGCCAAAATCTCTTTAATATTCATAGCGAGCCGCTGATAGCGCTTTAGCGTTATCGCTCCAGCTTCCTGGTCCGGGCGGATTCCCGAGGCAAAGAGCGCTTCATTGGCGTAAATGTTACCCACCCCAACAACGATTTTCCCATCCATAACAAAGTTTTTTACTGCTACTTTTCGCCCTCGCGAACGTGCAAATAGTAGCTTTCCATTAAACAAGTCACTCAACGGTTCCGGCCCGAGGCCGGCCAGTAGCTTATGCGGCTCTACTGATTCCTCCTTCCACAATATACATCCGAAACGACGAGTGTCGTTATAACGCAGAATCTTTTTGTCGTCCAAAACAATATCAACATGATCGTGCTTACCAATCATCGATGAACGATTCACGATTCGAAGATTTCCGGACATCCCCAAATGTACTATCACGGTACCACCGGGTAGAGAAATGAGCAGGTACTTGGCCCTACGACACACACCCTGGACAGTCTGCCCCTCCATGATGGCGGGCAGATTTTCCGGGATTGGCCATCGGAGATGCGGATTACGCACAATAACCTCCTCAATTTTTCGGCCTGTTAAAAACGGCTCAATGCCGCGGAGGGTAGTCTCTACTTCGGGTAACTCTGGCATAGGCAAGGCTGGGAACAAGGGTCGGTTATGAATATTTATGCTCTAAACAGAGGGGCATAATCGCAGACTGAGGCAAAGAAACCTAACATTTAGAACGAATGTCCGGATTTTTGGCTGCGACAACCGAGCAGGCACAAAAAAGCCCGGTCAATGCCGAGCTCTTCAAAATATCCCCAAGTCACAATTCCTTGGGGACTACAATATGAATCTACTTGATTTTAGATTCTTTATATTCAACATGCTTGCGTACAACAGGATCATACTTTTTGAACACCATTTTATCTGGGGTGTTACGTTTGTTTTTATCTGTTGTATAGAAGTGACCTGTACCAGCGGTAGATACAAGCTTGATTTTATCGCGTGCGCTTTTAGCCATGATTTACCCCTTAAACCTTTTCGCCACGGGCACGAAGGTCAGTCAATACTGCCTCAATACCATTTTTATCAACAATACGCATACCTTTAGTAGATATCCGTAAAGAAACAAAACGCTTCTCAGCTTCTACCCAAAAACGATGCTTTTGCAAGTTCGGTAAAAAACGGCGTTTGGTACGATTTTTTGCGTGGGAAACGTTGTTTCCCGTTACTGGGCGCTTGCCGGTAACCTGACATACTCTGGACATGATGCGTCCCTTTACTAATTAGTTTATTTAATAACAGCAGCGACTGCTATACAAATGGATTAAAAAAATTTGCCTTAGCCAAGCACTACGATTCTATCACTGTAGTGTTGCTTGCCTCCCTAACTATTTGCCGTTTTCAAAGCAATTAGCAAGTTATTCGAAGACCTCATCAAACTGAGCGCGACTTTATACCAGAACAACCAAGCAAAGGCAATTAATATCTAAAAAAGACGGTATTATTGGCCATTAAAGGCCGATTTCCTTAACTAAAGTAGCCCACGCTCGGCAAAGGAAACAAGCACTCCATCGCCAACAATAAAATGGTCCAATACTCGAATGTCCACCAGCGCCAGCGCACCGATTAACCTTGTGGTGATTCTCTCGTCAGCCTGACTTGGCTCAGCGATACCGCTAGGATGATTGTGTGCAAATATCACCGCCGCTGCATTTAGCTGCATGCATCGCCTGACAACTTCACGAGGATACACACTCGCAGAGTCGATAGTCCCGAAAAATAATACTTCAAAACTAATGACGCGATGCTGACTATCTAGAAACAAACATGCGAATTGCTCCTGCTGCTGGTCCCTCAACATGGCCATTAGATACTGGCGCGTACTTTGTGCACTAGTTAATGCTTCGCCTCGCTCCATTCCTTCTTGCAAATGACGACGCCCCATCTCCAAAACCGCTTGGAGCTGCGCAAATTTGGCAGCGCCTAAGCCGTGGCCTTGGCAAAACTCTTGCCTATCTGCGTTTAATAGGGACCGAAGGCCTCCAAAATGCGCGAGTAGCTGACGAGCCAAATCCACTGCCGTCATGCCCCGGGCACCCGTTCGGAGAAAAATCGCCAGTAACTCTGCATTAGATAAGCTGGACGCACCCTGCTTCAGAAGTTTTTCCCGTGGGCGCTCCGCCTCAGGCCAATCCGTAATTGCCATAATGTCAGTCCTCCGTGACTGCCTGTATCGATGAGTTCCGCTAAGAGAGCAGTAAGCATCTAAATACCGAGCATACTACACTCCAGCCGATAGTTACCTTACAATTAACAACATTCGAATCCAATACAGAAAATCAACATGTTGCAACTGACTAACAAGCATATTTTACTCGGCGTTACCGGCGGCATTGCGGCCTACAAGTCTGCTGAAATTATTCGCCGCCTTCAGGAGCACGGCGCTAACGTCCAAGTTGTGATGACCAAAGCTGCGCAAGAGTTTATTACCCCTTTGACCTTGCAGGCTCTTTCTGGAAACCCCGTTCATTGTGATTTACTCAACCCCGCGGCCGAAGCCGCTATGGGACACATAGAACTAGCTCGGTGGGCCGATTTGGTCGTGATTGCACCCGCCAGTGCTGATTTCATGGCAAGATTCGCGAACGGCCAGGCAGATGACTTACTATCAACACTATGCCTAGCAACTAATGCCCCCGTAGCAATAGCCCCTGCCATGAACCAGGCAATGTGGCACGACCCGGCCACTCAACAAAATCTGCAAACCTTAAACGACAGGAAGATATCCATATTTGGACCTGGAGAAGGCTCGCAGGCCTGCGGAGACGTTGGCCCCGGGCGAATGCTCGGGCCCGATGAAATTGTCGAACTCGCCGCCAAACAATTTCAATCGAATATTCTCGACGGCGTGACGGTCGTCATTACAGCTGGCCCAACCCGCGAAGCTATTGACCCAGTGCGCTATATTAGTAATCACAGCTCGGGGAAAATGGGATACGCGCTGGCAGCAGCAGCGGTCGAATGCGGTGCCGCTGTCACCTTGATTTCGGGGCCGGTCGCGCTCGAAACCCCAGATCGTGTCAATCAAATCGATGTCGAAAGCGCTGCAGAAATGCACCAATCGGTACTGGATCAGTTAGGCATCTGCGATATTTTTATCGGAGCTGCCGCCGTAGCAGACTACCGCCCGATTCTTGCAGCCAACCAGAAAATCAAAAAATCAGCCGAGTCAATGACCATCGAGCTCACCCGCAATCCCGATATTATTTCCGCTGTAGCTAGCCATGAACATCGCCCCTTTACCGTGGGTTTCGCCGCTGAAACACAAAACGTTGAAGAGTACGCTCGGGGCAAACTGGAAAATAAAAAAATGGACTTGATAGTGGCGAATGATGTTTCCGATAAAGAGATCGGTTTTAACTCTGATAACAATGCTGTTTCCGTTATCTGGAAAGACGGCATGAAGTCAATACCGACAACATCCAAATATCAGCTCAGTCGTATTTTAATTGCTGAAATAAATGCCCATTATAAAAAATAGGACTACTAACGGACCAAAATAGGTGAAAATGACTTTGTACGACTCTTTTTCTCTGTATGTTGCTGGACAACATGGCCGCAAGCTACCAATATGGATCATTTACATCGACTAATTTCTTAAGCCCTTAATCTATTACCAGAGAAACGGATATTAACTTCTGAATTGCTATGGCCAAAAATAAAGCTGTTAAGGCTTCCCCTAAGAAGAGTAAAGCTAACAATAAATTACTGTCCGTCATCTCCATCGGCGTAGCAACCGCGTTGCTCGTGATTGCGGTGGGATTTGGTTACTTGGCCGTGATAGAACGCCCTGCCATCAATAAGGCCAGCGTTGAATTGCAGGCTCAAACTATGGCTGTAAGCCAAGCGGCGCAAGTAAGCCAAGCCCTAATCCAACTGCACTTTCGATTATCAACCTTCGCTAATTCTGCCGAACTTCTCTTGGCCATGGAAACCAAAGACGAACAAACAATTCAACGCTACCAGGTAGAACTCAATCGTGCATTCCCGGAGGCAACAAGCGCAAAGTTAATTGAACTGGGGCCGCTCGGAATCGCGTCATTTGATCGAAAGCGCCATAAGCTCCGCAACAATATTGAATTGGATATTCTGCGAACAGTCAGTTCCGGCGATAAGGTTAATGCAGAAGCTTACAAGATTGGAGATCAGTGGTTATTTTCCCTAGCGGAATCCATCAAGTCTCCCGAAAAAAAATTTGCGATCGGTGCATTACTTCTTACATTGGATGATCAGTACCTGAAAAATTTACTGTCCCAGCTGGACAACAATATTGGCAACTCAATATTACTGCAGCAGTTTAAAAATAAAGAAAACACCATCACCTCCACCGGTGCCGGCACGGCCACCGAACTAACCACTGCCGCAGAAGTTTTTGCATCATCCTGGACTGTTAATTTCACTCCATCGGCTGACTTAGTCTATCGCAGCAGCCTCGGCAGCACTGTTTTATGGATATTATTAGTCGTCATTGTCATAACGTTAATCGGGTCTGCTGCTTTTACAAAATTTGCGCTCCAAAGAGTACTAGCTGACAACCTGAATATGCTGGGAGCAGCAAAGATCAAAGCGACATCATTTACACTACCCGGCTTTGCAGCAGCTCACAAAAGCCTCAAGGAAAAAATAGAAGATTCAGCGAGCTCCAATGTCGCTAACCCAGATGAACTGCAACCATCGTCGCCAAGCACTCCGACAAGCACAGCTCAAGACGTACCTACCGAAACCGAAGGCGCCGATCCGAATACTTCATTGCCAACTGAGATCCCTGAAACAATTTTCCGGGCTTATGATATTCGCGGACTTGCCGAGCAACAATTAACAGATCAGGTCGTCCATGCGATTGGTTTGGCTATCGGCAGTGAAGCTCTCGATCAGGGACAGCAAAGCGTTGTCGTAGCCGCTGACGGTAGACATAGCTCACCCCGAATTCTGGAGGCGTTAACAAAAGGCCTCTTGGCCAGTGGCAGGGATGTCATCGATCTTGGCATGTCACCCACCCCCCTAATGTATTTTGCGACTCACGAGCTCGGTACGCACACAGGCGTCGTTATTACTGGTAGCCACAACCCGGCAGAATACAATGGCATCAAGATTGTCATTGGTGGCAGAGCACTATCTGGAGACGCTATCAAAAATCTTCGCCAACGGATCATTAATCAAGACATAATCAATGGTCAGGGAAATTACCAAACCCAAGAAGTTGAGCAGGCTTACATTGACTATATAATCAATGATGTCGCCATTGCCCAACCATTAAAAATTGTAATCGATGCCGGAAATGGAGTGACCGGGCAAATTGCACCGCGTCTATTTGAAGAGCTCGGCTGCGAAGTCGTCCCCCTTTACTGCGACGTAGACGGCAACTTTCCCAACCACCCGCCCGATCCAACCGACGCCGCCAACCTGCAAGACCTAATCAA